>JBLIIE010000041.1:0-33613 GCA_047634635.1 Granulosicoccus sp. | reverse complement strand
GATTTGTTGCGTCGTAACGGCAATCCAATAGACTATATGTCTATCTGTTCACCCAACTACCTGCATGATTCACATATGCGCTTTGCCCTTCGATCTGGGGCTGACGCTATTTGCGAAAAACCTTTGGTGCTCAATCCGTGGAATATTGATGGCCTGATAGATGTGGAGCAAGATACCGGCAAGAAGGTAAACACCATATTGCAATTGAGATTGCACCCATCCATTCTTGCACTCAAGGAAAAGGTCGAGGCGCATACGGATGGCAGCAAATTTGACGTAGACTTGACCTACATTGCGTCTCGCGGCAAATGGTACCTGCAATCATGGAAAGGTGAGAATGCAAAATCCGGTGGGATTGCCACCAATATTGGTGTTCATTTTTACGACATGCTGCAGTTTGTATTTGGCACACTTCAAAGCAATGTCGTTCATTTGAACGACGTCACACGTGCTGCTGGTTTCCTCGAATATGAAAAGGCACGAGTACGGTGGTTTTTATCGATCGATGAAAATGATGTGCCGGCGGCGGCTAAAGATAAGGGTGCTCGAACCCATCGTTCCATTACGGCCAATGGCGAAGAAATAGAATTCTCAGGCGGATTTACTGATCTGCACACGCTTAGCTACCAACAGATTCTAGCCGGTAACGGCTTTGGTCTTAATGAAAATCGGGTTGCTATCGAAACAGTGGCTCATATACGCGATGCGCAGCTAGCTCCGCTAACCGGTGATTACCATCCTTTTCTGTCTACGTAATTCCTTGTTTGCTAGGGCTGAGCATCTGTCATGAATTATCAAGTGCACGAAAGCGCCATCATTGATCCGGGTGCGCAAATAGGAGACGAATCTCGCGTATGGCACTTTGCGCATGTGTGTGGTGGAGCTGTGGTTGGCCGAGGTGTATCTCTTGGGCAAAATGCGTTTGTCGGTAATAAGGTAGTAATTGGTGATCGTTGCAAGGTTCAAAACAATGTATCGGTATATGACAACGTAACGCTGGAAGAGGGCGTGTTTTGTGGCCCCAGTATGGTGTTTACCAATGTCTACAATCCACGTGCACTCGTTGAACGAAAGAATGAGTATCGAAATACCTTAGTCCGATTGGGTGCAACATTGGGTGCTAACTGCACCATTGTGTGCGGCGTTACAGTGGGTCAATATGCGTTTGTTGGCGCGGGCACTGTTGTAAACAAGGATGTACCTGATTTTGCTCTTATGGTGGGTGTGCCTGCCAGGCGCATCGGTTGGATGAGCCGGTATGGTGAAAAGCTGGATCTGCCTGTCAGTGGAGTGGCGGAAACGGTTTGTCCGCATACTGGTGATCATTATCGTTTACACGATAATATTTGTTTGCTTGTCGAAAGTGGCTCTTAACACGGACTAGTAAAATGGCTTCTCCCATTCCCTTCATCGATCTTAAATCCGCGTACCGTGCTATCGAACCTGAGATACGAGCTCGTATCGATAGGGTATTGGAACATGGTCAGTACATCATGGGGCCGGAAGTGCCGGAACTTGAAACACAGCTGCAGGGATATACCCAGGCTGAACATTGCATCACTGTCGCTAGTGGCACTGAAGCATTGTTGATTTGTCTTATGGCTCTGGGTATTGGCGAGGGAGATGAGGTGATTACTACGCCGTTCACGTTTATAGCAACAGTTGAGGTGATTGTGCTACTGGGTGCTAAACCGGTATTTGTGGATGTTGAACCTGACACCTGCAACATCGACCCCACGTTGATCGAGAGGGCGATAACACCGCGTGCAAAAGCGATAATCCCAGTAAGTTTATATGGGCAACCGGCTGATATGGATGCCATTAACGCCATTGCTGAGAAACATGGATTAACGGTGATCGAGGATGCTGCGCAGAGTTTTGGTGCTGATTATAAAGGAAAGAAAAGTTGCAACTTGTCCTCGCTTTCATGCACCTCGTTTTTCCCCAGTAAGCCTTTGGGTTGCTACGGTGATGGCGGAGCTATTTTCACCAACGACGATGCGTTAGCTCAGGCTTGCCGAGAAATTCGAGTGCACGGGCAGAGCAAACGTTATGTGCATACTCGTGTGGGTGTCGGTGGGCGTATGGATACGCTGCAGTGTGCCATTGTGCTGGCAAAGCTGACCCGATTTGATTGGGAAATTGAACAGCGTCTAGTAGCGGGTGCCCGCTACAATCAAATGATGGATGCAGCCGGGGTGGAGAGGGTGGTTCAGCGCGATGATCGAACCAGTGTCTTTGCTCAATACACTGTGTTTATCGATGACAGAGATGCTGTTCAGGCACGCTTGAAAGAGCTGGGAATACCCACTTCTGTTCACTACCCCTTACCGTTAAATCAGCAACCCGCCTACAAAGATTTGTGCTGCCCCGATTGCACCCCAATTTCAGCCACAGTTGCCAAGCGGGTAATGAGTTTGCCCATGAGTCCAGATATCAAGCCTGCAGATCAGGATCGTATCGTAGCTGAATTGACAGGCTGGTAGCGGACAGCCTAACTGGTCTAATCAAGGCACCTGTCAGGTAGCGACTGTCATTCGTGCAAGGATATTCGCATATTTCAAAAGGAATGTGTAAGCCTGTCTGAGGTGGGTCACCAGGTAACACGGTTAGTTAACAATGGCAAAAGCGTTGAGTTTTTCGAAGGTCTGAGCTTTTTTTGTGTGAGCGAGTGCAATGGGCGTATCAAGCGTATTGTGCTATCGCAGCTAGTTTCCCTGATCAAAGCCTTGAGGAACCAGGCTGATCTTCATTAATACCATGATCCAGAGCTGCCGGGGCTTATGGGGGTGTTGAATAGATATTGAAGGGTGGCTGGAAAAAGCTCATGATGAGCTACTTGAGAGCTACAACTGGCAGACGAGGCGGAATCGACTAGCCGATTCGTATAGGATGCTGTTAGGTTAGGTCCTGAGGGGGCTGCACAATTGTTTATGGACGAGCTTTTTACATTCTTCAAACGTCATCTTGCTGCATTAACGCTCGTTATTACGTTGAGCGTTTGTGCAGCGTTAATTGCGTTCGGAGATGGAGTGCGGGGCACAGATCAGTACTGGTACTTAGCCGATACTCAAACACTAGCTGCTGGTGAGGCACCAACAACTAACACGGTATTCCCTGGAGTAGTGCTGCGAAATCAGAACGGGTTCGAAGAAACCTACTTTGCACACAATGGTCCGGTATTGCATATAAACGCATTGCTGGCGAAGTCGCTAGGCCCTTTCGTTGCCTGGAAATACTCAAATATCGTGTTTCTGCTTCTGGCAGCCGTGTTTACCGGGCTAACGGTCGGTAGGCTCGCAGGTACGCAATGGGGCTATGCTGCCTGCATTGTGTATATGGTGACGCCCATCAATCTGTGGTTGGCTGGTAATGTACTGCAAGAAACGTTTTTTGCCTTTTTAAGTGCTGTCATTATTTATCTGATTGTTGTTGGCGATAAGGCCGCCATGCCAAGAGCTTTTTTGTTGCCGCTGCTGGTCGTAGGCTGCGCCTCGCATCCACTATTTTTGGTAGTCGGTTTATGTTTTTCAATTTACAGCGCCGTGGTTAATCGAACATTTGCTTATGCGATCATGGTGCTTTTGGTCGTGGTACTAACAACTGCGCTGAAAGGTTATGTGTTTCCATCATCGTTTCCGCCCAGTATGCGTGATCTTGTTGCCTCTTCTGTACCAGGTGTGAGCAACACCATCTGGCTGATGTCAAATGTCGTACCTCAGATCGACGTTGCATTTATGGTGAATAAATTGGGACATGCATTGAGTGTTCAGTTTTTACCATCCAGCTTGACACCTATATATCTGGTATCGAATCTTGGGCTGATCGGGTTTATATGTTTGGCGTTTCGCTTTAGCAAGCGTATGCGCCCTGTTATGTTTTGTGCGGCTGTGTGGATGCTCGCTTATGCGGCAATGGTGGTTCTCATGCAGAATCAGATGCGTTACCAGTTGTTGATCATCCCGGCTTCAGTCATTTGTTGCGTGTTGTGGTTATCGCAGTGGAGTCGGCAGCGATTGGCCGTGATTGGGCTGATCGTATTGGTTACTGCCTATATTCCTGTCGATTATCTGATGTTAACTCGGATTCAAACAGAGAGTCTCAGTGAACGGCAGGCGCTACTTCAGGTATCCCGGAAATTGGATTTCATTGAAAAAAGTGATCGAATTGCTGTTGTGGGTAATAATACGGGCGGGTGGTTGTCTTTGATTGCTACGATGCGTCACAACAAGACTTTACTGGTTTCGAGAAATTTATTGCAAGACGACACTTTTTCAGAGGCAGTGATGTTGTTTGAGCCAGATTATATATTTACTCGTGATGGCTTGACGCTGGACGAGATACCTAATGCTGAATTTATAAAGCGCCATGTTTTTGATGATTTTCAGAATTTGGATATTTATCGAATCAATCAGCTGTGAAGTGTAGTTGGTGCGTGGAACACTTACCTGTGTAACAAGACGAGAACAATGAGCATATTATTTTCAATTATAGATCGACAGGTACCATTGAGGTAGGCCATGAAATTTACTCAAGCATTAGTGGCATTCGGCTTGTTGGTGTCGTTTTCAATGTTTGTATTTATCAATACACGCATAACTGAAGCTGCCGGAGGGTATTTGTTTCTGGTCAGTTGTGGTGGGGCTTTTTTGTTCCTGCTTTTCTTAACCGGAAACGTACTAAACGTAATTCTGATACGTAGCTCGGCGCTGATCATCATCTTTTTCTTCATATATTTTTCGGTAAAGCACTATGTAGAAATCGGCGATACCTTTAAATTGCATGAGCAAACCATAGGCACCACCGGGGGGATGGTATTTGGTTTTGTGCTAGGAGCCATGTTGTCGCAAGCATTGTCACTCGTGTATGACTTACGTACTAATCCGCGTGCACCTTCGAGCCCGCTAGCTATCGCGACATTTCTGTACATATTGCTGTTGATTGGCATGGCTGCATTGACCTTTCTAACTCACAAAGGTGGTGGGCTGTCTCAAGGGAGTGGGAGTGAATTGTCCGGTGGTATATTTCTTGTGGAAGACGGTGTTGGCTATCAGCGTGTGGGTGATTTGCTAATCATGCAGTACATTGTTGTTTGCGCACTAGCTACTGTTATTGGTGTCACATCAACATCGAGAAACTGGGTAAATGTGATTATGTTGGGTATCCCTTTAACAGTCCTGTGTGGTGTTGTAGCGTTAACTGCCCAACTCGTGGGTAGTAACAAAGGGGCGGTGGTGCCTGTAGGTGTGTTGCTTGTCTTTTATGCAGTTGTGATGACAAGGAAGTCGTTGAATGCGCGTCAATTCAGAACTTCAATTTTAAATATTTTACTGAGTAACATGGTATTGAAGCTGACAGTGGCCACGCTTGTTGGGTTGGCTGTCATCGCGTTTTTCGGAATTAGTTTAATGGAATCGTTAGGTGTCAATCCGGATGCGCTCAGGATCACAGGCTTTGGATCAGGTGAGGTAGGCTCGTTAGATTCGCGTAATGAGTTATTCAGCGATAACTTTATTAAGCATTTTCAGTACAGCCCTATTTTTGGTAATACGCAAGTAGAGATGTTGACGACGGGCCAAGGGACTTATGTGCACAGTATGTTGTCAGTGTTGACGCATCTCGGTGTGTTTGGTGCGTTAGTCTTTGTGGCGCTGTTGGTCAGTATTTATCTCGAAATCTCTGGGTCCTATATTTCTAAGTTTCAATCTATATTCACCAACCAAGGGTACGGACTATTTCGGTTGCTAAGTTTACTGGCCGTATTCACCATGGGGGCTTTTTCCGCGTTCTTTACTTGGATGCCGTGGTGGTTTGCTGTGGGCTTGTTTGGTAACTGGTATCATCAGCGTCGTTGGGGCAGGCAGAGCAATAGTCGGAAGCGTAAGAAGAGACGGCGCAGAGAGCAGCCCGCTTTGGTGAGGGCCTCAGCTGAGCCGTAGAGTGAGTCAGGAAACAGTTACGGGCGCAGTGCTGAAGACTCATTGGGTACACGAGTCGTTGTAGCTTCAACCTGCCGGCAAAGACAGAATTTGAACCCATTGACGCTACTACCGTTGTGGCGCAACTGATGCCCCTGTTTTAGTAACAGAACTTCGCTGCTTATCAAATGCAATCCGATTTGATGCTGAGAATCTAGTGTCTTCTCAGGATGTGCGGTTATGTTAATCCTACGTCAGTTTTCCCTGGGGCAAGCCAAACCGTTCTAGGTCTGTCGCAGATATTGTTCACACTACCCGTTTGCTTGTTTGCCTGTCCTCTTGCAAGCCACTAGAACTTAAATGTCAACGTCTTGGAGATGCCGGCTCGATGTGACAAACTTTGCAACAATCAATTAAGAATCAGTCCTGTTTGTTCTAACGAGGATCTACCCAAGCTGGGTAACCGAATCAAAACTCATACCAACCAAAGGTTCCCAAACTCCTCCCTCAACCTCGTATTTTAATACTTTAAGAAATCCACCACCTGTTTGAACGGTAAATCCACCATTTGACCCTACGTTGACAATACTACCAATATCGGAAATTGAGGTCGACTCTACAAAATTCACGTTCCAAATACGAATTTTCAGTCCTTGCATGTAGGAAAATGCACCAGGATAGGGATGAGTAGTAGCACGAACTAGCCGCTCTAAAACTACTGCAGGCTCTGACCATACAAGTTGGCCATCATCATCGATTCGCTTTCCATAGTACGTGGCTATTGTATGATTCTGTTCAACGCATGTGACTTTTCCATTTACAAGTTCTGGCAGCCATTGATCAAGCGCCACCTCACTAGAAGTAAGAATCTTGTTTGTAATCGACAACGCATCGTCGGACGAATTAACATCAAAAGCGACTTGTGTATATATTGGGCCATCATCAACTCCTTCGGCTATGCGAAAATATGTTGCGGCAGCAGGACAGTTATCAAGAATAATCCAAGCAATGGGCGCACGCCCACGACCGAGTGGTAGTGCTGTTGGATGAAACCCCACACAACCGAAGGTTGGGAGTTCAATAATTTTCTTTGAAACGAGTTGTGACAAGCCAACTACGAATATTAAATCAGCATTGTATTGACGGAGTTCGTCATAGTGATCGTTTATACGTCGAAACGGATGAAATGCAATGCTGTTTGCATTAGCAAATGGCTCAAGATCTTCATACCCACTTATATGTGAAACATCATCAGCTTTAAACCCAAATACTGCAACTGGGACTAAATCATACTCACATAACTTTTTGAGAGTAAGTAAAGAGCTATTGACTGAACCTACTACTATGATTCTCACTGTTTGTTTCGCCTCTGCAAATAGTCATCTCCAAACAGGATGACAAGCACTGTTCTCGAGATAATTCGGCAATCAAGTAAGAAGCTGCGCGACTTGACGTATTCAACATCGTATTTCCAGCGAATAGGCCAAGGTAATGCGATATTGCCGTTAACTTGTGCCCAGCCTGTTAGCCCTGGCCTGACAGAAAAACGTTGACGTGATAACTGATCAATTTCGTCTAGCATCTGAGGAAGAGCCGGGCGAGGGCCAACGAGGCTCATGTCACCTCGTAAAACGTTGAATAGTTGTGGTAGTTCGTCTATTTTCCATCGCCGCAATACAGAACCCACCCTAGTTATGCCAGGGCTATCAAAAAATGTCTGCGTCTCAGCACGATCTTTGTCGATTGTCATAGTGCGAAATTTGAGAATATGGAAAACACTGCAATTACGCCCAAGTCGTATCTGGGTAAAAAATACAGGACCTTTGGATTCCACCCGAATGGCAAGAACAGCTACCAACAATACAGGTGATAAAACTACAAGCATAATCAGTGCTAAACAGCGATCAATCACAGTTTTAAAAAAATCGTACTTTTTCATTAGTAGCAAATCAACATGTCTCACGCAACAATACAAAGGCTTCAGCAGCTTCAACACCTATATGCGAACCTCGTAATGTTGCCAGCGCTCTCAAACACGTCAGTGATCTGGGCATACACTCTGGCTGTAATTGAGACTTATATGCACTTAGCGCTTTTACCTTAAGATCAATAAAATTGGAGATATCGCAAAAACTTGAGGGTTGAAAAGCAGGCTCAATATACGCAGGAGACAAATGCGTTTCAGAAAGTGTCTCATAGGCCAGGATTCGCGAAATAGATTTCCCAATTGGTAAGTAAGGACGAGCAGCCACAGAAGCGGCGTAAGCAATTGCCCCGTGGTCTTTGTGGAGATCATTGGCAAATGGTACATATAAAGTATCTGGTTTTACCTCTTCAAGAACCTCCATAACAGTGGTGTTGATTTGCCATGCAGGCATTACATCCAAAGACACAGCCGGCAGTTCTTTAAATAATAGTCTGCTAACACCTAAAATAGAACAGGATTCCTGGCATTCTTGGCGAACCTGATCCCAAGCATCAGGAGCGAAGAGAGGGTGTGGTTTCTCTCCATGCCCTGTAAGAACAGCGACCACAACATCTTCGCCTTCAGCAGCAAGGCGAGCCATAGTTCCTCCAACGCCAAGGACTTCATCATCCGCATGTGGCGCAAGTACTAATATTGTCATTTATAAAAGTATGTCTTCATAGGCGAATTGCCAATAGTCTACATAAAAAATTCACTTTATTTGCGGTATCGAATCACATTACGGCAGCTCGGTGTTATTTCCTGAAGAATTGCAAATATTCGTCTGCTATGGAATATTGAATAACATTATCCCTAGAGCCTAGTGCTTTCACGTTGAATATTAGTACTGAACATAACAGGATTCTGGATTATGGCCTTACAATGCCATCTGTGTCTTCTTGATGCGTTAGAGGCGTCCTGAATACCGTTCCGGCTAAGTTTTGATTCTATCGAACTGCATGCATGGCAGGTTGCATCGACTTTACGACATGCGCACACGACTTTTTTGCTGATAGTGAAATATGCCACCTCTGGCGTAATGCAGCCTTAGGAGTTACTGGAGCTATGGGTTCTGAGTTGATCGTACCGCCTTCTCCAATCAGTGATAACTACCTTGGCTTCCATTAAACTAACAAACAACTTTGCGTCTAAACATGCGTTCCAAATGCGCTTTTGAGGGTTCATTACCTCCGTTTGCCAACACCTTGCAATGGCAATGCGGGACACGTTCCTTATGTGGGCCAATCTCATGCAGGTGGAGGGCGGGCGTATGCGTATTTGATCAAGCACAGCGAAGGGTTGCGCTGTTACTGTAATGAAGGGTGTCTACTGATTTCCTACATTCAGGCGAGCATGTGGTCAAGGCGATCGCTGGCCGACTCAAGAACATTTTCTTTTCAAATACATCGGCTGGCGCTGATGCCAGTACGATGATTTACAGTTTGCTGGAGACGGTCAACATCCGCAGAGATACGTTAATGTTCTGTAAGGCGAGATACCCAACGTTCAAACAGCCGACGATATCGGAGCTTTTCAGCATGCAACATTACGCATGATGAGTTCGATCACTGGTTTGCCATATATCAAGTCTCACAGCGTAATTGGATGTGCGCAGTGAGTTACCAGCTGTTGGTTTATAGGGCTGGCTGACAGAAGGCATTGAATAAGGCAGCTGCTCCGATCACCAAGAAAAGTTAGGCCAGAGACTCCCCCGCGTTTTTTTATAACTGGTTGGGAATTGCTCAGAGTATCCAGATTCGTTTATTTGCAAACTTGCTCTGGCTAGATTAGCAAAGAGCATTAACCTGTTTTCAAAGCTGACTCTAGATCCGCGATTATTGGTTATTGATTCATGTGTTAGAGCACGATTTACAAATTTGTCTTGCAATGTGTCGTCGAAGGTTGCAAGGGCTGTCCATCCGGATATCTGGTTGATTACAAAGGATGTCGGTGGAGAGTTGTCATAGGGGCGTTTGCCGCCATCCACTCGATAAGTGAAATCATCGCCAGCATATACGATGTTTTTTAAGGTATTGGTCAATCTGTTCATGATTGAATCTGTTAGTGCGCCGTTAAAGTCCTCGCCGCTACGGTAGGCATAGGTTAAGAGCGTAACCATATCTTGTGCGTGAGAAACATCCTGAGAGGGGATGTCGAGATAATTAGGACCGCCAGACCCATCGATGCGCCACGTTAGATCCAGAGATTCGGTGTCTGCTTGATACGTGCCCTCCATCCCAGCGACCACCTGCTGCCCTTTGTCGTGTATGTAATCTATGTAAGTGTCATCGGCGGTGATTGTGTATAGATTGATGGCCGTGGTGATCAATCGGGCGACAGAATCACTCCCTAAGGTGGCGTTGTTGCTACGTCCCAGCGGCGCATTTTGAGGTGTCCATTTATCCCAAACGTGGACGTCAAGATATCGAGTGAGTGTGTCTAATGCATTATTGGGTTGAACCCGTGCGCCAGGATTCTTAGCAAGCTGAGCCGCTATAAAAGAAATCCCCATGGCTGTTCGCCATTCATAGTGATCGTGATTTAAACGGCGATAATTTGAGGCGTGTCCCCATTCCCAATCGAGGAACCCATCCCCATCTATATCAATGCCATCGTTAGCGTGCTTAAGTGAAATATCTAAACCTAGTTGCAAATATGAGACATCGTCCGTCATTTCATACATCATGGCTAGGCCATAGAGCGCAGGAAACTGGTGGTACCCATTGTCGGAAGTGGCTCTTTTTTGGTGATCTTGCGTTGTGTACCAGGCATCAGGATATACCGATACCACATCGTCAAATTTCTTCTTGAGCAGTGTGAAGCGCTCATTGTCCGCATGCTTTGCAGCTGCCAGGGTCGCATGCAAATCTGTAACCGTAAACGTTGTGGTGAATAAAAACGTCACTGCTGTTACCCATTTGAAAATCTTGGTGGTTGCTAATGACGTCATAGGTACATTTGAGGTGGTATCAGCCTACGGACGTTACAGGGTAGCTAAATGCCAATGAGCCATTCGTTACAGCTTTGAATGGTGGTTACGGTTAATGTAGCGTGTGAAATTTGTTGCGACGTTCAGGGTGCCTCGTCGTGTGTATCGACCTGAGCTCGGACAATGGCTGTTTGAGTTCAGCGTCTTGGTCGCCGGAATTATAACTATGCCTAAGCCGGCAGCAGCCGATCTCCCCGATTCTGTACAACGGGAGAGTCATTGAGTCACATACTCGCTCTGGCTAGATTCGCAAACAGCATTAACCTGTTTTCAAAACTGACCGTGCGTCCCCGGCTATTATTTATTGATTCGTCCGTTAAGCTACGAGCAACAAATTTTTCTAGCAGTGCATCATTGAATGTGGAAAGCGCTGTCCACCCCGCTACTTGGTGCGTGACATAGAGTGCCGGTGGGGAGTAATCAAAAGGAGGTCCGCCGCCATCCGACCTATAAGTAAGATCGTCACCGGTATAAACAACATCTGTCGCAGTATTGGTCAGACCGGTCATGATTGAATTGGTGAGCGCCCCGTTAAAATCGTAGCCACTCCGAAAGGCATAGGTTAAGCAGATGATCATATCTTGCGCATGAGATACATCCTGTGAAGGAAAGTCGGCATAATTTGGGCCACCTGAGCCGTCGATACGCCACCGCAGATCATATGAGGCAGTGTCCGCACGATAGGTGCCCTCCATACCTGTCACTACCTGCTGCCCTTTGGTATTTATATATTGCATGTATTTATCATCGCCGGTAATCATGTGCAAATTAATTGCAGCAGAGATCAATCGGGCGACAAAATCAGCCCCTTTGGTGGCGTTGTTACTACGTCCCTGTGGCGCATTCTGTGGTGTCCATTTATCCCAGAAATGAACGTCAAGATACTGAGTGAGTGTGGCTAACGCATTGCTTGGCTGAACTGATGCGCTAGGGTCTTTTGCAAGTTGCGCTGCAATAAAGGAGATACCCATGGCTGTACGCCACTCATAGTGATCGTGATTCAAACGGTCGTAGTTTGAAGCGTATCCCCATTCCCAATCGAGGAATCCATCTCCATCCATATCAACGCCATCGTTAGCATACTTAAGTGACATATCCAAACCTAGCTGCAAATAAGATACATCGCCGGTCATCTCATACATCATGGCTAGGCCATAGAGCGCAGGATACTGGTGGTACCCGTTGTCGGTAGTGGCTTGCTTTTGGAGATCACGCGTTGTGTACCAGGCATCAGGGTATACCGATACCACATCGTCAAATTTTTGCTTGAGCACAGTGAACTGCTCGTTGGTCTCAAGCATTGTGACTTCTGGTTCAGGATTGATATCAACTTTGAATGAGCCAGTCATAGATTCTGAAGTTGTTTGATCAAGGGACGCTGATAGACGCCACTCGTGATCACTGCTCTCAGTTAGGACGCTTGATGCAGGAACTACCATGCTGCAGATACCAAACGGATCGCAGTGTCCGGTAGTAAGCGTATTGTCCTGATAGACCGTGGTAGATGCTTGGAGATCTGTGACAACCAAATCGAAACTTGCGCTGGTGGCCAGCAAAGCCACTGGTATTGCCCACCTAAATGTCTTAGCATTTCCGTATGGAGTCATTTGTCCCTCAATAGGTGATATCAGCTCGACTTCAGCAAGCAGACTAGCAGAATCCGGTGTGCTGGATGCAACAACTTCGACTGGATCGGTGGTGGCAGGCTCTGGGATTACGGCAGCAGTGGTGCTTGGGGTGATCACCGTTTCGATAACGGGTGCCGCAATCATAGTGGGGGGCTCAGTGACAATCACCGCAGTGGGAGCTGCAATCGTAATGGGAGGTTCAGAGACAGCTATCACAGTGGGCGCTGCAATCGTAATGGGGGGTTCAGAGACAGCTATCACAGTGGGCGCTGCAATCGTAATGGGGGGTTCAGAGACAGCTATCACAGTGGGTGCTGTAATTGTAATGGGGGGGGGGGTGACGACCACTGCAGTGGGTGCTGGAATCATGATGGGGGGGGCAGTGACAACTACTGCAGTGGCTGGTGCAGTCGTAATAGAGGGCTCAGTGACAACCACTGCAGTGGGTGCTGCAATTATAATAGGGGGCTTAATGACAATCACCTCGTTATCGTTTGTCTCCCTTTGTGATGGAAAGGCTGCGCTGCTCACTATGGCAGAGTTTGCAGCGGCAACAGTGGGTACCAACAGCTTATCGAAGGTCACACTTGAGTTGGAAGTAGAGGACGCGCTGTGAGCTGCTTCGAAGTCCGCATCAGAACCTGCCCCACAAGCTGTTAATAGAAATGCAAGGGAAAAGTACACACCGATGGGTCGTACAAGTAGCAAGGGCTGCTTGCTAAAGAGTAAGTACATGAAGATGTTCCCGCTATTATTATTTTTATGGGCACTACAAGCGATCTAATGTCGCCATTTACTTTGTGGTTGTAACGGCCCTGCATGCATTAACTTCAAATTAGGGTGGGCTATTGTGAAATCGAATGTATTTTGATGAAGTATTTGTGACGCGGAAGTGGTCGTTTTCGTCGACTGTGTTGTAAAAGTGTGCGTGCTGGTTCTTAGGGCAGATTTTATCTGTGGCCATTTTGTCCAATAGAACGATTAAAGCTGGATACTTGGAACAGGTTGGCAAAGCTTGGTCTGCGAGGTAGCGTATATTTCGGGTGATTTTGCTAGACTGCATAGGCCACTCCAAGAAATGCACCCATAGTCTTTCAGGCGTTTAGGTGGCAAAACCAGAGATGGGTAATCATGACGAATTGATAGTGGCGCCGGCTCTTAAAAGCTAAGGGCATGAAGGTGCGCTCTTTCGTTGGGCAAGGTAGTGACCGGGAAAAAGCTGGACGGCTTGAGTAACTTAATTACAGATGAGCGAGCTCGATAAAATTAACTGCCATAAGGCACCGTGTTTCAAATTAAAGGAACTTTGGAAGGGATTTGAAAACAGGGATGAATAACAAATTTTTAAAGCTGGAAGCACTAAGGGGATTGGCTGCGTTCTACGTGGTACTGCATCACACATTGCCGCATGTCTATGTGGTTGGCGGGGTGAATGTTGGGCTGCTCGTAAAATTCGGTCAGGAAGCGGTCATTCTTTTTTTTATATTGTCTGGTTTCGTCATTAATTACTCTTTTCGATTGAAGAAGATCAACACATTTAAAAAATACTTCTTCAGCCGCTTTTTTCGTATCTATATTCCACTGGTGCCAGTATTGCTGATCAGCTATTTGAATTATTCGTACATTGAAGGTGCGTGGCAAAATCCTGATATTGGTGTGCTGATTGGCAATCTTTTCATGCTTCAGGATTGGTCGTTTGCTCGCCCCAATGTAATAGTGGATGCCTATATGGGTAATGGGCCGTTGTGGACATTGTCTTATGAGTGGTGGTTTTATATGCTTTTCTATCCTCTGGTTACCACCAACTTGAGTAAGCCCACCAGAGATGTTGTTGTTTATGGCACCTGTATTGCGGCGGCAATGTTGTATGTGATCTGGCCTTTCTACCCAATCAGAGTCGTGATGTACCTCGCTATCTGGTGGACTGGGGTACGCTTGTCCGATGCATATATAGATTCTGAACTAAGTGCCTGGAGAAATGTCCTTCTTCCGTTTGCGGCGTTATTGTCGGTGTGTTGTTTGCTTGCTTTCAAAGTGTTTATCCAAAAACAGCAAGGTGTTAATTTGCTGCTGGGTATACATCCTATTATTGAGCTCAGACATTTTGTGTTCGCAGTGGCAGCGTTATCTATTGCTTTGATGTGGCGCAGGGTAGGTTGGGTCGGATTCAATGCGCTAGTAGGACCATTCGTAGTACTCGCTCCCATTTCGTACACATTGTATATCGTCCATAGCCCATTGGCCCAATACGGTACCTACCTTGATGCGATCAACAATACCTACGTGGAGTGGGTAGGCTATCTTGCCATCAGTATTGCGGTATCCTATTTGATTGAATTGAAAATTTACCCGGTTGTTAGAAAGCGGCTTTATCCGATGTTTGTGAAATAGCGATTGATAAAATCACGCAGTCCAGTCTGGCTTGTCTCTTCACAATAGTCTGGCTAAGTGAGTAATCGTAAATGGTATTTATAAAAAATAGCTATCGGCGTAATATTGCCGTCCTTGCCTCTGGAACAGCTGTGGCGCAAGTTGTGCCCATTGTGGCGAGCCCACTATTAACCAGGCTCTATACGCCTGAAGAATTTGGTTTGCTAGCACTCTACATGGCGATCACTTCCATACTGACTGTAGTTGCAACTGGAAAGTATGAATTGGCGGTTACACTGCCAACCCAAGACATTGACGCGTGGAGAGTTGTAAAACTATTACTAACACTCGGTTTGAGTGTTGGCGGATTGCTGTTGTTGGTAATGAGCCTGTATTTTCGGGAAATCGCCCAGCTGCTAGGTAACTCTGAAATAGCGCCCTTCCTGTTCTTATTGCCGTTATCAGTCTGTGCAACTACTGCCATGCTGGCATACCAGTTTTGGTGCAACCGACAATCACTTTACAAAGAGATGGTCAGAAGCCGCTTGCACGTGGCAGTTGGTGGAGTAGTGGCAAAGATTGTTCTGGGTATGTTTAAGGTGCCCGGAGGGCAAATTATTGGCACCGTACTGTCACAGCTTGTCTCTGTGGCCATCTTCAGGACTCGCATTGTTGCGCAGACCAACGTTCCAAAAGGGCTGGTGCGACTACCAGAACAGTGGCAAATGGCCAAACACTATGTAGTACATCCGCTTTATTTTCTGCCTTCGTATTTGTGTAGCAGCGTTGCTCTACAGATTCCCATATTCATGATGTCGAGCTTGTTTTCACTCTCAATTGTAGGGTTCTTCTCAATAGCCTACAGGTTGGTTACCCTGCCAACCAAATTGGTTGCTAATGCTATCGGGGATGTTTATCGTCAACAGATTTCTAGCGCCTACAACGAGAAGGCGGAATTTTCAGCTATTTTTCTAAAAACAATCAGGATGACAACATTGATCTCAGTGTTGCCCTTTCTTGTGCTGTACTTCGCTGCGCCTAGGCTGTTTGAATTTGTACTCGGTCAGGGTTGGGGGGTGGCGGGTGACTACGCCCAGATCCTGGTGGTATCTACATTCCTTCAATTTATTTTTACGCCATTGGATAAAGGCGCCATTGTCGTTGGTGCAAAAAAATATGTGCTTTTTTGGAACATCGCACGATTGTTATCGTTCATCGCTCTCTGGGTGTGTGCCAGCCAATTGAATTGGACTATTGAGCAAATTCTCTGGGGTTTTGTTGCAATCAATGGCACGCTCTATTGTATCGACGGGGTTTTCCAATACCGTTTTTCGAAAGGCATCCAATACATTCGATGAGGCGTTGTTCTAGCATGTGGGTAAGAGCTGCAGAGACGCCCGTTTGCTTCGTTTTTGTAGTACTGCTGTTGGAAATATGTTTAATTGCGTTAGTGGGTGAAAGATAAAAAGCTTGTATCAGTCGTCCTGAATAATCTCGAGAATGGCAGTTGTGTCCTAAAGGAGGTATGTTTCGTCAAAATTACGGCACTTCTATTGAGGAGTTTATATATTCGTATCAAGGTGCTACCTCGAGCACTCAAGGAACCCAAACAATCATCGACGTTGGAAGCGGTTTTTATCAGGCGTGAGTATCACTCATATAGCTCCATCACTTAATCTCCGTATCCCCTTTGCTTTGGTTGAAGAACTGCCGTAGTCGAAGCTTGGTAAGGTGCCCACTCTGATTTCAGAGGGAAACAGGCTAGCTCAGCTGGCTGTGATCAGATATTCAGTGGCGTGTCGGATGCGACGTGTGAGCACTTAACGCCTCAGGCCTGTTGTTGCTTGGAGCTGCTAAACTGTCAACTTTTTGGTGTAAGCTGTTGAAACAGTGACTAATTAACTGTCGTGATTGACGGAGGGAAAATTACCATGACCAGATTTGACATCCATTGTCTGTTATAGTAATCGATAAATAAGGACTATTTATGTGAGATCTAACTATGGTTTATTGTATTGTTTCTGAGACACTGCACACATCAAGTAGCGTTTAAAATGGCGAGGATGAGACGGATTTTTTTCAATAGACTGCTGGTGTGTGGCGTAATAAGTCTGGTGTTTTTACCTGTCTCCAATGTTCTGGCTTCTATTCCGATCGGTGAGGCCGAATTGACTCCATCTCTCACAATCAACTACGGATCTACCGATAATGTGTTTCGTGAGGCTGAGAACACTGAAAATTCCAGTGGTGTTGTTGTCTCCCCAGCCCTGAGTTACAAAGCCACTCGGCGTTTATTGAGCCTTGAAGCGGCTTATAAAGGGTCGTTTGGTCAGTTTTCAGAAGCTGCTGCAAATTTCAACGACCATAGTCTGTCGTTTCGGTCTGATGCTGAGATTTCTTCAAAACATCGCGCTAGCTTGTCTTTTTTCATCAACAAGTTCCACGAGGGATTGGGGCTTGGCCAAACTCGAGATTCCGATGAGCGGCAAGGTGAGCAAATTGAAAGCCTAACAACCCAATTGGCCGGATCGCACACCTATGGGTCAGTGGGAGCTAAAGGTAACGTTCGGATTGGCTTGGCGATAAAATCAACGAACTTTTCTAATTTGGAAGAGCTCACCGAGGGCGATGATCAGCTTGTTGTGACGCCATCAATCGCTTTCTCTTACGGTGTTTCACTCGACACCAGAATCGTCAGTGAATTGAGGATTTCTCAGCTCAATTTTGATGATGATTTGCGTGACCGCATACAAATTTCCGCATTGCTTGGGCTGGAGTTTCAACCGACTGGAAAATTGGGTGGCGCTGCTAGTGTTGGAATTGTAGAGGCTAGTTACGCAAACGCGGAAGTATCCGACGCTAACAATTTGATCGTGGAAATAGACATGAATTTCCAGCCTTTATCCTATTCAGAAATAGCGGTGACGTATACTAGGGGGTTGGAAACGCTGGAAAACAACGGACTAGGTTCGCTAAGTACCATTCGAGATAGTGCGAAAGTAGACTGGACGCACCAATGGTCAGGTCGTTTCAGCACAACCACGGGGCTGAATGTCGAGGCAGTGGCGCGCGAATGCCCCTTGCTCGATACCACAGAATTAGAGTCAACTATCAGTTTGAATTATCAGGCACGTCGTTGGCTTGAGTTTGGAATTGGTGGGTCGCTGAGTAGTAGAGATACGTCTTCCTGCGTGTCGGACGGCGTTGTAGTCGACAGTACGAATGACTTTGACAGAACCACTTATTCTGTTCAAGTCAAAGCCACGTTTTAGTACCGGCTCGAAACCAGGTCCGAACAATTAGTAGTAACGCCGGGCTTGTTATCTGTAATTGTTCACGTTGAAAATGTTGTTGTTTTGTGTGCTGTGTCTGTAACTGAACATACGTGTTCGATGTCCCTCTAGAATGAGAAGTTCGTTGGGGTCAAGTATTTTAGAAAATTGTAGGCTTAGCGCCATTGAAATGTTGAGTAGAAAATTAATGAACGTTGGTGTTCCTGCAGCCTTTGCGCTGGTATTGGTACTTTTGGTTGGCTGTGCAGCTACTCCACCACCCAACTCGGAACAACCACTGGATGCAGCAGATTCAGGGAAAGCCGTTGCTAACGAGTTTAGTGATTATCTGTTGGACCAGGGTGATAGGATTTTCATTCAAGTGTTTGATGAGGAAGACCTTACACTTGAAACCGTGGTTGGTGCCAGTGGGGCGATTAACTACTCGTATTTGGGAGATTTGAGGGTGTCGGGCAAATCGCCCGCTGAACTGGAACAACAAATTGCCAGGTTGCTTAGAGACGGATATCTGGTTAATCCATCCGTAAACGTCAGGATCGTTGAGTATCGGCCTTTCTACATAAATGGAGAGGTTCGAGCGCCGGGTAGTTATCCCTATCAGCCTGGGCTTACTATGGACAGGGCAATTACATTGGCCGGTGGCTTGACCGATCGAGCCTCTACTCGCAAGATGTTTTTGCTATCGGGTCGAGGAGATTCTCAGCAGGAAAAGCGTGTAAACCTTAATTCGAAGGTTCAAGCGGGCGATATCGTAACAATTAAAGAGGGATTTTTCTAATGGTGCGCAGCTCAGAAAATACGCCTGCATTGGATGGCGGGTTTGTTGAAGACTTCAGGGAAGAGCGTGAGTCAGACTTTGAGCAGATTGATTTGCAGCACTACGTTCGTATTCTGCGAAAATATAAGCTGCTAATTGTTTTGTTCAGTGCGCTGATCACCTGTCTTGCGGCCTACTATGCGTTCACTGCGACACCGGTTTACAGTGCGACCTCAACGATTCTGATCGAGTCTCAGTCCAACAGTCCTATTTCCTTTGAAGAATTGGTGGGCGTAGAGGTGGAAAGTCAGGATTACTACCAAACTCAATATGAACTGTTGAGGTCACGTGGTCTTGCAAAAAGAGTCGTGGACACACTGAATCTATGGGCTCACCCCGAATTATCAGGTATCCCAGCTGCAGGGCCTGCTGACGTCGAGCCAACTCAACCTGGCGTAGTGGGTGGGTTTCTTGAATCAGTTACTGGTGCCATTGATGGCTTCATTAATCAAGGCGCTGAGCCGGTTGTGGTTGATCTGAACAACCCAGTGCAAACATTGCCTGATACATCCATACAAACAGAGATTGCCAGCAATGTTTTACAAAATACGGCAATCTCGAATAACGGTTTAAACAACGCACAGCGCGAGATGTCTGGTGCAGGTTTAACCCAAGCTGAACAGAGAGTGTTAGGGGGGTTCATGGCACGCTTGTCTATCAGCCCTGTGCGAAAAACCAAATTGGTGCAGATATCGTTTCAGTCCACTGATCCGGAATTCGCTGCGCTGGTGGCAAACACCGTAGGCGAACAATATATTGAAAGCTACCTGGACGCAAAGCTTGAGCTGACCACAACTGCCTCTACTTGGCTAAACACACGGTTGACCGAGCTCAAAGCCATATTGGATAAGTCTGAAAATAGGTTGATTGCGTTCAAGGAGGAGAATGGCCTGGTAGATGTTGGTGGTAGCGTCGGGCGTCTGAATGAGCAGGAGCTTCTCTTGGTTACTGCAGAGCTTTCTCAGGCCAGGAGTGATTTATCGGTCAAAGAAGATCTGTACCGAGAAGTGCAGTCGCTGCAAAGTCAGCCGGAATTGCTTGATTCAATTCCAGCGATTCAGTCTGATGGCTTAGTACAGAACGTGAAGATTGACCAGGGACAAGCTCAGCGAAATCTTGATGAATTGCGAAATCGCTATGGAAATCGGCACCCAAGGGTTATCGATGCCAATTCTCAGTTGACAACGTTGAATGTGACTTTGGAGGGGCAGGTAGCTAGAGTGGTTTCGAGCATCGCGAAGAACTATCAATTAGCTCAGCAGAGAGTGGCTGCGGTTGAATCAAAATTACGTTTAGGTAAGAGCGAGATTCAGGCGATCGGTACGAAGAAGTTTGAACTCGATGCGCTAGAGCGTGAAGCAATTACAAACCGGTCTATCTATGACACGTTTTTTAGTCGCATTACTGAAGCAAAATCGGCAGATGGCTTGGAGGCAGCTAACGCTCGGATTTCTGATTATGCCTTGCCACCCCTGAGGCCATTCAAGCCTAAAAAGCAATTGATCGTTGCACTCGCAGCGCTCGGTTCGTTGGTGTGCTCGATGTTATTAGCTTTCTTGTATGAGCAAATGGACGACACCGTCAAAGGCACTAATGATATTGAAAAGAAAATCGGGTTGAAATTGTTGGGAATTCTACCGCTTGTCAAAACCGGTATCTTTTCTGGACGTCGGAAACTACCGTTGAGTCCGCTTGAAATTTCTGACAATCACCGAACTTTTTCTGAGGCGGTGAAAACAGCTCGCACCGCTATTTGCCTTGGTGAAGGAGCGGATCAACGTAAAGTGATTGTGATCACCTCATCTGTGCCGGGTGAAGGTAAGTCCACCGCTTCTGTGAATCTTGCCTATTCACTGGCGCAAATGGAACGTGTTCTCCTTATCGATTGCGATATGCGCCGTCCCTCAATAGCCAAGTCGGCAGGTCTTGACAGAAATGCTAAGGGGCTGAGCAATCTGATAGCTGGCGATGCAGTGGCCAAGCAATGTATTGTTCACGGTGCTTTTGATGGCGCCTTTGATATTCTGCCATCTGGGAATATGGCTGATCATCCGCTTGAACTGTTGTCTTCCAAGCGTTTTGAAAAAATTCTGGAACAGTTGGCTAAGTACTATGACAGAGTCATTATTGACAGTGCTCCGACGCAGGCAGTATCAGATGCTTTAGTGCTTGCAAGATTAAGCGACGCAGTCGTGTATGTCATTAAGTCACATGACACTTCTATGGAGTTGGTCAAGCGTGGTGTTCAGCGTCTACGCCAGGTCCGAGCGCCTTTGGTTGGTGTGTTAGTTACTCAGGTCGATATCGATAAGATCACGACTTATGGTGGCGACTATTATTATCAGGGTTATTACGATTATTATGGATATGTCGAAGATGGGGCGGCCAAGAATTCAGAGTCTACAGGTGCTACTCGCAACGGAAAGCTCAAGCTAAGTCAAGCCGAGCTACTTGAAATCCAGTCAGATGACAGGGAAGTAAATCTGGATCTCGACTACGGAATGCCATCATCTTTACGGGCTGACAATGATTTCGATGAGGCGAATGATTTTGATTTCACAACTCGTATTGATAGACCAAAATCAAAACCTGTGGCAACGAGCGGTCGCAGGCGCAATGTGGATGATCTGGATATTTTATAACCAAGCCCTCACTATTTAGTAGGAGTCGATGTCCCAGTCTGGTTACGAAAATTTACTCGTAGCCAGATTGATTTAACAAGGGTGAGTCTGAATAAACTCCTCTACTAACCATGCCAGTTCACAATCGTTATGCCTGCCGATTCGATCATGTGAATGCTTTATATTGATTCGCATTCTGGATGCCGTTCTAGCAACGAGTGAACGGTGTTGCATGCCATCCGTAACATCTGGTGATTAACCCATATAGTGATCAGCAAAAGCCCTGGTTTCTGATGCAGTTTGCTTTGCTCAAAGCGCGAGTTCCAGAAAGTCATGGAGAGGCTGGTTTACGAACTCACAATATGCTTTCTACGCGGTAAGAAGAAGGAGATCGACAATTCACGGGGCGTATTGCTGATAACGTTGGCAGTGATGGACGCTTGAACATTGATCTAGAAGTCAGTTTCTGTTTATTAAGAGCTAAGAGAAAAAATACTAATAACTGGCGACCGTAGAGAGATTCTTGGTAATCGGTTCTAGCGAGTTTGTCTAGCGCTTTGGCAAGTTGGGATGATGTCCAAAAAACATTAAATTATCACCGGTTCTATTGTCAGTTCCACGTTGTACATGTGCTTTACAGAATCAGTAATGCTCTTGGCTAGTAGTACTACATCGTGGCCATTTCCGTCTGCCAGATTAACTAAAACTAACGGCTGTTTGTCATACACGCCAACTCCACGTAGGGTGATACCCTTGTACCCGATATTATCTATCATCCAGGCTGCGGATAGTTTTCTAAACCCGTCGTTCATGGGAAAACTAACAATATCTGGAAAGCGTCCCTCAAGCTTCAGCACTTGATCGATTGGTACTATCGGATTGTGGAAAAAACTGCCTGCATTACCTATTACACTAGGGTCAGGCAACCTTGATTGTCGAATATCTATGACAGTATCACTGATATTTTTTGGGGTTGGATTCTCGATACCTTGGGCTATTAGCTGCTTGGCTAGTGAGTCATATTTGGCGGTTACTCTGCATTGGGCCCCCAGATTAAATTCAACACTACTTATTGCATACTCACCTGGTGAATCTTTAAAAAAACTGTGGCGATAAGCAAACTCGCAATCAGTTTCAGAAAATTCACGCCAAATAGCGGTTGGCATATGAAGTGCCCGTACCGTTCTGATGCGATCCTTTACCTCGACACCATAAGCTCCAATATTTTGAACGGGTGCCGCGCCCACACTGCCTGGGATCAAACTAAGATTCTCTAACCCCTGCGCACCGAGGTCCAGCGTCTTTAGAACGAAATCATGCCAAGAAACTCCAGCACCAGCACGAACCACCACGTTGTCAGATTCTCCTGCGTAAGCAACGTCTACATCGGTGTTGCCCATATGAATGACAAGCCCAGGAACATCCCGCGTCAGTACAATGTTGCTTCCACCACCCAATATTAGTACAGGCCACCGCTTATTTTTTGCCAAAGCAACAAGTTCTTCCAGTTGTTCTTCGTTACGAGCAATCGCAAACCTCTCCGCGCGCTGATCAAAACCGAAGCTGTTATACGCCTTCAATGATTTATTGAGTTCAATCATGACTGAGCCGTTGTGTTGCACTAATAATTAATGGCCAGCGAAGCCATAGCGTTAGTGTTCGAGCAATTAAAAGTACGAAATAGGATATCCATATACCTTCGTTGCCAAAGACGGGTACCAAGAAATAGGCGCAGATCATAAAACAGGCTAACGATACGAGCATGCCATCGCGCATACTTTTTGTTTCAGTCGCACCGATAAAAATCCCATCAAGTAGAAAGCTCCAAATACCGACTAATGGAGCAACAATCACCCAGGGCAGCCAATCTATTGCTAGCTGGCGAGCAGAATCTTCTGCGACAAGTAATTCAATAATAGGTATGCCAAGCAGCCAGAAAAACAGGCTGAAGGTGCATGCCGTTATCGCCCCTAACGAGGTGCTCGCTGAAACTGATCTTTTCAGCATGCCGGGGTCGCGCTTGCCAATGGCAAAACCGGTTAGTGATTCTACCGCGTGGGCGTAGCCATCCATGACATAGGATGCAAAGTGCACCAGATTGAACAACACGGTATTTGCTGCCAGGATGAGTACTCCTTGCCGAGCGCTTAGTACGGTCATCCAGTAAAACGCAAAAGTTAGGCACAGGGTGCGTATGAACAGATCACCGCTAATCGTAAAATAGCGTCTCAATGCTCTTTTGTCCAGAATCCAGGTCTTTAACTTTGAATCCTTTATCGCTGTGATTATGAGATCTCGTAATATGTAACAGCCAGCGAACAACGTGATGTATTCGCTAATGACGGTGGCCAGTGCAACTCCTTTGATACCCATATCGGTCGAAGAAAAAAGCGTGATGGTCAGCACTATGTTCAAAATATTGAGCAACAATTGAAGGCCAAGTACTGCTTTCATTTTCTGCAGACCAATGATTGAGCCCAGAATTGCGTAAAGACACAGGGTTGCAGGCGCAGCGAAAATCCTTACGTGGAAATAGTCTGCCGTGAGAGCTTGCCATTCACCACCTTCATCCATGGCAAACATGGCTATGTTGAGTAGGGGCACCTGCATCAAAATGAGGGCAAAGCCCAGAATTAATCCAAGCGCCAGAGCGCGGATGGTAATTCTCGAAGAGTTTGCTAGATTGTCAGCTCCAAAGGCCTGAGCTACCAGGCCACTGGTTGCCATGCGCAAAAACCCAAACACCCAAAAAATACTACTGAATAAAACCGCGCCAACGGCGGTTGCGGCCATCCACTCAGGAGACCCCATCCTGCTCATTACTGCTGTGTCGACGATCCCTACGAGGGGCACAGTGGCGTTTGAGAGCATGACCGGAATCGCCAAGCGTAGAACGGTGCTTCGGGTCTGGATTGTTTTTGCATCAAGTATGGGCACTGCCAAGATGATACGGGCTTACACAAAATCTAGGCAATATAAAAGGTTGGTCATTGCGGCAGGATCCTCGGCTTGTGTGGAGCCGCCGCCTCGAATATAGACTCGATCAGCACGTGGCTGGGAGTCTCACATAAATCATCTGTGTGCGGTTTGAATGACACAGACACTGGGTGGCGAATTTCTTGGTCTTGATATCTGCGCTCAAACGATCTGCAATCTTTGGTTACGCAAGTATTGTCTTGGCGCCCATTCAGCACATAAGGAGAGCGCGTTCTGGTTAAATATCAAAAAGCCTGAGTTCGCAACTCAATTGAAAGCTCCTATATAAGTACGCATCTATATTTCGAATCATGCATTTCTGATTTTGATACATAAGGAGTCGACAAAAGCCACTATAGATGTATCTAGTCAGTTGATAAATAAGAACTAAATACATTAAGTGTGCGTAATTAATGTACCCGCATGGGCGCTGAAACATAATGTGGCACGCATCACAATAGGCGTATAAACCGGCAATAGAGTTGGATATCACGAACCCTGTGAGTCGAGAGTAGGTGTCCTGTTTCCGCGCTACCGTGTATGCTCGGCGGTTTTGGGAGATTTGTGAATGTCTATTCGCAAAGCCAGTGTGTCGCGAAAAACGTTGGAGACCGCTATTTTGTTGGATCTCGTTATCGATGGTGATGGCCATGGTGACTACTCCACAGGTGTGCCTTTCCTTGAGCACATGCTCGACCAAGTCTCCCGCCATGGTTTGTTTGACTTGAAAGTTGATTGTCAGGGCGACACACATATCGATGATCACCATACGGTTGAAGATATCGGTATCGCGCTGGGCAGTGCTTTCGCTGATGCGCTCGGTGATCGCAAAGGTATTCAGCGTTACGGTCATGCCTATGTGCCCTTAGATGAATCCCTGTCACGGGTGGTCATTGATTTTTCCGGACGTCCGGGATTGCACTTCAACGCAGAATTTACACGTGACAAAGTGGGAAGCTTCGATGTAGACCTTGCATCAGAATTCTTTCAAGGTTTTGCTAATCACGCGAAAGCGACTGTGCATATGGATGTGTTGCGTGGTACCAATGACCATCACAAGATTGAAACCTTGTTCAAGGCATTTGGTAGAGCACTTAGAATGGCTTGTACGATTGATGATCGTGCAGCTGATTCAATGCCCTCGACCAAAGGCACGCTTTAGCCGTAAGCAGTAATACCACGCCTAACCCCTAAACAGTCTGGACGACATTTAAGAGCATCATCATGCAACGCATAGCGATAATTGACTATGGCATGGGCAATTTGCAGTCCGTGTCAAAAGCCCTTGAACAGGTAGCACCTAACGATGAGGTTGTTGTCACTGACGATCCCAGAGTTATTCAATCTGCAGATCGTATTGTCTGTCCTGGGCAGGGAGCCGCTGCAGATTGCATAAGCGCCTTGCGGGATAGTGGTTTAGGGCAATCAATCGTCGACACAGTCCATACGCGTCCGTTTCTCGGAATCTGCATGGGATTTCAAGTCTTGCTCAGCAGCAGCGAAGAGAACGGTGGTGTTGACTGTCTTGATGTGATCCCTGGCACAGTAACTCGTTTTCAGGACCCATTGTCGGACACTAACGGAGCTCGATTGAAAGTACCTCACATGGGGTGGAGCGAAGTCACGCAAACTCAGAAACATCCGATGTGGGATTGTATCAGCGATCGCACGCGATTCTATTTTGCTCACAGCCTGTACTGTATGCCAAGTGACCAGAGCGTTGTTACAGGAACAACACAATATGGTCAGAATATCGCCGTATCCGTTGCCTACGGAAAGCTGTTTGCCTGTCAGTTCCACCCGGAGAAAAGCTCGACAGACGGGTTACAGTTTCTGGAAAATTTTACCCGCTGGCAGGGTGATGCTTACTAGCAGGCGGCTTGCTGCACCACCCGTTGACACACCTGTTTAGCAATAAGCAGCGAAACCTTTAAAACGATGGACCTCCTTCAATGCTGATCATTCCGGCAATAGATTTAAAAGATGGCAAGTGTGTTCGTCTCCGACAGGGACGAATGGACGATGATACCGTCTTCGACGATAGCCCAGTAGACGTTGCGAAACGGTGGCTCGATCAAGGTGCTAGGCGTATCCATCTGGTTGACCTGGACGGAGCTTTTGCCGGTGAGCCTCGCAATGCTGAAGTTGTGCGCCGCATTTGCGAAATCAGTGAAGATGTACCCGTTCAAATTGGAGGTGGAATTCGCTCGCTTGAAACCGCACAGGCCTATATTGATGCAGGTGTGCGCTACCTCATTATTGGCACGCTAGCTGTAAAAGCGCCAGCCTTTGTAGACGGCTTATGTACGCACTTCCCTGATCATGTCATCGTGGGTCTTGATGCTAACAATGGTTTTGTTGCAACAGACGGTTGGGCCGAAGAATCAACTGTCACTGCCGTCTCTCTGGCTCAGCGATTCGAGAACGTTGGGGTCAGCGCCATTGTCTATACCGATATTAGTCGCGACGGCATGATGCAAGGTGTTAACACGGAAGCAACAGCAGCTCTTGGTGATGCGGTGTCCATACCCATCATTGCCTCTGGTGGTGTTTCCACACTAGCTGACATTCAATCTCTGGGTCAGCAGATACACAGAGGAATTTCTGGTGCAATAGTAGGCAGAGCACTTTATGAGGGTAGCCTGAATCTGTCCGAAGCCCAGCAGTTAGCTGATTCTTTCGCACCCTCTACCAGGAGCAACTAGCAGTGGGTTTGGCTAAACGAATTATTCCCTGCCTCGACGTTGATGCTGGTCGTGTCGTCAAGGGCGTAAAATTTCTGGAAATTCGTGATGCTGGCGACCCTGTTAGCGTGGCGCGTGGTTATAACGAAGCCGGTGCGGATGAAATAACGTTTTTGGATATTACGGCAAGCTCTGACAACCGCGACACCATCCTGCATGTGGTGGAACAAGTTGCCTCTCAGGTATTCATTCCACTTACAGTCGGGGGGGGAATTCGTGAGGTGAGTGATGTCCGGCGTCTGCTCAATGCGGGTGCAGACAAAGTAGGAATCAATACGGCTGCCGTTAACCGCCCTGAGCTGGTTAGAGAAGCTACTGACAAGGTGGGTTCGCAGTGCATCGTGGTGGCTGTAGACGCGAAATCTGTGTCGAAGCCAGGTGAGCCAAAGCGATGGGAGATATTCACTCACGGCGGGCGCAAACCGACTGGTATCGATGCTATTGAATGGGCGGTGAAAATGGCTGAATACGGAGCGGGTGAGCTCTTGTTGACCAGCATGGATCGTGACGGTACAAAAATTGGTTTCGATCTGGAGCTAACCCGTTTGATTACAGATGCTGTCGAGATTCCTGTGATAGCCTCTGGGGGTGTTGGCAATCTTCAGCATCTCAGTGATGGTGTTCTGAAAGGTGGGGCTGATGCGGTCCTTGCTGCCAGTATCTTTCATTTTGGCGAATACACCATTGCCGAAGCGAAAGCCCACATGGCCGCACAGGGTATAGAGGTCAGAATGTAATGATTGACGCGCTTGTCTTTAACGACGCCGGACTGCTGCCCGCGATCGCTCAAGATGCTACCTCAGGACAAATCCTGATGGTGGCCTGGATGAATGCAGAAGCCTTCGAGGAAACAGTCGCAACCCAGCGGGCCGTATATTTTTCTCGATCCAGGCAGCGTTTATGGCGCAAGGGCGAGGAGTCGGGGCATGTGCAGCACGTGAAAGAGATTCGTCTCGATTGTGACGGCGATGTAGTGCTCTTGAGTGTGGAACAAGTGGGTGGTATTGCTTGTCACACAGGTCGGGCACACTGTTTTTATAAAAAATTGTCGGGTGTGGGGGTTTGGGAGGACTCCGAGCCGGTGATCAAGTCGCCAAAGCATATTTATTCGAAGTGAAATCAGCGTCTTCGTTCGGATTCTGATTGGCAGGGTCAATGTCGTTCAGGTACTCTACCTTGCGCAAAACGAGACACCATCGAAGGTTGCGAAGGTTCAAGGCAGGGCAATTCACACGGCGCGCTCACGCGCTTACCGTGTTTGAGTCATAAGTCCGTGAAGTTGAGGCAGTAAAGAGGCTACTATATGAACGACATTCTGACGCGTTTAGGCGTTGAGATCGATGCCCGTCGAGACAGCGATGCGTCGGAGTCATACACCGCAAGCTTGTTTCAACGCGGCGAAGACACCATATTGAAAAAAGTGGGTGAAGAGGCTGTCGAGTTTATTCTGGCAGCTAAAGGAGACGACTCAGGCCATTTGGTCGCAGAGGCAGCCGATGTGTGGTTTCACATGTTGGTGATGTTAAGCGCTAAAGGGTTAGGGCCGTCAGATATATTGAACGAATTGCAACGTCGCGAAGGTGTTTCTGGCCATGCCGAGAAAGCATCTCGTACGAAAGAAGACTAAGAGAGAAATATTATGGGTATGCCAAGTGTTCCACAGCTGTTAATCATTCTTGTGATTGTCGTGTTGATCTTTGGAGCAAAACGATTGAAGAATCTGGGTGGAGATTTAGGCTCTGCAGTCAAGGGCTTCAAAGCTGCAGTGAAAGATGAAGATAAGCCAGCTGAACTTGAAGATGCATCAGAAACTGCTGAAGATGCAGAAACTGTCATGCGTGATAAAGAAGAACAGAAGCCATCTTGATTCTGTTTACATGATTGAATTCACTTATTTTACTGTCGGAAGCTAACTCGCCGTGTTTGACATTGGTTTTACCGAACTCGTGCTTATCGGGATCGTGGCGCTTGTCGTTATTGGTCCTGAGCGGCTGCCTGCGGTTGCTAAGACGGCAGGGCAATGGATCGCCAAGATTCAGCGGTTTGTCCGTGGAGTTAAAACAGATCTGGCGTCCGAACTGGAATCCGGTGATCTGAAAAAGCTCATAGGCGATCAGCGGGAGCAGATTAATGAGCTCAAGAATATGGTTACGACGGCTAAAAAGGATTTTGAGGTCTCAAGTCAGTCGATCGTCAATGACGCGAAGTCGAAATTCGACGATATGGAAACCAGTGCCAAGGAATCTGAAGACTCTCCTTCAGTCCAGAGTACTGCTCAAAAAGAAATTGAAACGTTAGACGGTCAGACAGTGTCAATAGAAAAAGCTGATGACGCCCCTGACATTGGTCGAACGGGTAGTTAATCGAACCGTTCCTAACTCGCATTCATAAACATGTCATCTCAAGACTCCGCCGTACAGCAAGAACAAGGTTTTCTATCTCATCTGATTGAGCTGCGAGACCGATTGTTGAAGATGGTCTTAGCTGTTGGTTTGCTCTTTTGTGGCTTGTTTTGGTTTTCCCAGGAAATATATACGGCACTTGCAGCGCCGTTGTTAGCGCACCTGCCTAATAGCCAGATGATTGCTATTGATGTAGCGGCACCGTTTTTTATTCCCTTTAAGCTCACGCTAATGCTGTGTGTTTTTCTCGCGGTGCCTTATCTGCTGTATCAAATTTGGTCGTTTATAGCGCCGGGTTTATACACTCACGAAAAGAAGTTGGTCGTCCCCATGCTGGTTTCCAGCACTGCATTGTTTTATTTAGGTGTGGCGTTTGCCTACTTCGTCGTATTTCCGCTGGTGTTTGGATTCTTCACAAGCGTAGCTCCTGAAGGGGTTACGGTCAGTACTGATATAGGGCGCTACCTTGATTTTGTCATAACGCTCTTTTTTGCTTTTGGTATCGCCTTTGAGGTGCCGGTTGCCACTGTGCTGGTCGTGGCTGTTGGTATCACAACACCTGAACAACTAGTGAAAATCAGACCGTATGTATTCGTGGCGGCGTTCATCATTGGTATGTTCCTGACACCGCCCGACATGATCTCACAGACCTTATTGGCCATACCCATGTGGTTGCTGTACGAGGTAGGGATAGTTTTTTCTCGTATATACAAGAAACGCATTATCGATGCGGGTGTAGCCAGAGAAGCAAGGTATGACGGCGACACAGAAGCTGAGGCGGATGCGAAGGTTAAAGCCAATAGCGAGTCTCAACAGTCATCAAAAGCTCAAACAAAAACCAGTGCTGATGAGTCCAGTGCCGCTGCGAGCGATGAAGCATCGACTGTGTCGGAAAGCGATAAGTCCGAGGCCAGCGATATTGTAGACCCGGCGCTGGTTCAGACGCCAAGCGCATCTGGTACCTATCGAAATAGCATGACTGATGATATCGATGAACTGCCGGATGATGAGACCCCACCTTCGAACAAAAAACCTGAATAGCTAAAGCCAATGAGCAACGTCGTAATGCCACCACGCCGTCCAGTGTTGTTGATCATTATGGATGGAGTCGGGGTTAATCCGTCCAAGCTGAACAATGCCGTTGCATTGGCTGATACGCCCAACCTGGACAAAATCTATTCAAGCAACCCTGTGTGTTTACTCGAAGCATCAGGTCGGGCTGTGGGTTTGCCTGAGGGGCAGGTGGGTAATTCTGAAGTGGGGCATCTGAGCATTGGTGCGGGTACCTTGCTGCGGCAGGATCTGGTCAAAATCGGTGAAGCCATAGCTGATGGCAGTTTCAATTCGAACGAAGCCATAACCGGTGCTGTTGAACGAGCTCGAAAAAAAAACGAACCTTTGCATATTGTTGGTTTAGTGTCCGACGGTGGCGTTCACAGTCACACTGACCATCTCATTGCATTGATTACTTTATGCAAACAGGCAGGTGTTGTTCCTGCTCTTCATTTTATAGCTGACGGGCGCGACTCTGCGCAAAAGAGTGCCAAACCTTATTTATCGAAAGTTCAACCGGCGTTAACTGATGCTGGTGGTTATATCGCCACCGTGCTAGGTCGCTACTACGCCATGGATCGCGACAATCGTTGGGAGCGGGTGTCCTTAGCGTGGAAGGCAATGGCAATGGCAGAGGGGCGGGCGGCTAAGAGTGCAGAAGTGGCTATTGATGATGCCTACGCGCTGGATGAAACGGATGAGTTCATTATCCCCACTGTTATTGATGGTCATGAGCCACTGAATGCTGAGTCTGAGGTTTTCTTTTTTAACTACCGCAACGACCGACCCAGAGAGTTAAGCGAAGCGTTAGCATTGGAATCATTCGACGGCTTTGAGCGTGGTGCCTACAAGCCGGTGACGCTTGCAACGATGACGCGATATGAGTCTTCCTATCCGTTTGAATGTGCATTCACACGTGACGCTCCAGGTAAAACGTTAGGGCAGGTGGTCTCTGATGCTGGTATCAAACAAATACGTTCCGCAGAAACTGAAAAGTATCCGCATGTCACGTTCTTCTTTAATGGCGGTCGTGATGAGCCGCTGCCAGGAGAGGAGAGATTGTTAGTGAACTCACCTTCAGTTGCGACTTATGATTTGCAGCCAGAGATGAGCGCATTAGCGGTAGCGAATGGCATTGTCGATGCGTTGAATGACGCATCCGCGGGGCTGATTATCGTGAACCTTGCCAATGCGGATATGGTGGGTCACACAGGAATTCCGGAAGCTGTCGTTAAGTCTGTTGAGACCGTCGATGAGATGGTAGGCAAGATGTGGGCAGCTGCCGTGGCTAATGGCTATTCCATTGTGCTAACAGCAGATCATGGCAACGCCGATATGCTGATGGATCCTGTCACTGGGAATCCACATACGCAACACACGCCTTTCCCAGTGGCCTGCACAGTGCATGATGAAACAGTTTGGGAGCTGGGGAATGGCAATGCATTGCCTGCTATAGCACCAACAATACTGGAACTGATGGGGTTGGAGAGGCCAGTGAGTATGTCTGGGCGCTCATTGTTGTTAAGACCTTATAGCTAGTTGGAATGTCTAACACTCGAATATAAGACGGAACACTGTAATCCATGTCGCTAAAGCTGTTGCTATCTGCTGTCCAGATTAGCTTACCGTTGGTGGCATCTGCGATATAGATGGCGTTTGCCATACCATCAGTGGATTGTTTTTGCGTTAAATTGCGTACACTTGTTGCGTCCTGATTTTCGTCGTACTGGCCTCCAAAAATCAGTACATGTTTAATGTGGCCTTGATAATGAATTCGAGCGGTGACTGGTGAGGACCAGCTTTGTGTGAACACTAATAGCGCTGTTCTTCACAGATTGCGATCTGTTTCATTCAGCTATTGCGCTAACTCAAGGCCGCAATACTCGCATTTGGCAATCCCAACACCGCAGGAATGGGCACTAATCACGCTTTCAATCTCAGTTTTTGGTACATCGGAATTAGCCATACCATCTGACAGGATCATTATGTGATTCTGCCGGCATTCGCTGAGCATTGGGTTCGGGTAATTGCCAGCTAGCCTGCCTGCCTCTCCGCCAGCCATAGCCATTGCGGTCTCATATAAAGAAGCAGTTATCGGTGTGTTAGTTCTAGGAAGCATGTCTGCAACGCTTTGTTGGAGCGATGTTCTGTTCCCGACTGCGTCGATATTATCGAAGTATAGAATGTTCGATTTACTGAGAGTGCCCCCGTGTGCGCTAGAGAAAACACGTCAGCATCATCTGCATAAGCAGATATGGAGTTCAGTGTTGTGCATAGTAAACAACCCAACATGACCAAAAACTTTCTGAGTCGGGCTGCAAATGTTGTCTGATGCATTCTGGCTAGTACGGCTAGGACTAGTAATGTATCACTACCTATACAAATTACTTGCTACTTAAGTCATAAGTATAGTTAAAGGTGTGTTTCCCAGCCATTGTGCCAATACCCACTATTTGGAGTAGGACTAGATATTTACCAGTCCTATATTTCAACAGAAATATTGAGAATATTTACGCTATCACTGATCCTCAAGAGCTTCCCATTTGGCATATAGCGCGTCCAGCTTACCTTGCATATCAGCTGCACTTTTTATTTTCTTGTCTGCTGCGAGTTTGTCATCGTAGAACTTTGGGCTGTTCATTTCTTGGTGAACCGCAGCAATTCGTGCTTCAAGATCATTAATATCGTTAGGGAGCTTTTCCAGTTCCAGGGTTTCTGCATAGGTTAGTTTCTTTGCATTTTTTCCAGACTGCTCCTTGCTGGGCGCATTATCTTTGTTGGTATTGCCAGCTGAGGGTTCCAGATACGCAGAAGATTCGAATACCGGTTTAAGCGT
>JBLIIE010000040.1:0-33890 GCA_047634635.1 Granulosicoccus sp. | reverse complement strand
GGCCATGACGGCTTGGCGCTACTGCGCGCTGATGAAGTTGATTTTGCCGTAGGCTCCATGATCGATATTCCAGACGATATGGTCTATCACCCTATTTATAATTACAAACCCGCTCTTATCATGTGTAAGGGGCATCCATTGGAAGACAAGGAACGCATAACCCTTGAAGACATCAGTCCTTATGGTTTGATACTTCCACCACGGCACTTGAGCACCTGGAGTGTAGTTGACCTCGTTTTCCAGCAGCACGGTGTTCCCTACAATGTTGTACTGGAGGCAGGAGGATGGGAAGTGATCAAACGTTACGTAGAGATTGGAACTGGCATTAGTATTGTCACCAGCATCTGTTTACGGGGATTTGAAAATCTAACGGTCAAACCCATGGATGATTATTTTCCCAATCGAACTTACGGCGTTGTGGTCAGAAGAGGTAAATTCCTATCACCCCAGGCAAAACAGTTTCTGGAAATGATGGATGGCGATTTTTTTGCTCGCCAGACTGCACTTCCTCCGCCAAAACGGAAAGTAACAAACCGAAGCGACACTCTGATAACCAATTTGTAAATCATGCTGCCAGCAAACTCCTCTATTGCCGCGCCACTGCGCACCGATACTAGCGCGATGCATGTCATTGTAGGTATGTCAGGCGGCGTGGATTCGTCCGTTGCGGCCCTTCTGCTAAAGCAACAGGGCTATCAGGTTTCAGGCATATTCATGCAAAACTGGGAGGATGATGATGAGCACTGTACAGCTCGACAGGACTATCGAGATGCCGCATCAGTCGCCGCAAAACTGGGCATGCCAATAACAACGGTCAATTTCGCAGAAGAGTATTGGGATCGTGTGTTCGCACATTTTCTTAGCGAATACGGCGCTGGGCGAACACCAAATCCAGACATACTGTGCAATAAGGAAATCAAATTCAAAGCCTTTCTTGACCACGCAAAGTCGCAAGGAGCAGACGCTATCGCAACCGGTCACTATGTAAGATCAGGTGGTGATAATGCCCAAATCTCACTACTCAGAGGGCTGGATACCAACAAGGATCAAAGTTATTTCCTATACACGCTTAATCAGGATCAATTAAGACCGAGCCTTTTCCCTGTTGGGGCTTTGGAAAAACCCAGAGTGCGAGACATCGCCCAAGATGCAGGTTTTCATGTGCACAGTAAAAAAGACAGCACCGGCATCTGCTTTATCGGCGAACGTAAATTTACTGCCTTTCTGGGTGAATACCTACCCGCTCAGCCCGGTGACATCGTGACTGATACCGAAGAAATCATTGGCCGGCACAATGGTCTGATGTTCTACACATTAGGCCAACGTCAGGGTCTCGGGATAGGCGGACTAAGCAACGCCTCAGACTCGCCCTGGTATGTTCTAGCCAAGGATCTTAGCGACAATCGACTTATTGTGGGACAGGGACATGACCATCCGACATTGTTCAGATCCTACCTTAGCGCCCATGATGTCCATTGGGTTCACGGCGCAGCAATTGATCAGGAATTTGGCTGTACAGCCAAAGTACGTTATCGACAAGGCGATCAGGCCGTGTTGGTGAAAACGCAGAAAAATGGGACACTGGATATTACATTCGATGAGCCCGTTCGCGCGGCGACTCCTGGGCAATCCATAGTCTTCTACTCTGGCGAGCAATGTCTCGGCGGAGCCATAATCAGCGATCTGTCTGACTAGTGTTCCATCCAAGTGGACCACTACCTCTTGCGCAACCTATACTCATAGCATGATCTCAATATCAACCATTGAAAACCAGACACTCGCACTTGCCGGAGTTTTTCAGTCCGTGCATTTGTGTAAGGCCCTGGCAACGACAGGAACATGCGACAAAGATGTTCTAGCGAGCACCTTACGCTCGGTCCTGACACTGAACACCGAGCGCGTTATCGATGCCTACGGTGGCAGCGCACGCAACATCTCGACCGGGATGAGCGTTCTGAAAAGTCAACTCGGTGGCAATAATGAATCAAGAGATTTGGACCTTGCCAGATACGCTTTAGCACTGATTCAACTCGGCACAAATATCCTGAAAAACGACGAAACGGTCGAACAGCTCAGAATAGGAATCAGTCGTGCTCAATCTATGGAGCTGCCAGTGGATGATCCCGAGATGATCAGCAATTTAGCCAACCTTTATCGCAGCAGTATCAGTCAACTCAGCCCACGAATCATGGTTAGTGGTGACCCTGATTATCTAAACGACAATTCCATCGCTTCGCAGATACGTGCATCCTTACTCGGAGGCTTGCGTTCGGTTGTGCTGTGGCGACAATGTGGAGGTAGTCGTCCTAAAATGATCCTTAGCCGCTCTCAGTATTTGAAACATGCAGAAAGCTATCTGACTCGCTAGATGTTTTTCGAACAGCGCAACCAAGTCCGGGGCTAAAAAGCCCCAGGCTGTCACACTTATAGCTGGACCGTTAGGCCGTCATCTGAATCGATACTGGTATATCTTTAAATTTCACTTTTGCTTCGTCCGCTGAATGTTGGAAACTCGCAATCTCATTGAAGTTCAGATAACGATATACCTCATCGCTCATGGCCTCCAGATCCTTCACGTAATCCATGTATTCTTCAACCGTTGGCAACCTACCCAACAAGGCTGCAACCGCTGCCAGCTCCGCAGAACTCAGATAGACGTTTGCACCAGCTCCAAGGCGATTCGGGAAGTTTCTTGTGGATGTTGAAACCACAGTGGCACCCGGCTTAACCCGCGCTTGATTACCCATGCATAAAGAACAACCTGGAATTTCCAATCGAGCACCGGCAGCACCGAATATGTTGTAGTAGCCCTCTTCTTTGAGCTGATGCTCATCCATTCGGGTGGGAGGCGCAATCCATAAGACCGTGTCCACGTACTCACCCGATTTCTCAATCAATTTACCCGCTGCGCGGTAATGACCGATATTGGTCATGCAGGATCCGATGAAGACCTCATCGACGTTAACACCTTGAACTTCAGACAACGGTTTCACGTCATCAGGATCATTCGGACAAGCCAATAAAGGTTCTGTGATTTCATTCAGATCTATTTCGATGATCTCTGAATATTCTGCATCACTGTCAGCTTCGAGCAGGGTTGGATTCTCTAACCACTCTTCCATCTTGCGTGCGCGACGTTCGATAGTACGAGCATCATCATAACCTTGATCGATCATCCAACGTAATAACGTAATGTTCGATGTGATGTATTCCTTCAACGGCTCCATGTCCAACTTGATGGTACAGCCACCTGCTGATCGCTCTGCTGTCGCATCAGCCAATTCAAATGCTTGCTCAAGCTTAAGATCTTTCAGGCCTTCGATTTCTACACAAGCGCCAGAGAAGACGTTTTTCTTACCTTTCTTCTCAACCGTTAATAGGCCTCTTTTCAGAGCCGCGTATGGAATTGCGTTGACCAGGTCACGCAGCGTAATACCAGGTTGCATCTCGCCTTTGAAGCGAACCAATACAGACACAGGCATATTCAATGGCATTACGCCAACCGCTGATGCAAACGCTACAAGACCGGAGCCTGCAGGAAACGAAATACCCATTGGAAAACGAGTATGCGAATCACCACCAGTACCCACCGTGTCCGGCAACAGCATACGATTCAACCACGAATGGATGATACCGTCGCCTGGGCGTAATGAAACGCCACCACGGGTGGACATGAAGTCTGGCAACGTGTGGTGCGTATCGACATCAATCGGCTTTGGATAAGCTGCTGTATGACAAAAAGACTGCATAACAAGATCAGCAGAAAAACCAAGACAAGCTAGATCTTTCAATTCATCACGCGTCATAGGGCCAGTTGTATCCTGAGAACCCACCGTTGTCATTTTAGGTTCGCAGTATTGACCCGGGCGAACACCTTCGATACCACACGCCTTGCCAACGATCTTTTGAGCAAGCGTAAAACCCTTAGTGCTGGCATCCGTTGCACCTGGACGACGGAACACCGTGCTGAATTCAAGACCCAATGACTCTCTGGCACGATCTGTCAAACCACGACCAATTATCAGCGGTATACGTCCACCTGCTCTGACTTCATCAAGTAGAACATCGTTTCCATACTCAAACGTGCTTAACACGTCATCTGTGTCATGACGAGTCACTTTCATATCCACTGGGAAGATATCAATGACATCGCCTGTTTCCATACCATTGATATCGCATTCGATAGGCAGCGCGCCTGCGTCTTCCAGTGTGTTATAAAAAATCGGGGCGATTTTACTGCCTAAAACGAATCCACCATCACGTCTGTTAGGAATGTAAGGGATATCGTCCCCCATATGCCATAAAACGGAATTGGTTGCGGATTTTCTGGATGAACCGGTTCCAACCACATCGCCGACATAAGCAACCGGAAAACCTTTTTCCTTTAACGTAGCGATTGTCTCTAGCGGGTTAGCCGCAACACCTTCGCGTTCAAATTTAAGCATTGCTTGTGCATGCAACGGAATATCGGGCCTGCTCCACGCATCTGTAGCTGGGGAGAGATCATCCGTATTGGTCTCGCCAGGAACCTTGAATACAGTGACAGTGATTTTTTCTGGCACATCGTCTTTGGCGAGAAACCAATCAGCATCTGCCCAGGACTGCATGACTTGGCTGGCGGCAGCATTTCCAGCTTTAGCCTTTTCTTCGACATCGTGGAATGCATCAAACATCAGCAAGGTGTGCGACAAGGCCTTAGCGGCAGCATCCGCCAGATCAGCATCGTCCAGCGCTGCAATCAATGGTTGGATGTTGTATCCACCTAACATTGTGCCTAACAGCTCCACTGCCAGTACGCGCGATACCAATGGGGATGTTGCGTCACCTTTTGCAACGGCTGCAAGAAAGCCAGCTTTAACATACGCAGCTTCATCGACACCCGCAGGTATACGCTGGGAGAGTAAGTTAACTAAAAACTCTCCTTCACCCTCTGGTGGAGCCTTTAGCAAATCAACGAGTTCAACGGTTTGTGCCGCAGACAGAGGCTGGGGAACTACACCTTCTGCTTCACGTTCGATGACTTGCTGTCGATAGGCTTCTAACATTTACGAATTCCTCAAATTAATGACGGCGCAAACACCGTGTAAAGTGGTTTAATCTGTTGAAGCAATTAACGCTCCCAGCACTAATTCCATTAGTGAATTATATGTCCGAACTTTAATTACACAACGGTTTTACCCCGTTTTTTCGAGGGGACTGCCGTTGGCGCTTCGGCCCCCTGTTTGAAAACAGAAGCTCGAATCTGATCCAATTCATCTCTAAGCTGAGCCGCGCGTTCAAACTCCAGATTACGGGCACATTCATACATTTCTTTCTCTAACTGCTTCATCCGTTTAGCGGCATCATTAGCAGACATCGCTTTCACGACTGGTAACTCATCCTTTTGAGAACCGCGACGTCCACGCCGCTTGTCCTGGCTACTACCGCCCGCCTCCATGACATCGTTGACAGCCTTCTGAATACCCTTTGGAGTGATGCCGTGATCCTTGTTGTACTGAATCTGAACCTCGCGACGACGGTCAGTTTCATCCATGGCTCTTTGCATCGATCCTGTCACCCTATCAGCATACAGTATGGCCTTACCGTGTAGGTTGCGAGCGGCCCGACCAATAGTTTGAATTAAGGATCGATCAGAGCGAAGAAAACCTTCCTTGTCCGCATCCAAAATAGCGACCAGTGACACCTCCGGCAAATCCAACCCTTCTCGAAGCAAATTTATACCGACAATGACATCGAATACGCCTAAACGCAGGTCTCTAATGATTTCGCTACGTTCAACAGTGTCAACGTCAGAATGCAGATAACGCACTTTCACATCATGATCGGAGAGGTAGTCGGTGAGGTCCTCTGACATACGTTTTGTCAGCGTCGTAATCAGCACTCGTTCATTTCGCGTTACTCGGTCGGCGATTTCTGACAACACATCATCAACCTGCGTGCGTGCTGGTCGCACTTCGACTGCAGGGTCAATTAGCCCCGTTGGCCTTACCACTTGCTCAACAACCTGATCAGCGTGCTCTTTCTCGTAATTTCCAGGGGTTGCAGAAACAAATATGGTTTGCGGCGCAAGCTCTACGAACTCTTCAAACTTCAACGGCCGGTTGTCCAACGCCGAAAGCATTCGAAAACCGTAGTTAACCAGATTTTCTTTGCGCGATCGATCGCCTTTGTACATCGCTCCCAATTGCGGCACTGTTACATGGCTCTCATCGATAAACAACAAACTATCGTCAGGTAAGTAATCGAACAGACACGGCGGCGGCTCGCCTGGTGCTCTGCCAGAAAGATAGCGCGAGTAATTTTCTATTCCTGAGCAATAGCCCAGCTCCTGAATCATTTCCAGATCGAACTGCGTGCGCTGCTGGAGCCTCTGTGCTTCCACCAGTTTGCCCGCAGCTGTGAATTGTTCCAGACGCTCGCGTAACTCCTCTTTGATAAGATCAGTGGCGTCCAACAAACGTTGACGCGGCGTTACGTAATGGGTCTTCGGGTAGATAGTAAGCCTCGGCACCTTACGCGACACCTCTCCGGTTAAAGGGTCGAAGAAACTCAAAGATTCAATATCATCATCGAACAGTTCGACTCGAATAGCCTCCCTCTCTGAATCGGCTGGGTAGATATCAATGATTTCACCTCGGACCCGATAGGTTCCACGCTTGAGCTCTAGGTCGTTGCGACTGTATTGCAGCTCTGCCAGACGTCTGAGTACATCACGCTGGTTAACCGTCTCTCCACGCTTCAGGTGCAAAACCATCTTGTGATACTGCGCCGGGTCTCCCAGTCCGTAAATCGAAGATACCGTGGCCACAATGATCGTATCGCGCCGTTCGAACAGCGCTTTCGTGGCTGACAACCTCATCTGCTCAATGTGTTCATTGATAGAAGAATCCTTTTCGATGAACAAATCGCTGCTAGGGACGTAGGCTTCCGGCTGATAGTAGTCGTAGTACGACACAAAATATTCGACAGCATTGTTAGGAAAAAAATCTTTGAACTCACCATACAACTGCGCAGCCAATGTTTTGTTTGGCGCCAAAACGATAGCCGGACGCTGCTGTTGCTGCAAAATGTTGGCGATCGTAAAAGTTTTGCCCGAACCTGTGACACCTAGCAATGTCTGATAAGCCAAACCATCATTAATACCGGCGACCAGGTTTTTGATGGCATTCGGCTGATGACCTGATGGTGTATAGCCTGTATGCAGGTCAAATAAGGTGGACATGTCACTCCAACATGATGCTAAGGGGCCTAATTGTACATCCAAGTTGGAAATTGACTCGATTTTTGCAAGCTAACTCATTGACGTGAACGAATAAGAGCATTACCATTCGTCTCGATTCCCTGGTAGCTCAGTTGGTAGAGCAAATGACTGTTAATCATTGGGTCGGCGGTTCGAGCCCGTCTCAGGGAGCCAAATCTTTTGGTCAATCACTAACAATTGACCTTCTTGTGAAACGCGAATGTCTGATTCGCGTTTCATTTTAGAAAACTTCCAATCTTTAAGACGCTACACGCTATCGGTACACCCGAAGCCAGGCCGATTCAGCAGGCCGAGATTGGCATCTGCAAAGCCAAAAAATAAAAAACACGTACTACGCAGATAGTAGACTTTGCGTGCATCGAGCTTCAGCTAATTTTTCTGGCTCTGATCCAGGGATTTCAGCATGTCATCCACCGCGTCTTTTCTGCTCTTGCCCACTAATGAATTATTACCCTGCTCGCCGGCATTGGACGTCACTGTGTGACTTTCCGAGTCCGATTCAGAGTTGCCGGTCGCGTGAGGCCCTATCATGGTCTCACGCTCGCTCAAATACCGGTCATAGTGCCGGTCTCGCTCCACTGGCGAAGGTGGCTTAAGCATCTCCGCAGGCGCGTCACTGATCTCTAATGAGCTAGACGGCGATAATCTTTCATCAGATTCGCTAGTTGTTCGCTTTCGAGGCACTGTGCCGTGAGCAATATCTGACGCTGAAATTACATCGTCAGGGTCGAGCGGAATGACACCACTTTCCAATATCAACAGCGCACCTTGATGCAAGGTCTCGCTGATATCTTTTAAATCCTGTTTGGAAAAGGTTCCCAAGGAGGCAAGCGTGTTTAAATCTTCAAATATTGGCAAAGACTGAACGACAGAATCCAGATCGATTTCCTGCTCTGAATCCAGCCCGGCCAATGCTTCCGGTATCGAATTAATAATGGCGTAGACGGCAGAAATACTATCTCGTTCTCCAGCAAACACAAGGTCACGATCACGGTTACGCTTAGGGGTAACGCTATCGATACGAATATCGATGGCAGGCTTCCTGGCAATGCTTGCGCACGCCGAATAAAGCATGTCAATGCCATCGATTGACCTGGCTATTCTGTCGGGGTCTGAGGCACGCTCACCCGCATCTGTAAGACGAATGCAAAGGTACTTATCCCCCTGCTCAAGGGCCTGTGTGGCTATCTGTGGCGTTGTATCGGCATACTCGACCAAGTTAAGTAGCGCCGGCAAGTGATTACCAGCGAACATCACCCGGCTAGCAAGTCGTACTATTTCGCCTTGGTGCTTCTTGGGGTCTTCGCTGCTGCCAAAAAGACCCATCCAGTATTCCCGCGAACCCAAGGAGTCTAAATGCAGGATTTTTGTTACTTGCCGCTCCGCGGTCGTCATGGACGCGAACTGTTCCATAATTATACCCGCTGCTTGACTGAGCCCTTCCTGGGCCTCAGCACGTTGGTCACCTTTTGCTGCTCGATACTGGTTAACTACAGAGGCAATGTTTGCCCCTACCAATAATTCAACCACCTTCGTGACAGCCATGCGCAGCTCATCTGCTTGCATGTTGAACTCCATTGACACCGACTAACACTACTAATCGGCTGACTTTACTACTCCTGAAGACTGGTCGGGGCGAGAGGATTCGAACCTCCGACCCCCACAACCCCATTGTGGTGCGCTACCAGGCTGCGCCACGCCCCGCCAGAGCGAAAGAGCTTAACGTAAGCGCAATGTTATTTGTGCATATTTAGTTAATAAATCTATAACTTAACGAAAATTGCCTGCACTAAGGGCTGCGTCAGTGATGACGAGCTAGGCTGTGCGGAGTATTTTCAGCAGATCTTCGAGTTCTGATCGAAGCTGACGGATCATCTGTTGCGACTGAGCGTTGTCGTCTTTTACGACATCGCCTGACAAATGAAGCCTGGCGCCTCCAATCGTATAGCCCTCTTGATACAACAGGCTACGGATTTGACGAATCAGCATGACGTCGTGCCGCTGATAGTAGCGTCGATTTCCGCGTCGCTTTACAGGTTCGAGATCAGGAAACTCCTGCTCCCAGTAGCGAAGTACATGTGGCTTAACCAAACACAGATCGCTGACTTCACCAATAGTGAAGTAACGCTTATTGGGTATCGTAGGAAGTTCGTTATTGTTGCTGATTTCCAGCATAAGCTTCTACACGCGCCTTTAGTTTCTGTCCCGGTCTGAATGTAACCACTCTGCGGGCTGAAATAGGAATTTCTTCACCAGTCTTAGGATTTCGACCGGGTCGTTGGCTTTTGTTCCGAAGCACAAAGTTACCAAAACCTGAAAGCTTAACGTCGTGACCGCTTTCGAGTGCAATCCTGACTTCTTCAAAGAAATGCTCAACGAACTCTTTGGCCTCACGCTTGTTGAGCCCCAGTTCATCGAACAACATCTCTGCCATTGCTGCCTTTGTTAGTGCCATTTCACACCCTTAAAACTGCTCCATGCGCCGCTTCCAGTGCCGCAACAATTTTTGCGACCACTATCTCAACTTCACTATCCTCTAGGGTGCGCGAAAATTCCTGCAGAATCAAGCCTAAAGCCATGCTTTTCTTACCTTCAGGCAATTTTTCCCCTTGATAGATATCGAAAATCTTAATGTCTCGAAGAATCGTGGGCGCTTCAGCACTAATCACATCGACAATGGACTGGTACGACACAGAATCGTCAACCAGCAAAGCAATATCACGACGGAGCTGCGGGAAGCGAGACATTGGTACAGCTTTTGGCATTTTTGCCACTGATAAAGCTTCTAGAGACAACTCGAATACGATGGGCATTTGCGTCAAGTCAAGGCTCTTTTGCAAAGTCGGATTCAACGCGCCAACAAAACCAACAGATTCGCCATCAATGACGATTCCAGCACGCTGCCCCGGATGTAAAAGTTCAAGCTCTGTAGGCTCAAAAGTAACGGCTGAGCCATTTGCTTGCTGAAATAGGTTTTCGATGTCCGCTTTTACTGAGAAAAAACCCACCAGATCAGCACTGGTGTTCCAGTTTTCCGCGTCACGTCGGCCAGCAACTAATCCTGCCAACATATTCTGCTGATAAACGCTTTTGTCGCTTTGTATATCGTTGCCGTGGCTAGCTGCGATAAACTCGTCAAGTTCAGCCAGGGGCACGCTTTCAGGGTTAGCCAGAAAACGCAGGCCAGTCTCGAACAGAGACATCGAATGAGTTTGTCGTGCTGCATTTTTTATCAAGGTTGTCAATAAACCGCCAACTAAAGTGGTTCGCATAACCCCCAGCTCTGATGAAATCGGGTTTGCCAGAGGCAAAGCTATTAAGTCAGGTCGCAAGCTTTGCTGTTGCACAGCTTCAACAAAACTGTAGGTAACCACTTCCTGATAACCACGACCGACTAGACGCTGCTTGATATTAATGGGAGAAACCCGGGTTTCCGGGACAGCTCTAAACGTCGGTCGATGAGCAGGATAAGTGCGAGGCAGAGAGTCATAGCCGAGTACGCGAGCAACCTCTTCAAGGTAATCTTCTTCAATCGCGAGATCATAGCGATAGCTTGGAGCATCGACTTGCCAGCCTTCGTCTGTCGTCACGCAATTAATGCCCAATCTTTTAAATATTGTTTCTACGGTGCTCGGGGCTGGAGAAATACCCAATATGCGCATTAAACGGCTCTGTCGAACCTCTACGGTTGGTCGAATAGGCATTCGATTGTCATTCTGCCAATCAACAACCGGCCCTGATTTTCCGCCAGCGATAGTTTTTATCAGACCTGTTGCATATTCCAGAGCTTCTGTTTGGCCACCTGGATCAACACCGCGCTCAAATCTGTGCGCAGACTCAGAATGTGCTGAGTATCGTCGCGGTTTACCCGCTATCAGCTCAGGTAGAAACAGAGCACTTTCAAAAAATATTGTCGTGGTATCTTCTCCAACTGCTGTTGAAGTTCCCCCCATTATTCCAGCGATGCCAATAGGGCCTGAATCATCCGCAATAATCGTTGTTTCTGTATCGAGAGCTACATCTCGTCCGTCCAACAAAACCAGACGCTCACCAGTTTTCGCCAAACGAACCTGAATACTACCTTGTAATTTTTCGGCATCAAACGCATGCATGGGCTGACCCAGCTCTAGCATGACGTAGTTAGTAATATCTACTGCAGGATTGATGGATCGCACACCCGCACGCCGCAATCGTTCTGCCATCCAGTTCGGACTGCTGGTTTTAAGATCAACACCTTCTAGTATTCGACCAGCGTAACGTACGCAAGCATTGTCGTCTTCAACCTTTACTGGCCAGCTTGAATCTATTTGAACTTTTACTTCATTAATTTCACGCAACTGTAGCGGCAGATCATTCTTGGCCGATAGATCTCGAGCAATACCACGGATACTCAAGCAATCACCTCTATCTGGTGTCAGGTCGATGTCGATAATCGAATCATCCAACTCCAGATAATCAATCAAATCGAGCCCGACAGGGGCATTTTCCGGAAGCTCCATAATGCCCTCGGATTCATCCGATAGACCCAACTCGGATGATGAGCACAACATACCCATAGACACGACTCCGCGAAGCTTTGCTTTCTTCAACTTCATACCACTAGGCAACACACCGCCAACTTGTGCAAAAGCCACAACCAGACCTTTTCGTGCGTTTGGAGCACCACAAACGACTTGTACCAACTCCTCGCCACCGGTATCGACATCGCACACTCGAAGGCGATCAGCATCAGGATGCTGAACTATATTGGTAATCCGAGCGACGATCACGGATTTAAATCCGGGTGCTGCCGATACTATTTCATCGACTTCTAATCCCATAAACGTCAACTGCTCACCCAGGGCCTGTGTATCGACCGGAGGGTTCACCCATTCACGCAACCATTTTTCACTGAATTTCATCGGGCAGCTCGCTTAGTGGAATTGAGACAGGAAACGAAGATCGTTTTCAAAAAACAACCGAAGGTCTTTGACGCCATATCGCAACATGGCTAAACGCTCTACCCCCATACCAAAAGCATATCCGGTGAACTCTTCGGTATCTATACCCACTGACTGAAATACAGATGGATGAACAATGCCTGAGCCAAGTACTTCCAACCAAGGTCCTTTATTGATTCGAATATCCACTTCGGCCGACGGCTCTGTGAACGGAAAATACGACGGACGGAATCGAATCTCGCAATCATCCTGGTCAAAGAACAATTTAAGAAAGGCTTCCAAATGCCCCATAAGGTCGGTAAGTGCGATATCTCGATCTACTAACAGACCTTCTACCTGATGAAACATGGGTGAATGGGTCATGTCTGAATCACATCGATAAACTCGCCCAGGCGCAATAACCCGCAATGGCGGTTTAACAGTTTCCATATATCGTATTTGAACTGATGATGTATGAGTTCGCAGCAACCGATTAATGTCGAAGTAAAAGGTATCGTGCATTGCTCTGGCCGGATGGTGAGCCGGAATATTCAGCGCCTCGAAATTGTGATAATCATCTTCTATCTCCGGTCCGATCGAGGATTCAAAGCCGAGCTGTGCGAACAGCGCCGAAATACGCTCGATGGTGAGCGTAATGGGGTGTAAACCACCGATTTGAGCACCAGATCCCGGCAATGATATATCCAGAGCATCTGCAGCGAGTTTTTGCGCAAGCTCTGCGTTGTCTAATATTAGTCGTCGCTCATCGACCAATGCCTGCACAGCCTGTTTCGCCTTATTAACAGCTTGCCCAGCCGCTGGTTTTTCTTCAACTGGCAGCGAACCAATGGATTTAAGAACACTGGTTAGGCGTCCTTTTTTCCCCAGCAATTCAACCCGAACGCTCTCAAGCGCATCCACAGAGTTGGTATCCGCGACCATGTCGGTGGCCTCAGCGATAAGGCCATCAAGATCTAGCGATATGGGTTGAGTCATTGTCAGTAAATTCCGGTCGTTTGAGTGCTCGAAGGCAATATTGGTTTCACTCATTTCTTCGCCACAAAAAAGGGGAATACCGAACATGTCGGCATTCCCCCAGGTCGGCAAAGCAGAGGGTACAACCCCTACCTCACCACGCTACAGCTCCTCAAATCTGAAGCCGTGTTGCGTATTTAGGCTGGCAAAGTTGCCAAAGCTGCTGCTGGAAGCGCTGCTTTTGCTTTCTCGACAATCGCTGTAAATGCGGCCTCATCAGCAATTGCTATATCTGCCAGCATTTTTCGATCGACGTCAATCCCAGCGATTTTTAACCCTTGCATGAACCGGCTATAAGTAATGTTGTTAGCACGGGAAGCAGCGTTAATTCGGGCAATCCAAAGGCGACGAAAAATCCGCTTTTTGGTTTTTCTATCGCGATAGGCATATTGCCCTGCTTTAGTGACCGCTTGCTTGGCAACGCGAAAGACTCGACTACGAGCTCCTCGGTAACCTTTAGCTTGCTTGAGAATTTTCTTGTGACTGGCGCGTGCTGTTACACCACGTTTTACTCTTGGCATTACAGACCCCTAGCGAAGATTTGGAAGCATTCGTTTGATAAGGACGATATCGTTCTGATGAACCATATCTCCACCGCGCAAATGACGCTTACGCTTGGTGCTCTTCTTTGTCATGATATGTCGCATATGCGAGCTCTTGCGCTTATAGCCGCCAGAACCCGTACGCTTGAACCGCTTTGCGGCCCCAGACACGGACTTTTGCTTGTTGGACACTGTTTGACTCCTAAATATATTGGGGCTAAGCCCCGAGTGAAAGTCACCGGTGGCGTCGTAGTGTCAGTACGCCAACGCGGTGTAATAAATGACGTATTTCTACGCCAAGCCGAACATGTTAATTCTTTTTGGGCGCTATTACCATAACCATTTGTCGCCCTTCCAATTTTGGGAACTGCTCCACAGAACCCAACTCGGCTAAATCTTCCTCAACGCGTTTGAGTAACTTGGCACCCAGTTCACGATGAGCCATCTCGCGACCACGAAATCGCAAGGTGATTTTCGTTTTATCACCGTTCTCAAGAAACTTGGACAAATTTTTCAACTTGACCTGGTAATCACCGTCCTCGGTACCCGGGCGGAATTTGATTTCCTTTAGTTGCGCGGTCTTCTGCTTCTTTCGACCCGCGTTTTGCTTCTTGTTCGCTTCAAATTTGAACCGCCCATGATCCATAATTTTACAGACTGGGGGCGACGCATTAGGGGAAATCTCCACCAAATCAAGGCTTGATTCCCGCGCCGTTTCTAGCGCCTTTTCCAACGGAACGACTCCGATCTGTTCGCCGTCAGCTCCAATCAGCCGAACATCAGCAACATCGATCTCTTCGTTTTTCCGATTTACCTTTTTAGCAGAAATACCTCAGCCCTCCTGCGTAGCTGTAATCACAGCCCGGCCGCGAGTTGCGACCTCTTTATTAAGCATCAAATTCAGTTCTTCCAAAGTTAAAACACCAAGATCTTCGCCATTACGAGTACGAACGGCTACCGATCGACTTTCTACTTCTCTATCACCTGCTACCAGGAGATAGGGTACTCGTTGTAGCGTCCACTCGCGGATTTTAAAACCTATTTTCTCATTCCGCACGTCAGTCTGGACGCGTAACCCTCTATTCTGCAACACTTCTGCCACTTCTTCAATGAAGTCAGATTGCTTGTCAGTGATATTCAACACCACCGCTTGCACCGGAGACAACCACAATGGCAATCTTCCCTCGAAATTTTCTATCAAAATGCCGATAAAGCGCTCAAAAGAACCCAATATTGCCCGATGCAGCATAACAGGGACCTGCTTCTCCCCTTTTTCATCGATATAACTGGCATCTAGCCGACCCGGCATTGAGAAATCAACCTGAATGGTGCCACATTGCCAAACTCGGCCAATGCAATCCTTCAGGGAAAATTCAACTTTCGGACCATAAAAGGCACCTTCGCCCGGAAGCTCTTCCCATGGTAGCTCTTTTGCATCCAGCGCATCTGCAAGGGCTTTCTCAGCTTTATCCCACGCCTCATCACTTCCAACTCGGTTGGGTGGACGAGTAGAAAGTCGGTAAATAATCTCGCTGAAACCGAAATCTTCGTAAACGGTATGTAAAAAATCGATGAAATCACTGACTTCTGGCTGAATCTGGTCTTCTGTACAGAATACGTGACCATCATCCTGAGTGAACGCCCGAACTCGCATAATACCGTGTAACGCTCCAGACATTTCGTTTCGGTGACAAGAACCAAACTCAGCCAACCGCAAAGGGAGATCCCGGTAACTTTTCAACCCCTGATTAAAAACCTGAACATGACACGGACAGTTCATGGGCTTTACGGCATATTGCCGATCATCTGTCGTTACAGTAAACATGCCGTCTGCAAATTTATCTGCGTGACCACTGCGCTGCCAGAGCGAATAGTCGACAATTTGGGGCGTTTTCAATTCCTGATAACCATGCTTAACTTGTTGAGTGCGCATGTAGGCTTCTATCGCCAAATAAATTGACCAGCCTTTCGGATGCCAAAACACCATTCCAGGTGCCTCATCCTGCAGATGAAACAGATCCTGCTGCTTGCCGATTCGGCGATGATCACGTTTTTCAGCTTCAGCCAGATTGTGTAAATGCGTCTTCAGTTCTTTCGGATTGGCGAAGGCGGTTCCGTAAATGCGCTGGAGCATTGTGTTGTTTGAGTCACCGCGCCAATAGGCTCCGGCAAGCTTGGTCAATTTGAATGCCTTCAAATGACTGGTGTTGGGCACATGCGGCCCACGACAGAGGTCAGTAAAATCTCCCTGCGCATAAAGCGATAGCGTTTCACCCTGAGGAATACTCTGGATAATTTCTGCTTTGTATTCCTCACCTAGACCTTTGAAATATTCAATGGCTGCATCTCTGTCAATCGTTGAGCGCTCAATAGCAATACTCTGCCCAACCAGCTCCTTCATGCGGTTTTCGATAGTGACAAGATCTTCAGGCGTAAATGATTTTTCGTAATCGAAGTCGTAGTAGAACCCATCTTCAATGACCGGGCCGATCGACACTTGTGCCGTGGGGTAAAGCTGTTTCACTGCCTGAGCAAGCAAATGCGCAGAACTGTGTCTTAATAGCGGCAGAGCTTCATCGCTCTTATTTGTTATGACTGCCAGCGATGCATCGGTTGTAATAGCATGACTGGCATCAACAATTTCTCCGTTGACAATACCGGCCAAAGTCGCTTTGGCAAGCCCCGGCCCAATATCTGCGGCCACATCCATAACAGATACAGCCTCTGGGTATTGACGAGTACTCCCGTCAGGCAAACTAATTGTAGGCATTTAGATCTCAGTGGTGACCCTTACGAGAGGCCGCTTAATGTTGTTTCAGTGGTGACCCCTACGAAAGGCCACATGGATCGAATGATTCTGAAAATCATTGTAGAACATTGTTGACCCGAGACGGGCACTTCCTTACACTTACGCCAACGGCAGGCGCGTAGCTCAGTTGGTTAGAGCATCACCTTGACATGGTGGGGGTCGTTGGTTCGAATCCAATCGCGCCTACCAATATCCCTCAAGCTTATTCCCCTTAACGGTCCGGACTGCACTGATTTGTCCCTGAATGAACTCACAGCTGTTTCGCCCATCGATGGTCGTTACGCTAGCAAAACTGAGACCTTGCGTGATTGTTTCAGTGAATATGCTCTAATCCGCGAACGGGTCCGAGTAGAAATGCGTTGGTTTACTGCCCTCGCCGACCACCCTGGTATCGTTGAACTCCCTGCTCTGGATAGCACCACGAAGCAAGCTCTGCTTGCGATTGGTGAAATCAGCTTGGAAGACGGCTCTGCTATAAAAAATATTGAACGAACGACCAATCATGATGTAAAGGCGGTCGAATACTTCATTAAGGATCAGCTGAATCAGTGGCCAGAATTAGCGGCAAAAAAGGAATTTGTGCATTTTGCCTGCACTTCCGAAGATATCAACAATCTTTCGTACGGCTGCATGCTGGCCCGTTATCGCAACACTATTTTACTGCCAGCTTGTGATTCTGTTATCGACGCACTTACAACACTCGCAAGAGAAAATGCTGATACTCCGATGCTCAGTCGAACGCACGGACAAACAGCAAGCCCGACCACTCTGGGTAAAGAATTCGCAAACGTGGTTGCCCGATTAAACCGGCAACGACAAACCATAGCGTCCGTCGCGCTACTCGGAAAAATCAATGGCGCTGTTGGTAATTACAATGCGCATCTCAGCGCATACCCAGACATTGATTGGGAATCTTTTGCGACAAATTTTGTGGAAAGTCTCGGACTTGAATTCAACCCGTACACCACGCAAATCGAACCACACGACTGTGTTGCAGAAATGTTTGATGCTGTTGCTCGATTCAACGTAACGCTTACCGATTTGTGCCGAGATACGTGGGGGTACATTTCTCTGGGTTATCTGAAACAAAAGACTGTAGCTGGCGAGATTGGTTCCTCTACGATGCCGCACAAAGTGAACCCTATTGATTTCGAAAATGCTGAAGGGAATCTAGGTTTAGCTAACGCAATGTTTGATCATTTAAGTCGCAAATTACCCCTCTCACGATGGCAGCGTGATTTAACCGATTCAACAGTACTTAGAAATCTGGGTGTAGGCGCAGGCTATACACAAATTGCTGTGGCTTCATTGTTGAAAGGGCTTGGTAAACTAGACATCAACAACAAAGCGCTGTCAGAAGACCTCGACAACGCGTGGGAAGTACTGGCTGAGCCCATTCAAACCGTTATGCGCAGGCACGATGTTCCCAATGCTTACGAAGCTCTTAAGTCACTGACCCGTGGTAACACTATCGATCAGGCAGCTATTCGCGAATTCATTGCAGATCTTGCGATTCCAGAAAATGACAAAAAACGGCTGCTTGAAATGACACCAGGCAGTTACACAGGACTTGCAACGGTACTAGCCAAAAAAATCTAGTCTCTAACCTACCCTCAGATAGCCCAAACCATGAACGAGTCCAATGAAGTACCTACTGGCATTCAATGGTCAGATGGAATGGATGAGGCTGTTTTTCTCAGAGACTATTGGCAACAGAAACCTCTGCTAATACGACAAGCGTTTCCTGATTTCCAAACACCCCTGGATGCAGATGAACTGGCTGGTCTATCACTAGAGCCAGAAACCACTCCACGCTTGATCATACAAGATGGTGCTGGTAACTATCACCTCGAACATGGTCCATTTGAAGAAGATCGATTTGCCACTTTAGACGGCAACAACTGGTCTTTACTGGTTACTGATGTTGAGAAACATATTCCAGAGTTAGCTTCCTACCTAGAGCCTTTCCAATTTCTTCCAAGCTGGCGAATCGATGATCTTATGATCAGCTATGCACCAGTTGGAGCGTCTGTTGGTGCTCATATCGATGAATACGATGTATTTCTGCTGCAAGCTGGTGGCGTCAGACAATGGTCTATTGATCAACGACAGGATATCAAACACGAATTATTGCCAGACTCCACACTGAAAATTCTTGCCACGTTCGCAGCGACTGATTGTTGGGATCTGGAAGCTGGCGATATGCTTTATCTACCTCCAGGCATACCACATCACGGTGTCGCTACTGTCGAATCATGTACCACGTGGTCTATAGGTTTTCGTGCGCCAGCAATCCCTGACATGATTATGCGTGTTAGCGAAATGCTCGCTGAAAGCCTTCCAGCGATTCGATACACAGATGGAGCAATAGATATCGCAACCCCAGGCGAAATCTCGGCAAGTGCTATCACCAGAATGAAAACACTCTGGACTCAAGCAACCATGCTTGACGACACATTGTTTGCAAATTTTGTGGGAGCTTTGTTAACAGAGTCGGGCACTATCAATAGCGACGACAGTGTGTACGAAGCTTACGATAACGCCGGAGATATCGAACAGTTTATAAAAGCACCCTTTACCCAGATAGTCTGGCACCAAAAGAACATAGAGTCATCCGAACCAATGGTCGCTGATGCGGTAACATTATTCGTGAATGGAGAAAGCTATTACTGCTCGAGAGGTCTTGCGATTGAATTATCTCAGCGCGAGCCTATTCCGATAACAGTGAAGCCAGCTCGAAATTCGTCTGATCAATCTATGCTTGAAATGCTCACTCGTAGCGGATGCCTGATTCCCTATTAACCTGCACTTGCCAGCTAGCGGGCCGCGCAAGTAATTATGATGGGCGTTGTGCCCAGATCTGCAGAAGCCCGAAGTGATCTGCAACAACAAATCCATCCCCACCGGGCAAATTAATATCGAGGAGAACGACCTCCGACTGGCAACGAATGGCTGCGTTCATAGCATAAACTGCGTCCGTGGCAGAACCTACTTGAAATCCCATGGAGCGCAATGGCAAAGACAGTGCCATACATATTTTTTTATCGTCTTCAACAAGCAGCATTGTTTGCATATTATTATTCTTTGCCAGTAATCTGTAATGAACAAGATAATCAATTCTCTGACAGGTCTAACGGCGATATCTACAACTCCATCGATAAAAATGTTAGCTGCTTCACGTTATTCGGTGTTACATGTGAAAATTTGCATACTGATTAACGTATTTGTCGCTTCATCTTGAACCACTGCAACGCGATTATGCTTAGCGCATTTTTAATTTGCCCGCTGTCCAGCAAAGCAATTGCATCGTCTGCCGGCATAACCTTGACTGAAATATCTTCATCCTCCTCCACAAGACCATGCGTCCCTCCAACCTGACTGAGATCAGTTTCTGCATAAAAAACATAGACCTCTTCAGTGCTGGCTCCCGGACTTGCGATATACCGCGACATCAATTCAACATCGACAAGTTCAATTCCAGCCTCTTCTTTAGCCTCCCTGATAACCACCTGCTCAGGCGTTTCGTCAGTGTCGATCATGCCAGCAATAATTTGCACCAGCCAAGGGTCTGGCTTGTTGTGCATTGCGCCAATGCGGAACTGTTCTATTAACGCAACCTGATCTGAAACCGGATCATAAGGCAGCAACCCGACCACATCGCCACGCACGAACAGCTCTGCATCTATTGGCCCAGTCATATCACCAGAATGTAAAGAGTGAGAATATTTTACAGATTCGATCTTATAGAATCCCTCGTAGACCGTTTTCTGCTCACTAATTTGCCAACTACGTTTCACAGATCTATTCATGATTAGCAAACTCCGCAATAACGAATGAGTGGGTCAATCGGTAACTCGGTGAGCCAGCAGTTGGCTCTAATTTGCCGCCGCACCGACACTACGGATAATTAAAACTGGTTGCCAATACGGACTCCAGGACCCGCACGTCATCTGGGTGATCGACACCTCGGGAGTCGCTAGCTGCCACCATTCCAACATGAATTCTGCCGCCGTTATACAGGACTCTCAATTGTTCCAATTGCTCTTCTTGTTCTAACGCACACGGCGGAAGTGTCTGATAATGCAACAAATAAGCACAGCGGTAGGCGTATAAGCCAATATGTAAACTGGATTCTGGAAACGAATTACCTTGCAGAGTCGCATCACGCCTGGCTGGGATAGATGCCCTGCTGAAATACAGTGCCATCCCCTGGATGTCTCTAACCACTTTGACACGACAACTATTCTGATAGTCATCAATGTGCCTAATAGGCATACATAACGTCGCCATATCAGCTGAGGTGTGGGTATTCAGATTCTCAGCCAACAAATCGAGGTGGTGAGCAGGCGTGGCCGGCTCATCCCCTTGCAGTCCAACAATAACTCGATCTTCTGACCACTGTCTTATGGCCGCAACCTCAGCAATTCGATCTGTGCCACTGGGGTGATCTTCATGGGTCATCTGTACATCCACCGAAGCTTCAAGGCAGATTTTTTCGATCCTCGAATCGTCCGTAGCGACCACGATTTCTTCAGCTCCAGACTCTCTTGCACGAGCCACCGTATGCAGAATCATGGGAACACCGTTCAGTAAATGCAATGGCTTACCTGGAAACCGACTGGATGCATATCGTGACGGGATGACAATACTATAATGCGGTATATTCATTTTAAGCACACGTTAAGCAGTAACAGAACAGCACATTATGATTAGCCTGGCCGTACGTTAAAGTTTGACAATTAGAGCAAGTTTTTCTTTGAGTTTTACAATCAAAAAATCCAATGCATCAGACACTATAACCCGAGTGTTAATCTGGTAAACCTTCTTTGGGAGACGATCAAAACTCTTTAGTTTAACCGCATCCTTCACAGTGACCAGTACAGGCAGGCCATCTTCAAAGTCAATATCATCCAAAGAATATTCAGCGTGATCAACCTTAGAATGTGCGATAACGTCGATGCCCAATTGCGTAAGGCTGTCGAAAAATCGCTGCGGATGACCGATGCCAGCAACAGCATGAACACGCTGACCTGAAAATTCGCTTAGTGCAATTGTGATACCCGTGGCCAGCTCCAGCGCATCGATTGCTTCCAGGCTGAATACCTGTTCTGTTGCATCTGACTGCAAGCGGCTCAGTGCATTAGAATTCAGCGATCGATGTAATTCACGTCTCGTCTCACTCTTATCGGTATTCAATGCAGAAGCTGACGGTACCTGAATCGCCACAATGTCAATGTCATGCAAACTATTGAATGAGTCCCGAAGAGGTCCTGCTGGCAGTAACCAACCATTGCCAAATCCACGTTGGCCATCAATAACCAGCACCTCAGCGACTCGAGGCATGGACAAATGCTGTAAACCATCATCCGAGAAAACTATATTCGCATTAGTCGCCTCCGCAATTTTCCGTACAGCCAATGCTCTATTTACACAGACACAGACAGGCACGCCCGTTTGTTCAAATAGCAGAACAGGCTCATCGCCAACGTGCCCTGGAGTATCAGATTTACAAACAAGGTGCGGCAATGCCCAACGTCTGCCACCAAAGCCACGGCTAACTATTGCAGGCCGCCAACCTTCCTCGATGAAACGTTCGACAAGGTATGCACATAATGGGGTCTTCCCCGTACCACCCACTGATAAATTACCAACAACAACTACCGGTAACGGAACGGTTGTACTGGCTTTCCATCCTTGCGCATACGCCAGTCGCCTGACTGAAAGCACTGCACCATAGACCCACGAAACAGGTAACAGCAAAACGGCTGTGAGTCCCCGCGAGCGCCAACTATTTTCGATAATGCTCACGCCCTAGCCTGAACTCGCTAAAACATCGATGTTTGAGGATTTCACTATCTGAATTGCAGCTGATGCAGTTTGTAATAGTGGGCACGTTTATCAAGCAATTGCTTGTGAGTGCCAACCTCTACAATCTCACCACGATCCATCACGACGATTCTGTCAGCCTTTTCAATCGTTGATAACCGATGCGCTATCACCATTGTGGTTCGTCCTTGCATAAGAACCTCTAAACCTTGCTGCACTTTGCGCTCAGATTCAGTATCCAGTGCAGACGTTGCCTCATCAAGAATTAGGATCGGCGCATTTTTCAATAACGCTCGAGCAATCGCAACACGTTGACGTTGCCCACCTGAAAGCATGATTCCGTTTTCCCCTACCAAGGTTTCGTATCCATCTGGCAACTTCGAAATAAAATCATGCGCATGGGCAGCTTTACAGGCGGCATGCAATGTTTTGTCATCAATGGATTGACGACTTCCAAAGGCAATGTTGCTAGCTATTGTGTCGTTGAACAACATAACGTCCTGGCTAACTGTGGCGATTTGAGTTCGAAGCGACTGCAACGTGTATTCGGAAACCGAATTATCGTTGACCAGCACTTCACCACCATCCAGTTCGTAAAGTCGAGGTAGCAAGTTAACCAGGGAAGTTTTGCCGCTTCCAGATTCGCCGACAAATGCAACCGTCTCACCTTTGTTTACCACAAGATTAATACAGTGAAGAACCGAAGGTTTATCTTCCTGGTAGCGTAAGTTTACGTTTCGATATTCTATGGTCTGAATATCGGAAGACAATTCCCGTGTCCCAGTGTCACGTTCTGATTCAAGATCAAGAATGGCAAATAGACTTTCACCAGCCGCGATCCCACGCTGAATTTCACTATTAAGGTTAGTCATGCGCTTCAGCGGCGCGAATAACAACAGCATAGCTGTAATAAACGACATGAAACTACCTACGGAAATTCGATCTGCGACGTCACCACTAGATGCTATGTACACGATCACCGCCAACGCAATTGCCACAAGGAACTGGACAATGGGTTCGTTAAGCGCCTTAACCATCGTCTCTTTCATGTTGAAAGCACGGTTGCGCTCATTGGCCGATTCGAATTGAGATAGCTCCTCTTCCTGACCACCAAATATCTTGATCACTCGCGCACCCTCAACCGCTTCCTGAATCACGTGGCTGACATCACCCATAGAACCTTGAATGTTTCGACTGATGGAACGGAATTGCTTACTCACACGGGCCACTATGAATCCAATGATGGGCCCAATTACCAGAAACGTTAATGACAGCTGCCAACTTTGATAAAACATCAATCCAAACAAGCCAATGGCTGTTAGCGAGTCACGAACCATGACGGTGAGTGAACTACTCGCAGCATTCGCTACCATCTGACTATTAAATGTAATTCGCGAGATCAACTCACCTGAGGATGCCCTATCGTAGAAAGAGGTCGGCAAGGTTAGGTACTTGCTAAAGATTTCTCCACGCAATTGCTTGATGACTCGCCATCCTATCCAGGAAATGTAATAAGTTGACGCAAAGCCTGCGACGCCACGTAATACAAAAATACCGATGATCATTAGAGGCACGAATAGAATCGCGTTGCGATCCTGTTCCACAAAACTACCATCGAGCATAGGCTTCATCAAAGCCGCAAACGCTGTATCTGTGATGGCATAACCAATCATGCCCAACACAGCGATAATGAATTGCCGGGGATAAGGTTTTACGTAGCTTAAAAGCCGTCGGTAGGTATCTTTGCCCGCAACAACTTCACCCTGTGAACCATCGCTAATCTTGTGAGCAGAAATGACGGAAGAGTTGGACTGCTCGGTCCCAGACTCGGGATGGGTACCAGACTCAGTTCCGTTGGTCGTTTTTTTTTGTGACATCAAGTCGAGTCTATTCGGCGCTTCGTGAAGTAGCTATCGACATTTTGAGCATGCCAAGCTGACCTGCTGCATCCATGGCTGTAACGACTGCCTGGTGAGGTGTTTGTGCATCGGCTCGGATGGTTAGCGGTATATCCCGCTTGCCTCCTGACACCTTGTACAACGCATTTTGCAAACTAGCCACATCGGCCTTCACCAGCTCTTGATCGTTGATGAAGTACCGCCCTGCTGCGTTGATAATAACTTCAATGCGCTCTGTTGGCGCCTGCACTTCAGAATCTGTGGCACGAGGTAGTTGCAATGAAATTTCAGATTCTTTCTGGAATGTGGTGGAAACCATGAAAAAAATCAACAACAAAAAGACGACATCAATCAATGGCGTCAAATTCAGCTCTAGTTCTTCACGAGTCTGTCGCTGAAACTTCATTGCTGGGCCACTCGAGTCTGTGCCTGACGCTTCTGCAATACATCAACAAGCTTCAATGATTCTTTTTCCATATCCACGACAAGTCCATCCACTTTTCCGCGGAAATAACGATGAAACATGAGAGAGGGTATGGCGACCATCAAACCGCCTGCTGTCGTAATCAAAGCCTGCGAAATACCACCAGCGAGTTGCGCAGGGTTTCCAACCCCGACAGTGGTTATATTGGTGAACACGCTAATCATGCCGATGACGGTACCGAGCAACCCGAGTAGCGGAGTTACGGCAGCAATGGTGCCCAAGGCGTTTAAATAACGACCCAACTCGTGAGTTACGTGACCGCCCACCTCCTCTACAGAGGCTTTCATGATATCCCTGTCCTGGGTGCGGTTATACAAACCCGCCGCCAATACTCTTCCCAATGGAGATCCCTGTTGAATATCCCTAACCTTATCTTCGGTCAGCTGTCGGGAACTCGCCATGCGCCAAACGTCAGCCACAAGATTCGTGGGCAATACTCGCTCGGCTTGTAGGGTAAAAAAACGTTCTCCCACGATAGCGAGAGCCACAATTGAACAAGCTACGATAGGCAGCATCAACCAGCCGCCAGCAGTTACTATTTCCCACACAGTGTTTGTCCTTTTTGCGCCAACAAAAGCTGTCGAAATACATGAGGCTGATCAGAAAACTGTTCTGAACAAGCCGGATTAACGAAACCGTGCCAGAAGCGACGGTGTGTCTGCAACCAGGTTACAGGAGGCATGAGCAAGCCAGCAGGACCAAATGAGAAAGCCACCGCGCCATGCTTACCGGTAATGTATTGCTTCGTACCCAGTAGTTTATAGCGCAATTGTACATCGCCGTGAGGAAATCCATACCGGTTAAGAAATCCTGCCGAAAAAACCACGTTATCTGGCCGTAGTCGCGAAAGCAGTGCAGCCCCAGACGAGGAATTGCTGCCATGGTGAGGAGCAACAAGAAGGTCAACCGGAAAAGTCATCTTACCATCCGAATTTATGCTCGATGATTGTTTTGAAGGCGACTCGATTGATGGGGGATTGAGGTGATTATCTGAGCGAACTTCTAGTAGTTTTTTAGAAGCCATCATTAGGCGGTATTCTAATTTTGATTCACCTGCCCGCTCAATGTCGCCCGTTATCATTGCGCGAGAAGCTCCATGCTGAACCAGCAGTACGCATGAGCGATCGTTATCACCATCCCTGTCTTGCGCTGCAGGGTGTAGAAAACTAAAATTAACACCATCCTGCTGCCAGCTCTGTCCTGCCAGACATGGCTTCCCGACCAGCACCCCGACAGGGGCACCCGCTAAGTACCGGTCTGCATTCTGCAGATCACCACCCACCGTGATACTGGCATCTGGAAAACGGCTCAAAAAATCGTTTAGACCAAACGTATGATCCTCATCACTATGAGAAAGCACAAGCCTGTCAATCTTTCGCCGACCTTGGGCGTGCAGATAAGGTATTACAACCGATTCGAACATGCTCAGTGATGGCGAAACCTTACCGCCAGTATCAAATAACAGGGTTGTCGAATCTGTCATAACCAGAGCAGCAAGACCCTGCCCCACGTCAAGTACGTGAACTTCAAAGCCTTGAATTCGAGAAGGAGCTACGTTGAATAGCAATGCAGGTGCAAAAAGGGGTATGGCATACCATTTCAGCCCTGTCCCTATGGGTGCCAACAAAACCACTATGCCGACTAGGCAGAAGAACATGACTGCCCCACTAGGAACTGTCAAAGCGATTGCCGACTCGTCCCATCCAGACAACCAGGTTAAGTATCGCAACAAAATGTCCAGCGCCAACTGAGACATCATCAAGGCGAAGTCAGCGAATCCAACCCACCAGCCACTGAACAGAACCGACAAAAAACTTAACGGTACAACAACCATTCCAACGTATGGCACGGCTAGAAGATTTGCCAAGGGGGCTACTAATGACCCTGCTTGGAAAAACCAGGCAGATACAGGGAGCAATGCAACTCCAAGAATGATATGAGATTGAAGAATCGACTTTATCCGCCAACCATTCCAACGGTTAGCACGACGTCCTTCGGATTCAGGGCTGATCTGAGGTTCTTGCACCATGCGGCCTCGATGTAAGTAGAACAGCAAGGCGACGGTGCCGAACGAGAGCCAAAACCCGGGCGACAGAATGCTAAGCACATTTGCGCCCAGCACCAAGATCACAGCTAGCGCCAAACCCCAAGCGGGTGCAAGATGCCTTAACCGCCATGCAGCCGCAGCCCAAACGAGCAGCATGATCAATGCACGTTGGACAGGCAATTCAAAGCCTGCCATTACAGCATACAAACAGGCACACAGGACACTAACCAGTAGGGATAAAGACGTGGATTCTATCGCCGAGGCAGCTGGCCAAAAGCGAGCTAAAAACCCCAACATGCGGGGTAGTGAATGCCGGGCTAGAAAATATGCCCACCCTGCCAATAGGCTAATGTGTAAACCTGAAATTGCCACCAAATGAGACGTTCCAGTTTGTCGAAGAACCGACCAAGTCTGTTGATCGATACCGTGCTTGACACCCAGGACTAACGCTTGTACCAGTCCAATGGTCTCGTTCGCTGAGGGTAATGACAGCAATTGCTCAGACAGGGATTCACGGACAGATACGGTGCTGATGTTAGATGCTGACGTTAGACGATGCGCTGCAGGCTCAGACCTAACATAACCACGAGCGTCAAAACCTTTGTGAATCGCCCATTTGGCCGCATCAAAACTACCTGCATTACGCAGGCCACGAATCGGCTTAAGCCGCACGGACACTTCCCACGTTTCTCCAGCACGGGCCCGCCGGGCTCGGCCATACCAACTAAGCTGTAAGGTTTTAGGCCCAAAAGATGAAACACACGATACGCAGCCTAGTACGTTGACAGTAAAACGCTGTCCATAGCTGTGATTCTGCGGCACACTTGCGACCCTAACTTGAACACGGATGTCCGTCGATATTTGTGTGCTGTGCAGTTGTCTTGATTCCAGCTGATGTAATGACCATGCAAGCAACCCGACGGCACACAGATAACCCCAGGCTACGGGCCTTAGTGACGGATAAAAACAGGCGAACAGGACAGTCAGAAAACTGAAGAATACACACAGTGCGATTGGGGGTAAAAGTGGCAGGCTGAGGATGAAAACAGTCCAAAGTAACCAACAAAATGTAAATAACCTCATACCCAACCTGGATTGCCGAGTATTATTCGTCATATCGAGGAGAATAATTCAATAAAGCGAGTGCTAAGACGTTGTTGTGTTGTGGCTCCCGATTTTTCCTATCTATATAGTGATCATGCGCGGTAACGGGCTGAAAAGACATTTGCCTGATGCGTCTACCCTCAGACGCAAGCTGTATCACCAGATTGGTGGTGCGGACAGAGAGCCAAACGTGTTGCGACGTTGGATTAGGAACACCATTGCCCAGCCAATGGTCTGGCACCTTAATCGGCGCTCTGTCGCTGGCGGGGTGGCGGTAGGGTTGTTTATTAGCTGGGTGCCACTCCCTATGCAAATGCTTTTGGCAGCCGTACTCTCTGCTGTGTTGCGCGTCCATGTGCCTGTCTCCGTGGTCATGGTGTGGTTCACCAATCCTTTGACCTTTGCACCCTTATTCTATGCAGCGTGGCGAAGCGGGTCAATGATTCTGGGCAAACCCGTTTTCGCCGAGCCTTTGAATTTTTCGACTCAAAGTCTTTTATCCGGAGTTGGACACGCCTGGCCAACTGTACTAACTGGGCTGCTTTTCTGTGCCAGTGTGTCAGCTGTTGTCGGATTTTCTTTGACCCTGCTGGTTTGGCGGATTCATGCGATTCGTCGATGGCGACAGCGCAGACATCGCCGACGTCCCTCAGTCTAAATCTACAGTCCTATTTAAGATTTGCAGGGTGCAATTCACCGTGGGTTAACTGCAGAATCCTGTCCATTCGAGCTGCTAACCGAGTATCGTGAGTTACGACCAGAAAGCTGGTACCCAGCTCCTGATTCAGCTCAAGCATGAGCTCATAAACCCTATCGGCGGTGCTTTCATCTAGATTCCCGGTAGGCTCATCTGCAAGTACAACTTTGGGTCGATTAACAAGAGCGCGTGCAATGGCCGCCCGCTGACGCTCCCCACCTGACAACTCTGAGGGTTTGTGCCGCAACCTCTCTCCAAGGCCAACTCTTACCAGCAGTTCGCTGGCTGCATCGGCAGCTCGGGATTTCGACTCCCCACCAATCAACAATGGCATGCTGACGTTTTCCACTGCGCTGAATTCTGGGAGCAGATGGTGGAATTGGTAAACAAAGCCGACGTGCTTGTTTCGCAGTTTTCCCCGTTTTGATTGGCTCAAATCCGCAAAATTCTGCCCATCAACAGTCACCGAACCTGAACTTGGGGTATCAAGTCCTCCCAGTAGGTGCAGCAGAGTGCTTTTGCCACTGCCAGAGCTACCAATTATCGCTATACGCTCGCCACCTGCGACGTCAAGGTTCACGTTACTCAGCACATCAACTGAAAGATCACCTTGCGTATAGCTGCGGCTCAAGTGCTGCGCCCTTAGTACGCTGTTGTTACTCATCGGGGTTTCCTGCGAGTTTTACGGTTGAAGGGTTGATTCCGATACCGATACTTACTCATAAGCCAGTGCCGAGGCTGGATCCACTCGTGAAGCTCGCCAGGCAGGATAAATTGTCGCTAACAGTGACAAACCAAACGACATGATGCCCACCTTAACGACATCGTCTAGCCGAAGATCAGACGGCATTTCATCGATATAGTAGACCTCAGGGTTTAATACAGGACCCGTGAAATTCTCTATGAACGGGACAACCACATCGATGTTGCTCGCCAGCGAAATACCACCAATAAGACCTGCAACAGTACCTAGCACCCCTATCAACACTCCCTGCACTACGAATATGGACAAAATGCTGGCAGGCGATGCACCTTGTGTTCGCAGAATCGCAATGTCAGCTTGCTTGTCCTGAACCAACATAACCAAAGTGGAAATAATATTGAACGCAGCTACCGCCACGATCATGGATAGAATGATAAACATCATTGTTTTTTCCATTTTCACCGCAAGAAAATAATTAGCGTTCTGCTGTGTCCAGTCGCTGACGAACTTATCGAATCCAAATTCGCGGGCTAACTCTCTCGCCACAATAGGGGCCCTGCCTGTGTCAGTAAGCTTTAACCGCACACCGGAAAAACCGTCTCCCATCTTGAATAATCGGGCACTGTCAGAGGCGTGCATAATCGCCAGATTGCGATCAAACTGATACATGCCAAAACGAAAAACACCAGTGACCGTGAATCGTTTGACTCGCGGCACGAAGCCCATGGGAGTGACACTGGCCTCTGGAGTGATAACCATGATTTTGTCTCCGGCAATTGCCCCCAGATAGTTGGCTAGATCGGCACCAAGGACAATTCCGAATTCACCACTTTGCAGGGCAATTTCCAGTGATTCAGTTTGCTCCAAGGTCTCATGTAACTCAGACACCTTGCTTTCCTCTGCTGGAAGAACGCCACGAATCAAAGCACCTGTGGAGCGACCGGCGTGCACAAGCATGACTTGCCCCTCAACATAGGGAGCAGCCCCGCTTACTTCTGGGTGTAAATTCGCAATCTCAGCTACGGATTGCCAGTCTTGAAGCGGTTCTCCCAAGCCTGTAACAGTGGCATGAGAGGATGCGCCAACTATTCTTTCGCGCATCTCCTTTTCGAAGCCATTCATAACTGAGGTAACAGTGATCAATGCAGTCACGCCTAGCATTATCCCCAGTATTGATACCAGCGAGATGAAGGAAATGAAGTGATTACGCCGTTTTGCCCGTGTGTAGCGCAGGCCTACGAATAATTCATATGGTTGAAACATAGACCTGTAGAGCCGCTACGATAGATAGAGTTCGGAGAATTTCCAAATAGTGTAGTTAAATGCTACGAAACGGTGAGCTCTAAAGAGCATAGAGCTTCGCCCGATCAGGAAATATGGGACAATTCTACGCTAACGATCGACCCAAAACGAAACGAAGTCCAAGCTCTGACGCTTGAACAACTCGTAGGCGGGTCGAGCTCCTCATTACTTGCCAGAGTTCAGTCCCTATGCTGTTGCCTGTTGTCGCCGCATCGCGTCCCAAATGGGGCAAACTGTACGGTGCTTCCGAATCATTAGCCATTGCGGAGCTAGCTGCCAACCGCGACAGTCTTTTGGTCGTGGTCGCCCCTAGCACGACAGAACTACTTCAACTGGACGTAGAATTGCGATTTTTCGCAGGACCAGATGTGCAGGTCAATGTGCTCAGTGATTGGGAAACGCTTACCTACGATCGCGTTTCTCCGCACCAGGAAATTATCTCCCAACGTATTCGGACGCTCTACAACCTATCTCACACCAGCCGCGGAATCTTGCTTCTGACGGCAGCTGCGTTAATGCAGCGCTTGCCGCCACGAGCTTTTCTGAATCAACATGCGTTAATCATCAAGCAAGGCGATACTCTTGCGTTGGATGAATTTCGTGGCAGGCTTGTGGACGCCGGTTACCGTCTAGTTACCCAAGTGGAACAGCACGGCGAATTTGCGGTGAGAGGATCCATTCTCGACCTATTCCCAATGAGTAGCAGCTCGCCCTATCGAGTTGAGTTTTTCGACGATGAAATAGAGACGATTCGGACCTTCGATGTTGACACGCAGCGCGGTCTGAAAAAAGCAACTTACATCGAACTTTTACCCGCCCACGAATTTCCGCTGAATGAAACTGGCATTGCTCTATTCCGAAAGCAGTACCGCAACAGCTTTGCCGCCGAAAGCAAAAACACGCCAATCTACACAGCTGTAAGCGAGGGCCGTGCGCCTTCGGGCATTGAGTATTACATGCCCCTTTTCTTCGACGAAACGTCGCATTTGTTTGAGTATTTACCCGATAACGCAAGCTTTGTTCTGGTAGATGGTGCACACCAGGCCTTCACCCAATTTGAAGCCAACACTTCAGACCGCTTTGAACAACGAAGGCATGATGTCGAGCGCCCTATTTTACCTCCAGAACGAATCTATCTGACGGCCAAGGAAGTTGAAAGCGTGCTTGTTGATAGAAGCACGCATAGAACACAGCGATTCGAAATAGAAAAACCGGGTAAAACTGGATTGAATTTGGCCACAGAAGCACCCGGACTTTACCCTTTGGATGCCAGGGGCGAACGTCCAATGGGTTCCGTTCAGGATTTCCTCGGTAAATTCCCGGGTCGAGTTCTGTTTGTTGCAGAATCAACAGGCAGAAGAGAAGCCCTGCTCGATCAACTGATCGGCAATCGGCTAACTCCAGAAACGGTTGAAGACTGGCAGGAGTTTCTAGAAAGCGACAGAGATCTCTGCCTGACAACCGCCCCACTTGATCGCGGTTTGCATTTGCCAGACGCAAAAATTGCCATGATTACCGAGAGTCAGCTCGGTTCTGGCAAAATTAAACGTCGAGAACGTCGAAAACCCACGCGCGACTCCGAAGCCATAATCGCTAATCTAACAGACCTACGCATGGGTGCGCCGGTCGTGCACATTGATCATGGAGTAGGACGCTACCAGGGACTGACATCTCTAGAGCTGGGCAATGTAAAAAATGAATATTTAACCATTCAATACGCAGGCGACGACAAACTTTACGTTCCAGTGTCGTCTCTGCACCTTATCAGCCGCTATGCAGGGGCTAGCGAAGAGAGTGCGCCATTACATAAGCTGGGCACAGACACGTGGCAAAAAGTCAGACGCAAAGCTGCTGAAAAAGCCTACGACGTGGCGGCAGAGCTTCTTGAAATTCACGCCAGACGAGCAGCGCGCAAAGGCTTCGCCTTTCCAGAAAACTCTGACAACTACACCGTTTTCAGCGATGCATTTCCATTTGAGGAAACACCTGACCAATTATCAGCCATTGAAGCTGTAGTGAAGGACTTGCGATCTGCACAGCCGACAGATCGAGTGGTTTGTGGTGATGTAGGCTTCGGTAAAACCGAAGTCGCCATGCGCGCAGCGTTTGTGGCTGTTGATGCAGGAAAGCAAGTCGTAGTACTCGTACCAACCACCCTACTCGCTCGCCAGCATCATAAGAATTTCATGGATCGATTTGCTGACTGGCCGGTGCAGATTGAATCACTGTCGCGATTCGAAACTGCAAAAGAGCAAAAAGGTATTCTTGCCAGGCTAGCTTCAGGTGGCATTGATATCATAATCGGTACTCATAAATTGTTGAGTAAAGATATTAAATATAACAACCTTGGCCTAGTCATCATTGATGAAGAGCACCGTTTTGGTGTTAGGCACAAAGAACACATGAAGGCCCTACGCTCTGAAGTCGATATAGTCACTCTTACTGCCACACCAATACCAAGAACGCTGAATATGGGTCTAGCCGGCATGAGAGATCTATCTATCATTGCCACTCCACCACAACATCGGCACGCCATAAAAACGTTTGTGGGAGAGTGGTCAGATGTTCAAATTAAGGAAGCTTGCGAACGGGAATTAGCACGAGGCGGACAAATCTATTTCCTACACAATGAGGTTCGAACCATAGAACGCATGGTGCAAGATCTCGAACGCATCGTACCGGGTGCTCGAATAAATTTTGCCCACGGCCAAATGCGCGAATCTGACCTTGAGCAGGTGATGAACGATTTCTACCACCAGCGATTCAATATTCTTGTCAGTACAACAATAATTGAGAGTGGTATCGATATTCCCAGTGCTAACACCATACTCATTAATAGGGCTGACAAACTCGGTCTTGCACAGTTACATCAACTACGTGGGCGAGTCGGTCGTTCACATCATCGTGCCTACGCATACTTGCTGACACCGCCAAAAGGCTCAATGACCTCTGATGCAGAGAAACGACTACAAGCTATCGAATCATTAGAGGATCTGGGCGTTGGGTTCACATTGGCAACGCACGATTTAGAAATTCGAGGTGCTGGTGAATTGCTCGGAGAAGGTCAAAGTGGACAAATTCAGGAAATTGGATTTACCCTATACAGTGAGTTACTTACTCGAGCCGTTAAAGCATTGAAGGAAGGCAAATTACCAGACTATGACAAACCCCTTGCGCATGGAACGGAAGTTGATCTCGGTGTGCCCGCCCTGTTGCCTGAGGATTACGTTCCAGATGTACATCAACGACTCATTCTGTATAAA
>JBLIIE010000039.1:0-34054 GCA_047634635.1 Granulosicoccus sp. | reverse complement strand
GCCTCCTCTATGGTGAAGGGTTCTTCCACTACGGTATATCCCGCCCGGGTAGCGAACTTCAGTACTGCATGGCGAGTGATACCACTCAGAATTTCATGCCCGAGATGCCGAGTTTGTATTTTTTTATTTTTGGTCACTATATATGCATTGTTCGAAGTACCTTCGGTGACCAGGCCATCTTCTAGCATCCAGGCATCATGTACTCCAGCGTCCACGGCTGCTTGCTTACCCATGCAAGGTGCGAGTAATCCGACGGTTTTAATGTCTCGTCTTTTCCAGCGCTGGTCTGGAATGGAGATGATGTGCATTCCCTGTTCGGCCATCGGCGAGTTAAGTAAGTTTTTCGCTTGTGTAAACATCACTAGAGATGATTTGGTATTTGCCGGATAGGCAAAGTCACGATCGGCGACACCGCGAGTGACCTGTAGATATAAAAGCCCTTCGTCCAGCTTATTCACATCAATTAGCATTAGCTGCGCCTCAAGAATCTCTGCATCTGAACATGGTGCAGCCATCGCAAGCTCAGACAATGAACGAGCTAATCGCCTCATATGAGCGGTATTGTCTATCAGTCGACCTTTTAAAATTGTCGACACTTCATAAACCCCGTCGGCAAATAGGAAGCCGCGATCAAGAACGGAAACTTTCGCGTTCTCTTCAGCTACAAACTCACCGTTAACATAAAACGTGCGACTCATTATTCGAGTAGTCCTTGGATTGCCAGAATATCGTATTCCGGACTAAAAACAAAAGTGCTGCCTATCGTTTCTTACCTTTGAAACAGAGCAACCACATCAGAAAGGGCACTAACCTCAAAATCGGGCGGATTTAGATGTTCTGGCCATTCTTCATTATACTGATTGAACCACAACGTCTGCACTCCTGCAGCATTCGCACCGAATATATCTGTCACAGGATTATCACCGATATGCAATAAAGCACTGGGCGGTATATCCATTTGCGAAAGGCATAGATTGAACATATCGGGCGCAGGTTTTTCGAGAAGTGTCAAGTTAGCAGCGTAGATCTGGTCAAAATACATTGATATGCCTATGCTTTGCAAATCGGCGTTTCCATTTGTAATTGCTGCCAATCGAAACGACGCACTCAGGACTTTCAACATGTCTTCAGCACCGGGGTAAAGTTCCACCTGACTTCGCGCTTTGTAGAACACTGTGAAGCCCTCCTCAGCCAAATGCTGTGGATAACCGAAGGTCTTCAGCAGACTCCTTAATCCCTCTACTCTCATGGCAGTGACGCAGCCTGTTAACTCAGGATTATTATTTCTGAACTCGTTGCGATATCCCTGAAGTGTGCCTGGAGTGTGCGCCTTCGCAATAGAAGGCGTCACTAGCGTATGCCATTCAAACAATGCTTTCTCTGCGTTGGCTATAGCTGGTGCACAATCCCACAGAGTGTCGTCCAGATCGAACGATATTGCCCGGACTTGTGAGAAGTCCGGTTTTGAACCGTGAATCGGCATTCAATACTCCTCACGCAAGTTGGCTGCGCACTATACTGTGTGGATGGACAATGACTCAATAACCCATTTATACGATTACACCCTTTCGGATGGATCCAAACTCGCCTACAGGTCATGCCGGCACGGAAGCCAATCCGGCACATCCCCAGATACAGAGCATCTACATGTGGTTTTCTGCGGCGGATTTCATTCCAATATGCTAGGAACAAAAGCGCAGAAACTAGAAGAGATCTGTGCCAGAAACAATTTGTCGTACACCCGCTTTGACTATCGGGGTCATGGGGAATCCGATGGAGATCCAGCAGCTTTTACGCTTAATGACTGGTTGGACGATACGCTGCTTATTCTCGACAATATTAAAGAGTCCATAGTGCTCGTGGGCTCATCAATGGGAGGCTGGCTAGCAACAGTGGCGGCAACCCGACGACATGCAAAAATCAAAGGCTTGCTGCTAATTGCTGCGGCACCAGACTTTCTTCAAGAACTTGTACAACCTCGCTTAAGCAAAAGCGATTACTGGGACCTGCAGCAGGGCCTGATTGTCAACTTGCCCAACGAATACGAACAACCATACCCACTGACACAGAATCTTCTGGATAGTGCTCAAGACTTGTCAGTATTCCAACCCGACTTATTAACCAAATCCAGTTCCCAGTCTGATCCTGGCCAACTGACTTGCCCAATTCGCCTAATTCACGGTACCGCAGATTCTGATGTGCCCTTTGAATTGTCCATCCGCCTTATGAATGAGTTCAAGCAAGCAGAGGCTAGACTGATCTTGCTACGCCAGGCTGACCACAGGCTTTCTGATGAACGTTCCCTCGCCTGTATTGAACACGAGCTAGTGATGTTAACGACTGAGGTGGCCAGCCACGGATAGCAAGCATCCCAATAACCATGAATCAGTAAAGAGGCCATATCGCAAACAGAAGACCGATTTGCCATTAATCAATGGACTGTCTTAGACTTCCAACGCGAGGCCTGGAATGCCGGCTCAGAGGTGAATCCAGGCTGATTTACTCACTGACGGGAGGTCGGAAAACACTTGCAGCATGGCTAGGCCCTGTTCAATCAGCACTTCAGGAACCACTCAACAACGTTGCACTCCGAGTGCTCTGGGTAACACCACTCAGGGCTCTCGCGAACAATACCCGACAACACCTAGAAGATACGTGCACGGCGTTAGGAGCTGACGTTACTGTTGAAATACGTATACATCGAATCGCACTCATCAGCGCAACAATCCACCCTATGCTCTCGTAACGACACCAGAGAGCCTCTCCATCATACTCAGCTATCCAGGTGCTGAGATCGGTCTATCGGGCGTTCACACGGTCATGGTGAATGAATGGGATGAACTCCATTTACCAACACGCGCTCTCAGACCAAAATCTGGTTTCAAGCCCTACTTAAAGCTGAACCAGATTGATTACAGTCGCTCGCGCTACACCACGGATCACTGGATAGAGACCTGCGTCAAGGTATAGAAGAGCGTCTCAAAGCCGGCCAGCTAATGTGCGTCATCTGTACTTCCTCGTTGGATTTGGGCGTTGACTTCAGCCCAGTTGATCAGGTGCTGCAAATCGGCAGTCCGAAAGGAATCGCTCGATCGATTCAGCGAGCCGGAAGAAGTGGGCATCAATCTGGAAGTACTTCGCGAATTTTGTATGTACCCACCAACGCCATGGAAATCATTGAAATCGATGCGGTTCGCTGCGCTCTGGAGAAAGGGCGAATTGAAGGACGTCATACCTCCAAACGCTCACTCGATATGCTGCGCCGACACCTTGTCACGATTGCACTGTGCAGTGGCTTTTAGGAAGGTGCCATTCTTGCAAAATGCGAAGTACAGACTGTTTTAGCGAACTCAGTTATATCGAATGGCAATGGGTTTTAGAATTTATTTCTGGTGGTGGCCAGACGCTGCAAAGTTACCCTCAGTATCGGTGGGCTATTAACGTTTCTGGTACTCACCGAGTCATGAGCAAGGAAGTTCAACAGCGACATCGTTTGAGCATCAGAACCATTTCCAGCAAGGCGCAAATGAGTGTCGCATTCAGGTGAATTCACTGGTGGCGTGATTATTAACGCCAACCCACCGACAGATACCATCTATATGCTTGGTCCTGCCTATGTTATTAATATCCCACTAAATCCGAACAACCACAAACCAGAAGATGGCGCTACGTCCTAATGCTATTTGCTGATGTTCCTAGCACCGTGGCGCATACGCAATTGGCTCCGGTACTCTCTTGGAGTGTTCTCTTTTAACTCACGAAAACGCCGGTTGAAGTTTGCGATGTTATTGAATCCCGTCTCATAGCAAATTGTTGTTATAGGAATTTCTGTCTCAGACAATAATTCACAAGCCTTACTGATGCGTACACGATTTACAAAGCGATTAAAGCTGTTACCTGTCGCTTTAGCAAAAAATCGCGAAAAGGCGCTATCGTTCATGCCCACCAGCTTTGCCATTTCACCCAATGTTATTTCACGCGCAAAATACTCGCTAATATACTGTGTCACTTGCTCGATTTTATCCTGAGATGCCTGATCAGCTCGCGAACGTATCGCCAGAGTCGACAACAATGCGTAATTATTTTCTTCTGATAGATGATGGAGTAATTCGATGAGTTTTGCAATTCGTGGCGGGCCTGACAAGTCTCGTAAAGACTGAAACGTGGATTGGGCCCAATCTGTCCCCACAGACATGAACTCAATGCCATGCCTAGCTCGTTCAAGCAATGGTAGAATAGACATAAGCTCAGGTGCCAGACTTGCCATTTTTGGCATTAGGTCCATGCGAAACTGTATTACTAGATCTCGCAGTTCAATCTCTTCACCAGGCTCAGTTTGACTGATCCAATTATGCGGTAATCTTGGTCCAGTTAAAACGAGGTGACCAGGAGCAAAGCGTCCAACATGATCCCCCACAAACACTTTACCAGTACTTGCAACAATAAGGTGCAGTTCATAATCATCGTGATAATGCCAACGCACAAGAGGGTTAGGGAACCCATGCTCCAGATAATGAACCGACCGTTCAGTGCCGTCTGTAAATTCAAATTCGGGGGTGCTATTGGAGCTAGGGCGCAATGCTACCGACATTCGAACTACCTCCTCTTTTTTAGCTGACTAAGTATTAATAGATTAAATATTCGCAGGACCGACATTTGCAGTTCAATCACCATGCCATTAGGCAATAATTGTAAAGCATTTCCTCAACACCTTCTGCCCTAACACCCATCAAAGCGTTACAGGAGTTTCTGGCTGCATCTTCGTTAATGCCAGCAATAACAACTTGCGCACCCTCAAAAAACTATGTGCGAGCAAATCCAAGACCAATGCCTCTGACCGCGCCTGCGATGAATACAATTTTCTGTTCGAGACAAGTGCCATTTGTCATGATTGTAAAAATCATTAATTGGTTATGCGTAATTCAGCTTTATCAAAGCGATGGATAAACGCAGGGTCTATTAATTTCAGAAACAACACGAAGGGTGTAAGGAAAATCTTGATCCACTAACGAGATTGACCTCACCTACAGACGTAAGCTACTCAACAATTCCTCGAGAACCATGTCGCATGCGCGAGTGTTTTCTGTACTCACGTGGCGTACCATCTTTCAATTCTCGAAAACGCCTATTGAAATTGGCAATATTGTTGAAACCCGTTTCATAACAAATCGCGGTGATGGGCGTTTCCGTTTCAAATAACAATTCGCAGGCCTTGCTTATCCGCACTCGGTTCACGAATCGGTTGAAACTGTTGCCCGTTGCCTTGGCAAAAAAACGAGAGAACGCGCTGTCGTTCATGCCCACCTTCGTCGCCATATCAGTCAGGGTAATTTCCTGAGAAAAATTCTCGCTAATATATTGAGTCACCAAGTCAATTTTATCTTGAGAGGCTTGGTTGGCTTCGGAGCGCATGGCCAGGGTGGACAAAAGCGAATAGTCGCTTTCTCGCGAAAGATGATCCAGAAATTCAAGGAGCTTTGCAATGCGTGATGGGCCAGACTGATCACGAACCGATTCAAATAGGGTACGAGCCCGTTTGATATCGATCGATAAAAACTCCACACCGTGTCTTGCCCTTTCCAACAGTGGAAGAATTGACATCAGTTCAGGCGCAAGCTTTGCCATGTCGGGCACGAGATCCTTGCGAAATTGAACCACTAAATCACGCAACTCGATAATTTCTCCCGGCGCACTCTGGCTGATCCAATTGTGGGGTAGCCGTGGTCCTGTGAGCACCAAATTCCCCGGTGCAAATGTACCGACATGATCCCCGACAAACATTTTTCCAGTACTTTCAACGACTAGATGGAGTTCATAATTGTCATGATAGTGCCAACGCACAAGAGGATTGGGGAAACCATGCTCCAGGTAATGAACCGATCGCTGAGCCCCATCGGTAAATTCAAATTCCGGTGCTCTAGCCGAGCTTGAAGGCTGCGTAACCGACATATCCCTACTGCACTCTCAAAGGCAAGGAGATACTGTTCAAACTCTTTATCACGAGTATGTACAACAATAGGTTTTGATCATCGACGCCACGCCTTTTTCTCGAATTCCAGTTATCGCCGTTGAAAAAATGTCTTGAAATTGCTCGTTTTGCCCAAGGTTGCCATAGACATTCGTCATCGCCAACCACTTAAGAGGATCTGTTCTTGATGCTATTGCTTTAGCGTGCAGAAGATCCCAAGAGGGATCATTAGGTGGCAACTCGTTGCCAGCCTCGTCAGTGCCTTCACAGTATCGACACCAGAAGGCCGAGGCCAGTGCTAACCCATCAATATTTGCCCCAGCATCGAGTCTGTCAAAGATGGTAGGCACAATAAACTTTGGTTGGCGATTTGAACCATCAAAGCACAAGCGACTAATCGTATCAGCTATCGCCGGGTTAGAAAACCGAGATTCCACGCTACGATAGTAGTCATTCAGATCTATGCCAGGTACATCTGGAACTACAGGAACGATCTCATTTAATTCTATAGTCTTTAAAAAGCTACGAATTAAATCGTTTTGCAGCGCTTCATGAACGAACTCGATTCCCATGAGTGCAGCCGGATAAGCCAGCACAGCGTGCCCACCGTTTAAAATTCGAATCTTCATCATCTCATAGGGGGCAACATCGGAAACAATTTCCACACCGGCACGTTCAAAAGAAGGCCTGCCTGCGACAAAGTTATCTTCTAAGACCCACTGAATGTAGTCTTCACAAAAGACAGGCGCTTGATCCCTAACACCAAATAGTGTTCGGACTCGTTCCCGCTCGAAGTCACCCGTCGCAGGTGTAATACGATCGACCATGCCATTGGGGAAACTAGAGTTTTCGCTTATCCATGTGGCAAGGGAGGCATCCACCAACTCAGCAAAACCGACAACCGCATTTCTTGCTGCATGACCATTGTGCGGTAAGTTGTCGCAAGACATGACCGTAAACGATCTCTGGCTCGCCGCACGACGCTGTTCCAAACCTTTAACAATAAGTCCAAAAACTGTTTTCGGATTATCGAATCCTACGACGTCCGCTTGAACTGCAGGATGCTCCTGATCGAATTTTCCCGTAGCGGTGTTGACGAAATATCCTCCTTCAGTCACCGTGAGTGACACGATACGAATAGAGGGATCAGCCATCATTGAGAGGATCGATTCTCCATCACCGATAGGGAGATAATCAATCATGGGTGAGATCACTTGCGCCTCACTTACTGTGGCAGATTGAGTAACCACCGTTGACAATAAATCTTGTTCAAGCATGATCTCACGCAATTTAGCGTCGCCTGGCATCACGCTCGCACCAACAATGCCCCAGTCGTGATCTACACCCTCATTCATCAGTCTGTCGAGGTAGACAGCCTGGTGAGCTTTATGAAAATTGCCGGGGCCAAAATGTAAAATGCCAGCCGACAAGGCCTCGCGGGAATATTGTGGCCGCGCAACACTCTCAGGCAGCGCTTCCAAGGTATCCAAGCTAAGTGCCTCCGCGGCACTTGATTCAGAGCAGGTATCCATCACAATGTCAGCTTTCTCAGTTCCTTCAGGAGTTAATGCGTAATCCGGCATCATCGAACCGATGAATACGCTCAGGATCAGGTGTAAGCCAAACTTCATCACCATGTCGTGCAGGAAAATCACCGTCAGCTCTAACTGTCAGCATGCCCACACCCTGGACATCGACCCGGAGAAAGGTATCTGAACCCAAATGTTCCGAGACTCCAACTTTACCGCGCCACTCACCACTTTCCAGAGATATATTAAAATGTTCAGGGCGAATACCTATCGTTTTTGCATCACGATTTGTTGCATGTTCACCTTCAATAAGATTCATAGCTGGGCTTCCTATGAATCCAGCCACGAATATGTTGGCAGGTTCTCGATACAACTCCAGAGGGGAACCCACTTGCTCTATTACACCTGCCTGCAAAACAACAATCTTGTCAGCCATGGTCATCGCTTCAACCTGATCGTGTGTCACGTAGACCATGGTCGTGGCGAGTGTCTGATGTAGTTCAGCTATCTCCAAACGCATGTTCCCTCGCAAGGCTGCATCCAGATTGGAAAGCGGCTCATCGAACAGAAAGGCATCCGGTTCACGGACGATAGAGCGACCAATGGCTACACGTTGCCTCTGCCCACCTGACAACTGACCAGGACGTCTGTCGAGATAGTCCGTGAGGTTCAAGACTTCAGCAGCATCAGTAACCTTACGGTTTATTTCTGCTTTGCCCAACTTGGCCATTTTTAAAGGAAATGCAATGTTTTTGCGAACCGTCATATGCGGATAAAGAGCATAAGACTGAAAAACCATGGCAAGGCCTCGCTTTGCAGGAGGAATGTTAGTGGCATCTTTACCGTTAATTTCAATAGTGCCACTAGTCACATCTTCTAGGCCCGCAATCAGGCGTAGCAGGGTAGATTTACCGCAACCCGATGGCCCTACAAAAACTACGAATTCACCGTCGTCGACCTGAAGATCAATGGGTAGAATAACGTCGACGTCACCGAAACTTTTAGTCACTTGCCTGAGAGTAATGCTACCCATTTTGTATCACCTTAATCCATACAATCATTTAACCGCTCCAAAAGTGAGTCCGCGCACAAGCTGCTTCTGGCTGAACCAACCAAGAATGAGGATAGGCGCAATCGCCATCGTCGAAGCTGCGGATAACTTCGCGTAGAACAAACCTTCAGGACTGGAATAGCTCGCGATGAATGCCGTCAAAGGGGCAGCTTTAGCAGCCGTCAGATTCAATGTCCAGAATGCTTCGTTCCATGCAAGGATAAAGTTAAGAAGCATGGTTGAGGCAATACCCGGCAGAGCCATCGGGGTCAGGACATATAAAATTTCAGATTTAAGCGATGCGCCATCCATTCGTGCGGCTTCCAGAATGTCCACCGGAATCTCTTTAAAATAGGTGTAGAGCATCCAGATGATGATCGGTAAGTTGATCAGCATCAAAACGATCATGAGACCCACTCTACTATCGAGCAATCCCAGTTTGATGAATATAAGATAGATTGGGTAGAGCACCCCTACCGCTGGCAGCATCTTGGTGGAGAGCATCCATAAAAGGATGTCTTTGGTCTTGTTGGACGGTACGAAGGCCATGGACCACGCTGCGGGCACCCCTATAAGAATACCGAGAAGTGTAGAGCCGCCAGCTATAAAAATCGAATTCATCAGGAAGCGAGCGTAATTTGATCGCTCCATCACCACCGAGTAGTTATCCAACGTCCAATCAAAAAACAGAAATACAGGAGGGTTGCTAATTGCCTGCGCCTCTGTCTTAAAACTGGTAATCACTGTCCACAGAATTGGAAAGAAAATGAGCAGACCACAGCACCATGCGGCTACTGTATTAATGATCTTACGGTTATTTGTAACTGAACGAGCCATTATCAGATCCCCCTAAGAGTCCAGATTCTTGCCGACGATACGCATCAGGAAGATAGCGAGAATATTGGCAAGGATTACCGCGTAGATACCGCCCGCAGACCCCAAGCCGATATTCTGGCTCTCCAATACACGTTGAAAGACAAGATAAGATAGTGTTTTGGTGCCAAACGCCCCACCTGTTGTTACAAAAATTTCTGCAAAAATTGCAAGAAGGAAGATCGTCTGTATCAAGATAACGATAGTAAGCGCGCGTGCCAGGTGCGGCATGATGATGTAACCGAACCGCTGCAGTACGCCTGCACCATCTATTTCAGACGCTTCAAGTTGTTCGCTGTCCAGAGATTGAACTGCAGTAAGTAGAATTAGTGTGGCAAATGGTAGCCACTGCCAGCTGACGATTAATATGATCGACTCTATAGATGCTTGGGACATCCACACGACCGGCGTCGCCCCAAAGAATTTCCAAAGATAGGCAAACAGACCATTCGTGGGGTCCATGAAAATATTTTTCCATACCAAGGCCGACACTGTTGGCATCACGAAAAAGGGTGCGATGACTAGGATACGAACAATGCCTTGACCCCACATCGGTTGATCAAGCAAAAGAGCTAGCAAAATGCCGAGCACCAGTGTGATAGCCAGCACACCGCCGACGATGATCAATGTGGTTTGTACACTTGGCCAAAAAGAGCTTGAGCTGACGAATCTGACATAATTGTCGAAACCGACGAAACCCTGGTCTCCACCGCGAAGCGGGAGGTATTTTCTAAACGAAAACCACAAAGTCATCGTCAAAGGGACGAGCATCCAGCCGAGCAGAAGTATCACAGCTGGTGCCAGCATAAAGCGCGCAGCACTTCTGGAATGTTGAGTTGCCACAACTAGCTCCCGGGTCTAAAGACCCAGCTGTCAGTAAGGAAAATAAAGGTGGCCCGTGTCTTGAAAGCATCGAAATAAAAGATATTTTTAGCTAATTTCAGACTGCAAAGCCAACTCATAGCAGTTTGGGTACAGCAAAGAGTGGGGCGTCGATTAGACGGCCCCACCTTAGTAGACTATGCCTTAGATAAACTAACTCGCTTATCTATAGCCAGCTGCTTCCATAGCTTCGTTGGTAATATCTTGAGCTTTAGCAAGTGCTTCAGCGACAGTCTGCTGACCCGCGTAGGCCGCTGAGAACTCTTGGCTCACTTCAGTTGCAATTCCAGCGAACTCAGGAATCGCTGCGAACTGAATTCCAACGTACGGGCTTGGATCAACGGTAGAGTTGCTAGGGTCTGCTGAAAGAATCGAATCCAAAGTCATCTGTGCGAAAGGGACTTTTTTATAGTTTTCGTTCTCGTACAGAGAAGCACGTGCGCCGGGAGGTACATTCGCCCAGCCTTCTTTCTCAGCAACTAGTTCGATGTAGCCAGTACCTGTCGCCCATTCGATGAATTGCTTAGCAGCAGCTTCATTCTGAGTTCCAGCAGGAATTGCCAGTGCCCAAGCCCACAACCAATTAGAGCGTACGCCCATACCATTGTCTGGAGCTAGTGCAAAGCCAACCTTGTCAGCAACAGTTGAATCAGTTGGGTTTGTTACGAATGACGCTGCAACAGTTGCATCGATCCACATGCCACATTTGCCTTGTTGAAACAATGACAGGTTTTCGTTAAATCCGTTAGTTGCAAAACCTGGAGGCCCTGCATCGTTCATCATGTTGACATAGAAGTTCAAAGTGTCTGACCATTCGCGGGTATCGAACTGTGCGTCCCAATTTTCATCAAACCAACGTGCGCCAAATGAGTTTGACATTGCTGTGATGAAGGCGCCACCCTCACCCCAACCTGCCTTACCACGCAGACAAACACCATTAATTCCGTTGTCACGATCAGTCATTTCCCGTGCCGCCTTAGCAACGAAAGACCAAGATGGAGCAGTAGGCATTTCCAGGCCAGCAGCTTCCATGAGGTCAGTCCGATACATTATCATTGAAGACTCACCGTAGAATGGCGCAGCGTACATAGTGCCTTCGTACGACAGGCCACCGCTCATTGCTGGCAGGATATCGTCTACATTGTACTCGGCAGACATATCATCTAGAGGCACGAGCCAGCCGTTTTTGCCCCAAATTGGTGTTTCGTACATACCAATTGTCATGATGTCGAAGGCACCACCTTTAGTGGTGATGTCTGTGGTTACACGTGAACGAAGCACGTTTTCTTCTAGAGTGACCCACTCAACTGTGTGGCCAGTCTTAGCGGTAAAGTCTTCTGTGAGACCTTGCATACGAATCATGTCACCGTTATTAACGGTAGCAATTGTTAGTGTATCGGCATTAGCGGCCAACGATGCACCACCGCAAAGTACGGCTATGGTAAGCGCGATCGCATTTTTTTGCATACGCATATAAAGTATTCCTCCGAGAGAATCTGGATAGCTGCTGAAATTGCAACAACACTAATGTACGTCTAGAACAAATGTACTGCCAGTACTAAACCCAGTGATTCCTATGCTTTTTTTGCACATATTTGCAGATACATTACAAATTTGGTCACAAATTGTTAGTAATTGAGCGACATGGCACAATTCAAGTGTGCTGCGGACAAAGTCCTATTCTAACTTTCGCTTTCAATCTACGATGCAAATAGTCAACGCCGCCGTTTAAAGAAGATACGCAACAACTCAGATGCTTCTTCAGCATAAATACCTTCAGTTACGGCGATATGCGGCTCGACTCCCGGCAAACTCAGGGATTCATGGATACTACACACGCCGCCGGTGCGGGGCTCGCGAGCACCAAACACTAATCTTGCTACGCGTGCCTGCAACAAAGCCCCACAACACATCAAGCAAGGTTCGAGAGTGACATAGAGCGTCGCCCCGTTCAGACGAAAGTTCTGAATTGTCTTGGCCGCCGACTTAAGCGCCAGCACCTCAGCGTGTGCAGAGGGGTCGTGGTCCATGACACAACGATTCATGCCGTTGCCAATAGATTCGTTATTCAACACTACAATAGCACCTACTGGCACTTCACCGCTCTGCCCCGCAGCCTGAGCCAGGCTCAGCGCCTGCATCATGAACTGCTTATCCAGGCGAGTTTGACTCGGTGAAACCATGATATTCGCCTTCCTAATTTTTACCCAATAAAAAAGGGAGCCGCAGCTCCCTCTCTGATACTACATCGGTTAGTCAGAACTTAGCCTGAAACGGCTTCGCCTTCTTCGACAGCTTTCATGCTCAGTCGAATACGACCTTGCTTGTCAACTTCAAGTACTTTAACTTTAACCACTTGTCCTTCAGACAACTCGTCTGCGACATTCTGTACTCGCTGCTCGGATATCTGAGAGATGTGTACCAAACCATCTTTACCAGGCAGAATATTAACAAAAGCACCGAAGTCCATAATCTTCTGAACCTTACCTTCGTAGATTGTACCCACTTCAATATCTGCAGTGATCAGTTCGATTCGACGACGAGCTTCTTCACCAGCCGTTCGATCACTGGATGCAATCTTGATTAAGCCGTCATCACCAATATCGATAGTGGCTCCGGTCTCCTCAGTCAATGCCCGGATAACAGCACCACCTTTACCAATAACAGCAGCAATTTTTTCCGGGTTGATCTTGATTGTGATGAAGCGTGGAGCATGCTCGGATAAATCATCGCGAGGTGCAGCCAATACTTTAGCCATCTCATCCAGAATCCAAATGCGCCCACCTTTGGCTTGCTCGAGGGCTTTTTCCATGATTTCACGAGTAATGCCCTGGATTTTAATATCCATTTGCAACGCCGTAACACCATTAGCGGAACCTGCCACTTTGAAATCCATGTCGCCAAGGTGATCTTCATCACCCAGGATGTCAGACAATACTGCGTAGCCGTCGTCCTCCTTAATAAGACCCATAGCAATACCTGCTACCGGAGCTTTCAAAGGAACGCCTGCATCCATTAGTGCCAAACTAGTTCCACAAACCGAAGCCATGGAGCTTGAACCGTTAGATTCAGTGATTTCAGCTACGACGCGAATGGTATAAGGAAAATCTTCGTCAGAAGGCATCACTGCCTGCACGCCACGCTTAGCCAATTTTCCGTGGCCAATCTCACGACGCTTAGGTGAACCGACAAAGCCAGTTTCACCAACAGAGTATGGAGGGAAGTTGTAGTGCAGCATGAACGCCATGCGTGTCTCACCGCTAAGTGCATCGATGATTTGTGCATCACGGGTAGTACCCAATGTTGCAGCTACGATTGCCTGTGTTTCGCCACGAGTAAATACGGCAGAGCCGTGAGTACGTGGAAGAATACCGGTATGCACTGTGATTGGACGAACCGTATCTGTAGCTCGACCATCGATGCGAGGCTCGCCATCGATAATACGGCGACGAACAATGGATTTTTCCAGCTTGGCAAAAGCCGCTTTCACATCAGATGATGAGAAACCTTCTTCACCTTCAGCCGCCGCCAATGCTTGAACGACCTTAGCTTTAGCCGCTGAAGCTGCATCCTGACGTTCCATTTTATCAGCGACCTGATAGGCAGCTGTCAGATCAGCACGTGCAGCACTATCAACTTGCTCGGCAAGCGAAGCATCCGGCTCTGGAGCTGACCAATCCCAGGGCGTTGCATTAACGTCAGCGGCCAGCGCTTTAATAGCGACAACTGCTGCTTGCAGTTGCTCGTGACCGAACATTACAGCGTCAAGCATGACTTCTTCAGACAGTTGATCTGCTTCTGACTCAACCATTAGAACTGCTGAGTCAGTTCCAGCTACAACCAAATCAAGCTGTGACTCTTCCATCTGAGAAACGGAAGGATTGAGTACATACTCACCATCGATGTAGCCGACTTTAGCTGCCCCGATCGGACCTGCGAAAGGCATACCCGAACAAGCTAATGCAGCGGATGCACCGATCAGCGCAGGAATATCAGCACTGATTTCAGGGTCCAGTGACATAACTGTCGCAATAACCTGAACTTCGTTCATGAAGCCTTTAGGAAACAATGGGCGTAAGGGTCTGTCGATAAGCCGTGAAATCAGAGTCTCCGATTCTGCAGGTCGACCTTCGCGCTTGAAGAAACCACCGGGGATTTTACCGGCAGCATAGGTTTTTTCTTGATAGTTGATCGTCAACGGGAAAAAATGCTGACCTGGCTTGGCTTTCTTTTGGCCAACTGCAGTAACGAGGACGACGGTGTCGCCCATGCTGGCAACGATAGCGCAACTAGCTTGACGGGCGATCTCGCCCGTTTGAAGCGTGACTGTCTCGCTGCCAAACTGAAATGTTTTTGAATGTATGGTCACAAAGGGTTCCTGAGAAAATGGGCGAAAGCTTCTATGAAGTTTGTCGCGCTCGCTCTAGCGGCGCAGACCCAGACGCTTGATCAGGTTCTGATAGCGGGTGGCATCTTTTCGGTTCAGATAATCCAGCAACTTACGGCGCTGATTTACCATTCTCAGCAAACCACGACGCGAATGGTGGTCATGCTTGTGGGCTTTAAAGTGTTCTGTCAGATGTAAAATTCTCGCAGACAACAATGCTACTTGTACTTCTGGGGACCCCGTGTCTGTAGAGTCAGTTTGGTGATCTTTGACGATTTCCGCCTTTCGTTCAGCGCTTAAACAAGACATTAAAAGTAATACTCCGAAATACTAAATTAATTGATTTAAAGTTAATAGTTATTGGTTATCCGCAACACGAGCCGCAGATAACCCGACATTGTACCAGCTCAGTCCATCTGAAGCACCCGCCGGGGTGCGACATGTTCGCCAGTTTCAGAGAGTTCTCCCAAGCCCAGCAACACGCTATCTTTGTCATAAACCCGACACAAAGATTCAGTCCCGGAAACGGTCTCAAATTGGGGCGGTTGTAGCACCAAACACTCTGGCGACTGCCCACGCCGAAAAGTAGCTATCCCTTCTTCTGATATTTGAACCGCACACAGGTGCGCCAAACCTGCATCCAAAGGCAGCAACAACTCATCGAGTGAGGATTTTGGTTCTTCGCTCATCAATTCCAGAGAACCCATTTCAATCATGGTTCGTTGCTCAAAAGGAGAAACGAACGTTCTTCGCAGCTCTGCTACATGAGCACCGCAACCTATTGCCTCGCCTATATCGGTCACAAGTGATCGAATATAAGTCCCTTTGGAACATTTCACGGACAGACGCGCCGTGGTTCCGGAAAAAGACAGCACTTCAAGTTCATGAATGATGATGGAACGAGCGGGTCGGTCCACTACTATTCCTTCCCGCGCCAACTTATAAAGTCGTTTACCATCAATTTTGATAGCCGAAACCATTGGTGGTATCTGTTGGAGGTGGCCTTTAAATTTCTTACAAATAGACTTAAATTTCTCTTCGCTCAGGTCTTCTGGAACGAGCCGGGTTTGCAGCACCTCACCATCTGCATCAGCAGAGTCTGTGGTTAAACCAAGCTGCATCGTAGTCTCGTAGCCTTTGTCCGCATGCAGCAGAAACGCACTGAGCTTCGTTGCTTCGCCAAAGCATATGGGCAGCATGCCAGTAGCTAGGGGATCCAGACTACCAGTATGACCTGCCTTTTTGGCGTCAAACACACGCTTTGCTCGTTGCAACGCGTGGTTAGAACTGCCACCCGAAGGCTTGTCTAGCAACAGAATTCCGTGAACCGGGCGGCCCCGTCGGTTACGACCCAACTGCTTAGTCGTCGCTTTCGCTGTCAGAAGGAGAATCCGACGGCGAGTCTGTATCTTCTTCAATGGTGCTATTGCTTGCAACAGCATCGGCTATTAATGCAGACATGTAGGCGCCTTTCTCTGCCGAGTCGTCGTAGTGAAACCTCAACTGAGGCACGGATCGAGTGTTCATCTGACGTGCAAGCTGGCGGCGTAGAAAACCAGAAGCGTGAACCAATGCCTCTTGAGTCTCTTTGCGCTCTTCAGGATCAAACAACGAAAAGTACACTTTGGCGACAGACAAGTCCCGAGAAACCTCAACCGATGCAATGGTTAGCATTGGCGAGATTCTGGGATCTTTAAGCCCGGACCTGATCAGACCAGACAGCTCACGCTGGATGAAGTCAGCCACTCGGTGACTTCGCGGATAATCATTCGGCACTAGCGTTCACCGCTCCAACGTAAAGGTCGAAAAAAATCATATTGTTACAGCAATTTTTCACTAAAGTGTTCGAGCCACTTCAGTTCGCTCAAAGACTTCAATCACATCGTCTGGCTTAACATCGGTGTAGTTCTTAACGCCGATTCCACATTCAGTACCCATGCGAACTTCCTTGACGTCATCTTTGAAGCGCCGTAATGATTCCAACTCACCTTCGTAGATAACCACGTTGTCACGCAGCACTCGAATTGGCTCGTCTTTACGCACTACACCGTCGGTAACCATACAACCTGCAATAAGACCAAACTTCGGCGAAGTAAACACTTCACCCACTTTCGCATTTCCGATAATACGTTCACGAACTTCTGGAGCTAACAGACCACCAGCGAGCATTTTGGCTAAATCGATTAGTTCGTAAATGACACTGTAATAGCGAAGATCAGTTTCCTGCTCCTGAATCAAGCGGCGCGCAGCGCCATCTGCTCGAACATTAAAACCAACCAATATTGCGCCAGACGCGTTAGCCAGATTCGCATCAGATTCGTTGATACCACCAACACCTCCTCCGATAATTCTGACTTCAACTTCATCAGTACTGAGTTTTTGGAGCGAATCGCGAATGGCTTCATAGCTACCCTTCACATCAGTTTTTATGACGAAATTCACAGTAGGAACAATTCCCTTAATCTGCGAGAAGACATCTTCAAACCGTGAAGGTCGTCGCTCGGCCAGACGTGCATCACGCTGCTTGCCATGACGAAGCTCTGCAAGTTCTCTTGCACTCTTCTCATCTGCAGCTACGAGCATTTCATCACCAGCGTTTGGTGTTGACGACAATCCAAGCACCTGCACAGGTGACGAAGGACCCGCTTCCAGCACAGCAAGACCATCTTCATCAAACATGGCACGAACACGACCCGTCACCTGCCCACAAATAAAGCTGTCACCACGTTTCAAGGTGCCTTGCTGAACAAGGATGGTAGCGACAGGCCCTTTGCCTTTGTCTAGTGAAGCTTCGATAACAACACCTGCCGCGTTTCCTTCAGGAATCGCAGATAGCTCGAGAAGTTCAGCTTGTAAAATCAGCGCCTCAAGCAACTTGTCCACACCATCGCCTGTTAGTGCAGATAATGGAACAAATTGGACATCACCACCCCATTCCTCTGAAATAACGTCGTGCTGGGAAAGCTCGTTGCGTACGCGCTCTACGTCTGCATTTTCTTTGTCCATCTTGTTGATCGCAATGATCAAAGGAACATTAGCGGATCGAGCGTGCTGGATACCTTCAATCGTCTGAGGCATAACACCGTCGTCTGCGGCAACAACCAGAACAACAATATCGGTTGCCTGAGCACCACGAGCACGCATTGATGTAAACGCTGCGTGTCCCGGAGTATCAAGAAAGGTAATAACGCCGTTTTCAGTTTCTGTCTGGTAAGCACCGATGTGCTGGGTAATTCCACCCGCTTCGCCAGAGGCGACACGAGATGTACGAATGTAGTCGAGTAAAGACGTTTTACCGTGATCGACGTGACCCATGATAGTTACAACCGGAGGACGAGGCTCAGAATCACCCTCTCTTGCGCCTGCCACCAATGCCGCCAGTGCCGCTTCGACGTCATCTGCACTCATGGGATTGGCCGTGTGGCCCATCTCTTCAACAACGAGAATCGCCGTATCCTGATCCAGAATCTGGTTAATCGTGGCCATGACACCCATGGACATCATTGCCTTGATCACTTCAGCAGCTTTAACCGCCATCTTATTGGCAAGTTCTGCGACTGTGATGGTCTCAGGTACATCTACTACCCGTATGACCGGCGCAGTTGGCCTCTCAAAACCATGCTTGGCTTCGAAATTCGCTGGCATGGAGCGCTTAGCCTTGCCTTTACGACGACCTGACTTACCCTTCGCAACATGCAATTGATTACGACCATAGCGAGTATCGCCGCCGCCGCCACCGCCACTACTGCTTTTTCCACGACCCTTGCTTTTAGGTTTGTCTGGTCCACGTGCATTACCACGATCGTTACTGCTGGCAGCTTGCTGTGCTTCCATCGCCGCTCGGCGTTGAAGCTCCCCTGCAACTCGCTCTTGTTCTTTTCGTTCCTGTTCACGCTTCGCACTCTCGTCTGACTCACGTCGACGTTCGGCAGCGACTTGCTTTTCTGCCATTCGCTCAGCAGCTGCTCGTGCCTTTTGTTCCGCCTCTACACGACGCTCCGCATCTCTAGACTGTTTTGCCTGTTCTGCTGGAGATAGCTTAGATTTAGGCGCTACTACCGCTGTTGGCGCAGTCGCTACCGTAGCTGCCATGGCAGCCTTTTCAACCTGAGCAGTCAGGGCGGCGGCGGCGGCGGCCTGAGCCTCAGCCTGTCGCTCCGCTTCTGCAGCGGGATCTAGCTTGACGGTTGCAGTAACCACTGGTGCCTCTGCGGCGGCGGCGGCGGCTGCCACTTGAGCGGCAACAGCAGCTTCAGCGGCGGCCGATGCTTGCCTGCTAACTTGTGCAGCAACCTGCTCAGCTGCATCTGCAGCAGCTTCGATCGAAGCCTCTGTCGGCGCAACAGGCGCTTGCACTATTGGCTCGACGATAGGCACCACTACTGGCGCATCGACACCTTCAACAGGTGGCAATTCGGCAGCTGGCGACCCTGATTCGACAGCTTCATCGCCAGGCCGAACGTAGGTTCGCTTACTGCGAACTTCTACATTGACCTTACGACGTCCAGATGGGTCGGTCTTGAGCTCGCTAACTCGCTTACGCTTGAGCGTAATCTTTTTAGCTGGCCCAGCCGTGCCCGCCTGACCTCGTGACTCACGCAAATGCGTCAGCAAGGTTAGCTTCTCCGAATCAGAGATCACATCACTTTCGCCCGCCTTGGCAATGCCAGCGTCGGAAAGCTGCACTAGCAGCTTGTCGATAGGTGTACCAACCACCTGCGCGAGCTGTTTTACTGTTACTTCAGCCATATCTTCTCTTGTCTTTTTCCCGTCCAACCGGTTGCCCGGAGGGTACTACTTTGACTAGTGCACGAACTGACTATTTGGCAGCTGCCTCTGCAGCTTCTGCCTCAGCGAACCAGCTTTCGCGGGCTTTCATAATAAGCGTCGCAGCCAGCTCTTCATTCATTCCCTGAACCACCATAAGATCGTCAATCGACTGATCTGCCAGATCGTCAACTGTCAGAATCTCATGAGAACCCATTTCCAGGGCCAACTCCTCACTCATGCCTTCCATTGCAATCAGCTCAGCGCTAGGTGTATTGCCGCCCAGCTTTTCTTCAGTAGCAATTGCCTTTGTCAGCAGCGCATCCTGAGCGCGGCTGCGAAGTTCGTCAACAATCTCTTCTTCAAATTCATCAATATCGAGAAGTTCGTCGCGCGGCACGTAGGCTACCTCTTCCACAGTAGTAAAACCTTCCTGAACCAATATCAATGCGACTTCTTCGTCCACATCTAGCTGATCCACGAATATTTGAACCGTGACTTTTGATTCTTCTTCGCTCTTTTCTTCCGCCGCAGATTCATCCATGACGTTGAGCGTCCAACCAGTCAATTCAGAAGCAAGCCGCACGTTCTGTCCACCGCGACCAATTGCCAGAGAAAGCTTCTCATTCTCAACAGCGATATCCATGCTGCGTTTCTCTTCATCGACAACGATACCCTTAACTTCGGCCGGTGCCATTGCATTGATTACGAACTGAGCTGGGTTATCGTCGTATAAAATAATGTCAATACGCTCGCCAGCCAACTCATTAGAAACGGTTTGCACCCTCGAACCGCGCATACCCACACAGGCACCCACAGGATCTAACCGTGGATCTAGGGACGACACTGCAATTTTAGCTCTCGCACTAGGATCACGAGCTGCACCATTTATCAATATGACGCCCTGACCTACTTCAGGAACTTCCAGCTTGAACAGTTCGATCAGAAATTCTGGGGCTGTTCTGGAAACAAACAACTGCGGACCGCGAGGTTCACTGCGAACTTCACGCAAATAACCTCTCAAACGGTCCCCAGGGCGAACTGCCTCCCTGGGAATCATATCTTCGCGCGCAATATAGGCTTCAGCGTTACTGCCTAGATCTAGATAGACACCACCCCGCTCTAGTCGTTTGACAATACCCATAACGAGCTCGCCAACACGCTCACGGTAAGCATCTACAACTCGTTCGCGCTCCGCTTCACGCACTTTTTGAACAATAACCTGTTTGGCAGTTTGAGCCGCGATGCGACCAAAGTCTACTGAATCGATTTCCTCTTCGACAAAACCGCCCAACTCTAGTGAAGGATCATCGTACTGTGCCGCTGAGATTGTCATTTGGCGCAGCGGAAATTCCATCTCAGCATCGTCTGCAACCACTTCCCAACATCGGTAAGTGATGTAATCACCTGTTGTGCGGTCGATCTTGACGTGCACCTCTATGTCGCCACCGTGACGCTTCCGGGTAGCAGATGCCAGAGCAGCTTCGAGCGCTTCGAAGATAATACCTTCGTCTACGCCTTTCTCATTGGACACAGCGTCCACGACAAGCAGTATATCTTTACTCATTGTTCGTGAGCCTCAATTCGCAAGTACACACAGGCACTCCCACTTGATAAACAGTTAAATCGCTTAGAGCACACATATCAGGGCAATTTCCCTTTGACGTGCGCTTGTTCCACATCGCTGATCGGTAATTCGTAGTCGATACCATCAACTTCTACAGTCGCAATACCGTCTTGCACTGAAATTAGTTCCCCTTTGAAGTTACGCCGACCCGCCACACCGTCGGTCATTCGCACTCGGACTTCCTCACCCTTTTGCGCAGCAAACTGCTTTTCAGTGAACAAGGGGCGATCTACGCCTGGAGAGGAAACTTCCAACAAATAAGCAGTTTTGATCGTATCTTCAACATCGAGCACGGCGTTGAGCTGACGGCTCACCGCTGCACAGTCTTCCATGAGAATGCCTTCTGGCTTGTCGATGTACACGCGAAGTGTGACGCCATTTTCAGCTTGACCAAATTCTGCGCCCACGAGCTCGTAACCTAGCCCGGTTACAACCGGCTCGATGACGCTCACGACTGGGGCACTCGCTCTTTGCATAACTAAACCTTGAAAACAGATGATAGAGGGACGAAAAACGCACTTGACCAAAGAAAAAGGCTCCGTACGGAGCCCTTAACAAAAACCTATGACTAGTTCTACTAGCAACTCTTTTTGCTAGCGTAAGCAACGCTACTATCCACCCGTTTAAAACCGGCGCAGGGAGTTCGCTGCCATCTTATTTCCAAGTATAACAGTCTGACTACCGCACCGCTACTGTTGTTGTACCTGCAAAATTATCCTTGGATTCAACTTAGCAATAGCAGTGCCGAACTGGAATTCAGTCATTTTTTTGTCGTTAATCACACACTGGAATGCTTTCAAATTTCAGACAATCGCAACAATTCAACCCCCTGAGACACTTGATCACCCTCAGCTACAGCCAACATCTCAACAACACCGTCACGGCTAGCGCAGAGTTCCTGCTCCATTTTCATCGCCTCAATACTGATAAGCGCCTGTCCAGCCTGGACAAAATCACCAATTTTGCAATGTACGGCCACGATGCGTCCCGGCATGGGAGATAAAGTAGAGTCTTCAGCCGTTGCTTCGGCTAAATTCGCTCCTATTTGTACACATTCAAACCGCGCATTCCATGCGCCAAGTTGAACGTGGACCTTGCCATCGTTAATTAAAATGGTGGCTTTCTCATCCAATTCAGAAACGCGGTACCGGGAACCCGAAAGCTTCGTCAGTGATATACCGTCTGTTGGAAACTCAGCCACGGTCTCTGAAGTGACTCGCCATTGGCTTGACCGCAACGCTTTCCTCTCTTCTACAACCTTTAAAGTGTGCAATTCATCAGCAACTCGTATCGGTACAGTTCGCTCAACGTTCCCCCATAGCTGCCAGCCGCCTAATGTTTCAGCAACACTCTGCCTGGTCGCCTCATCGCCCTTTGAATGAATTGGACTAACCAATTCAACACACGCTAATGCTAGTAGCTTGAACTTGTATTCCGAAGCAACTAAAGACTCAAAGTGTGTGTCGATAAAAGAGGTGTCAAATTTGCCATGGCGAATCTGATCATGACTGACAAGTCGCCATAGGAATTGCCGGTTTGTCTGAGCTCCCAATACGGTTGAGTCAGCCAATTGCAATGCTATCTGATTGAAAGCCGAGGTTCGATCGCTCGCGTGCGTTATTAGCTTGGCCAGCAAAGGATCATAAAACGGCAATATCTCATCGCCCTCTACAACCCCCGTATCAACGCGCCCAACGACTGACAATTGAAAGCGTTGCAACTGGCCGGTTGCTGGAAGAAATCCCGCATCCGGATCTTCCGCATAAAGCCTTGCCTCCACAGCATGTCCGTTTATGGAAAGCTGATCCTGCGCCAGAGGCAACACCTCCCCGGAGGCTATGCGTAATTGCCAGTCCACCAAGTCGACACCGGTTATCGCCTCTGTTACTGGATGCTCTACTTGCAATCGTGTGTTCATTTCCATGAACCAAAAGGCATCAACGTTAAGACCCTGGCTTCCATCAACGATGAACTCGATAGTGCCAGCACCCACGTAATTAATGGCCTTTGCCGCCGTGACGGCAGCTTTTGTCATCGCAGCTCTGACGGCAGCTGTCATTCCCGGCGCCGGCGCCTCTTCAATCACTTTTTGATGACGTCGTTGCAAAGAGCAATCTCTTTCGAAAAGATGAACAACGTTGCCGTGTGTATCGCCGAATACCTGAACTTCTATATGTCTTGGTTCAGTAACAAATTTTTCGATGAGCACATGTGAGTCGCCAAAACTAGCTGCGGCTTCACGTTGTGCCGCTTTTAGGGATGCATCAAAATTTTCAGCAACACTGACACGACGCATGCCCTTGCCACCACCACCAGAACGCGCCTTGATCAAAACCGGATAGCCAATTTCGCTCGCTTGAGATTTGAGAAACTCTGCGCCCTGTTCTTCACCATGGTAGCCAGGAACCACAGGTACACCGGCAGCCTCCATCAAGCGCTTTGCAGCATCTTTGCGCCCCATTGCTCGCATAGCCTCTGCAGATGGCCCAACAAATTTAATACCGTTGGCATTGCATGCATCAACAAACTCTGGGTTCTCAGAGAGAAACCCATAACCCGGATGTATGGCATCTGCATTGGTTCGCTTTGCAGCATCAATCAGGGCATCAATGCAGAGATAACTATCAGCCGCAAGTGCAGGTCCAATGCACACGGCGGTATCAGCCATCTGAACATGTTGTGCTTGTTCATCTGCGCTCGAATACACAGCAATGGTTCTCAAGCCGCGCTGCTTCGCTGTACGCATAATTCTGCAAGCGATCTCACCCCTATTGGCTATCAACAGTGATTTCATCAGCCTTACATCCTAAACACGCCAAAGCGTGTTTCCGGTATTGGAGCGTTGAGACTGACGGACAAGCTCAATGCCAATACGTCACGGGTCTTCCTCGGATCAATAACGCCGTCATCCCATAATCGTGAAGAGGCGTACAGGGGTCTGGACTGTGTATCGAATTGTTCAACAAAAGGTTGCCTGAAAGCTTCCCTTTCAGCTTCGTCAAACGGCAATCCCTGTCTCTTGATACCTGCTGCTCGCACAGAAGCCAACACGTCGGCAGCTTGCTCCCCCCCCATTACACAAATTCTAGCGTTAGGCCACATCCACAAAAACCTAGGATCAAAGGCTCGACCACACATACCGTAGTTACCAGCACCATAGGAGCCGCCAAGAATTACGGTGATTTTAGGCACCGAAGCATTACTTACTGCCATAACAAGCTTGGCACCGTGTTTCGCAATACCCCCGGCTTCAGCGGCTTGCCCAACCATAAAGCCTGTAATGTTCTGAAGAAAAACAAGCGGGATTTTTCTCTGACAACAAAGTTCAACGAAGTGCGCACCTTTGACGGCACTTTCGGAAAAGAGCACACCATTGTTTGCAATGATTCCCACTGGCATACCATGAATATGAGCAAAACCTGTTACCAGAGTCGAGCCATACAGGGGTTTGAATTCATCAAACTCAGAACCATCAACCACACGTGCAATTACTTCATGCACATCGAATGATTTACGCGCATCGGCGGGGATAATACCGAGCAACTCTTCACCATCAAACAAAGGCGCTTTCGTTGAACGCAACAGTACCGTGTGGGGTTTTTGTTTATTCAGTGTGGCAATACAATCTCTGGCTAAAGAAATTGCATGAGCATCATCTTCAGCCAAGTGATCAGCTACACCTGATAAGCGGGTATGTGTGTCGCCGCCACCCAATACTTCTGCAGTGACCTCTTCGCCAGTCGCTGCTTTAACTAAAGGTGGACCTGCTAAAAATATCGTACCTTGTTCACGCACGATAATCGTTTGATCTGACATAGCTGGTACATAAGCACCACCTGCGGTGCACGATCCCATCACCACAGCAATTTGCGCAATACCTTTTGCAGACATGGAGGCTTGATTAAAAAAGATTCGGCCAAAATGTTCACGGTCAGGGAATACTTCGTCCTGATTAGGAAGGTTCGCGCCACCGCTGTCCACCAAGTAGATGCAAGGCAGATAGTTTTGCTCTGCTATTGCCTGCGCACGTAAATGTTTTTTAACAGTAAGGGGGTAATAAGTACCACCTTTTACGGTAGCGTCATTGCAGATAATCATGCAATCGACACCACAAACCTGAGCCACCCCTGCAATCACACCCGCACTAGGAACTTCATTGTCGTAGTGCTGCCAGGCTGCAAATAATCCGATTTCAAGGAAGGCAGTTCCCGGGTCAAGCAATCGGGCGATACGCTCTCTGGGCAATAATTTACCTCGAGACTTGTGACGCTCTCTGGTCCGCTCGTTCCCGCCCAGAGAAATTTCGCTAGCAGCAACATCAACCACTTCAATACTGGCAAGAAGAGCCTGTCGATTGGCCACATAATCCTTGCTATTGCGACTTAACGATGTAGTGAGTTTCACGAGGTTTCTGAAAACAGTTCGCGGCCAATTAACATACGGCGAATTTCACTGGTGCCGGCGCCAATTTCATAAAGCTTGGCATCGCGTAGTAACCTGCCCGTCGGGTAATCATTGATATAACCATTGCCACCCAAAGCCTGTATCGCCTCTAACGCACACCAAGTAGCTTTCTCCGCAGCGTACAAAATACAACCTGCAGAATCTTTGCGGGTTGTTTCTCCTCGGTCGCAAGCAGCCGCTACTGCATATACATAGGCCCGACAGGCAGTGGTTGTCGAATACATGTCGGCCAACTTGCCTTGCATTAGCTGGAATTCACCAATGGCTTGTCCAAACTGTTTTCGTTCATGTACGTACGGCATAACGACATCCAGACAAGCTGCCATAATCCCTACAGGGCCTGCCGCTAATACGACACGCTCGTAATCGAGTCCGGACATCAAGACCTTTACACCTCTACCTTCACCACCCAAAACATTCACCGCTGGCACTCGGCAGTTGTTAAACACCAACTCGCAGGTGTTCGAGCCTCGCATGCCAAGCTTGTCAAGCTTTGGAGTCGTACTAAAGCCCTGCATGCCTCGCTCAATAATAAAGGCGGTAATACCGCGAGAAGCAGCAGTTGGATCGGTCTTGGCATAGACAACCAATGTGGTGGCATCAGGACCGTTGGTTATCCACATTTTGGTGCCATTCAGAATGTAATCCTCACCGTCTTTTATGGCTTTAAGCTTCATGGACACAACATCCGAACCAGAACCATGCTCGGACATCGCCAATGAGCCCACATGTCTGCCGGCGATTAAATCGGGTAGATATTTGGCTTTTTGTTCAGCATTCCCATTACGACGAATCTGATTAATGCATAAGTTAGAATGAGCACCATAAGACAAAGCGACTGACGCACTGGCTCTACTGATTTCCTCTATGGCTACGCAGTGAGCCAAATAGCCCATACCCAACCCCCCTTCCTCCTCAGGCACAGTGATGCCGTGAAGTCCTAGATCACCCATTGATTCCCACAAGTCCATAGGAAATTCATTGCTTCGATCGATTTCAGCAGCACGAGGGGCGATCTCGTCTCGTGCATATCGTGCAACCGTATCGCGTAAGGCCTCAATATCTTCGCCTAATGAAAAACGCATCCCCGAATTGAACATACTGACAGAACCTGTGGTGAGTTGAATTCAGGCTGCCTTTTGACGCTCGGCAACCGCGATTTTGTTCAGTGATTCTAGCGCAGCATCGCGTGCAGTGTCAGCAAGCGTCATTGCCTCGTGTTTGACGACACCGTAGCCACGTATCTGGGACGGGACTTCTAATAATTCCTTAGCAACACTCTGCGTTGACTCTGAAAGCTTATCCAAAACGTTTGCGACATCATCCTCGTACCGCGTAATCCAATTTCGCTCACGTTTTCGTTCGGCCGAATGACCAAACACATCGAAAGGAGTACCCCTTAGCTTTTTTCCATACTGCAGAACTTTAAACAGCGATAGGATCCCAGCACCAAAGCTACGCTTTTTTGGCCTTCCATCTGCGCCAACACGACTCAGAATAGGGGGCGCCAAATGTAACTTGATGGCAAAATCACCCTCGAACATATCGCTCACTTGTTGACGAAATTCCGGAGTTGAATAAAGTCTGGCAACCTCGTATTCATCTTTGTAGGCCAATAGTCGTGAGTACTCATTGGCGACAACACGAGCAAGGGAATCGTCAAGCCCAAGATCTTTGCATCGGGTAGACACTGTGCCCACAAGGCCTTGATATCGAGTTGCCAACTGAACATTTTGATATTTTGTGAGGTGCAAACTTCGATGAGCCACCAGCCCATCCAGTGAGTCAAGGTTCAAAGTTTCAGTTACAACAGATTCATCCAGTGAAAATTGAAATCCGACTACCTCTAATTTATTTGCGGGTTTTGATTTGAAATTTTCAGGTTGTAACCGCAGCTTTCTACCCCAATGGAATGCTTGTCGATTTGCCTCAATCGCCACACCGTTAAGCTCAATGGCTGTTAACAATGCATCAAGACTTAAAGGAATCAAGCCACTCTGCCAAGCATAGCCCAGCATCATAATATTTGTTGCAATGGTGTCACCAACGATCTCTTTAGCAACTTTACCAAATGGCTGGAAATGCTTAGCACTCCTAGATACTTTTGCTATCCGCGCTTCAACGGCACTGTATTTAAAATCAATATCGCGATGATGTACAAAACTAGCAACAGGTGCTGTAGTTGTATTTACAATAGATTCTGTTCGATTTTCGTCACACAACACTGAACCATCAGCGGACGCTGCCACCACTGCATCAGCCGCAATCAACAAATCCGCACTTCCCACAACGATGTGCGGGCTGCTAATCATGGAGGGCGTTCTGGCCAAACGCACGTGACTGAGAACGGCTCCACCCTTTTGCGCAAGGCCTGCAACATCCAGAATCATGGAGGCATTTCCATCGATGTGTGCCGCCATTCCAATCAATGCACCGATAGTCAACACACCCGTACCACCAACACCCGTTATGGCGATGTTCCATGACGTGTCACCCAAGCTTGGAATTGTCGGCATCGGCAATTGTTCACGCGTGACTTCAATCTTCGGTTTTTCCGGTTTTCGCAACACCCCTCCTTCTATAGTGACGAATGAGGGACAAAAGCCTTGTACGCAAGAAAAATCTTTATTACACGTGGATTGATTGATCTGCCGTTTACGACCAAACGGCGTGTCTAGCGGCTCAATCGATACGCAGTTGGACTGAATGGAGCAATCACCACAACCCTCACAGACAGCGCTGTTAATGATGACGCGCTTGGCGGGGTCAGGCATAAGCCCACGTTTGCGCCGCCGGCGTTTTTCAGCTGCGCACGTTTGAGCATAGACAATGGCATTGCAACCACTGAGCTCACGCAATTTACGTTGTACTGTATCGAGATTTTCTCGATGCTCGATAAGGGTTCCGGGAGGCAAGTCATTGGTCGAAAAAGCTTCAGGCTCATCGCTCACCACGTATAGGGGTGAAACTCCTTCGGCATACAACTGCCAGGTAATTTTCTCTGGTGTCAGACCGCCATCTAGCGCTTGCCCCCCCGTCATCGCGACTGCATCATTGAACAATAATTTGTACGTAATGTTGACGCCGGATATCACTGACGCACGAATCGCTAACAAACCAGAATGAAAATAGGTTCCGTCGCCTAAATTGACGAACCGATGTTTTTCGTTGGTGTAATGGCTCAAGCTGGTCCATGGAACACCCTCCCCTCCCATCTGTGTGAAAGTGTCGGTATTTCTATCCATCCACTGCACCATGTAATGACAACCGATACCCGCCATGGCTTTAGACCCTTCTGGCACCTTGGTAGAGGAATTATGCGGGCAGCCTGAACAGAACCAGGGCTGCCGCTCTATAGGCGCATTGTGGGAAGCTCTTTCATCAGCACGTCGCTGCAAATATTCCAGACGTGATTCAATTTTTCTCTTTAGAGACTCCTCTAACGGTAGTTTCAAAATGCGGGACGCAATTGCCCTCGCCACACGTGACGTTGACAGCGCTGCAGACAAAGGTAAAAACGGCACGTCATTTTCATCAAATTTTCCAACGATGCGCGGACGAACATCAGCTCGCCAGTTAAACAACTGTTGCTTTATCTGATGTTCAATGATTTCCCGACGCTCTTCTATAATAAGAACTTCTTCCAACCCTTCAGAAAACGCTCGAATTCCAGAGGGTTCCAACGGCCATGGCATACGCACTTTATATAAACGTAGACCAATCTGGCTTGCTGCTGCTTCATCTATTTCAAGCTCAGCAAGAGCTTGACGAACATCTTCAAACGCCTTACCCGTGGCCACAATGCCAATGCGGGCCTGCCTTGAATCCAGAATAACCTGGTCAATCTTGTTGGCTCTGGCAAAAGCGAGTGCTGCGTAGGCTTTGTGTTCCTGCAGCCGATCATCCTGTACTAGTGGCGGATCCGGCCAACGAAGATTCAACCCGCCTTCTGGCAATTCATAATCAGTGGGCAATACAAAGGTTTTTTGCTCATCAGCAAAAGATACAACTGCGCTAGTTTCAACAGTGTCAGATATGACCTTGTAGCCTACCCATGCCCCTGAATAGCGAGACATAGCGATACCAAATAAACCCAACTCGGTAAATTCGTGAATGGACGACGGGTAAAGCACCGGCATAACAGCTGCGATGAAAGCATGGTCAGATTGGTGAGGTAGCGTTGAGGATTTTGCAGTGTGATCATCGCCTGCCATACACAAAACGCCCCCATGAGCTGACGTCCCAGCAGCATTGCCGTGCTTAAAAACATCGCCGCAACGATCGACTCCCGGACCTTTGCCGTACCAATATCCCACGACACCATCCACGGTCGCTTGCTCGGATAGCAGCACCTGCTGCGTACCCCAAATGGCCGTAGCAGCCATATCCTCATTCACACCAGGCTGGAACCGCACATCGTGCGCATCAAGGTGCGGCTTTGCGAGCAGCAGCTGCTGGTCGTACGAACCCAGTGGAGAGCCGCGGTAGCCTGTAACGAAAGCGGCAGTGTTAATCCCCGCGGCACGATCCCGACGCATCTGAGCCATTGGCAGACGAACCAATGCCTGTGTGCCTGTCATGAATGCACTGCCCGTTAAGGCGGTGTATTTGTCATCCAAATTATGAGAAGTGCCCATAGTTACGCCCGTACCAATGAAATAGCTTGCAAGTAGTGTGCTCCCAAAATTCTAGGACAAGCTGACGCAATTTGGTATTAAATAGACCTCTAAAAGAATACTTTATCCTTTTATAGCCACCTTACTAGTACTTTTATCCTACGTATATGCCAGACAATATAGATATGAAGCTACTTAGGACCCTGCAAGCAGAGCCCTTACTGAGTATTGCAGAGTTAGGAGAGCGAATCGGCTTAAGCCACACACCGTGCTGGCGTCGTTTAAAGAGATTAGAAAATGATGGATACATCAAACAGCGAAACGTAGTACTCGATGCAGATGCTCTGGGCCTGAACATCACCGTGTTTTGCTCTATTCGGCTGAGTAAACACGACAAAAGCAGTATGGAAGCGTTTGAAAATGCGGCGCGCGCACATCCAAACATTCTGCAGTGCTACACCGTCTCAGGGGAACAGGACTACATGCTTCGTGTGGTAACAGGCTCAGTCAAGGACTACGAAATTCTGATGAAGAATGATTTACTAAGCCTGCCATTTGTTGGGCAAATGAATTCTTCTTTCGCCATGAGTGAAATCAAAAATACATCTGTACTGCCCATTTAAAGGAACATACTTGTATTTGACCCTATTTGAAAATGCTTAAAAGTTGCAACAATTCAATAGAGACCACATTGATAACATGAGGCTATTGGCTTAAGGCACCGAAATCATTTACCCTTATACCGTTACACGGCAGAAATTTAGAAAATGACACTCAACCCTGTCAAGAATTTTAATAAAAATTAAGGATAAAAGGTCAATATGGCACTAAAACAACCCCTTTCACAGCTCGATATACAACTGTCAGATGGTGGATTCTATAAAGGATTCAACAGCATAGTAGCCCTGGTTTCCAAATTCTGTATTGCTGCAATCGTTATTTGGGCAGTCGTAAACCCAGAAGCAGCCGGTCGTATTCTTGGGAACCTCAAGAACTGGTCTTTTAACAACCTCAACTACTACTACACCTACGCAGTTGCATTTTTCATCATCATCTGCCTGGTTATTTCAATCTATCCCAAATGGGGTAAGCGCAAGCTTGGAACCCCAGACGGTGTGCCGGAATTTTCCAATTTCTCGTGGTTCTCCATGATGTTTGGCGCTGGCATAGGTATCGGCATGTTGGGCTACGCCACGGGTGAGCCCATGTGGCACATAGCGGACAACCCTGACATCAGAACCAGCGCTATTGCCATCAAAGCGGCTTTCGACTCGGCAAACATCACTTTAGCTGAAGGCGCTGATATCTGGGCACAGTATAAAACCTTGGTATCAGACGGTACGTTACAACAATTACCAGGACTGGTAGAACCAACATCGCTCTCAGCCGTTGATTCCACGTATCGCTATTCCTTCCTGCACTGGGGCTTAGGTGCATGGGCGTGTTACGCATTGGTCGGCATATCCCTGTCCTTTTTCGCCTACACGCGTGGTCTGCCATTAACTATCCGCTCTACATTGACGCCAATTTTTGGGAAGAGCTTAGAAGGTACGCTCGGACACATTGTCGACATCACCGCTGTTGTTGCCACCATTCTAGGCATCGCTCAAACGATTGGACTTGGCTTGGCCTCTTTTTCTTCAGGCTTGTACAACATCACAGGCGCTGCCTGGCTCATTACTGATGGCGAACCATCAACAGGTAGCCTGCTAGTTGCATTGTCAGTCGTTATGATCTGTTCAACCTTATCCGCATTGTCGGGCGTTGGAAAAGGCATCAAATGGCTGAGTAATATCAACATGGTCCTATCGTTTGGATTATTAGCGTTTTTCCTTGTTTTTGGTTCAACGATGTTTGCTCTGACACTACTGGGTAAAGGTATCTTCAGCTATGTGATTCATCTCCCTGCATTGACGTTTACCGTGTTCCCCGCCGACGGCGCAGGTAGCCCAGGTGAATGGCAAGGTTGGTGGTCCATCTTTTACTGGGCATGGTGGATTGCATTCGCACCTTTTGTAGGAATATTCCTGGCACGTATCTCGAAAAACCGCACTATTCGAGAATTCGTATTAGGTGCCATCATCGCTCCTTCGCTGATGTGTTTCCTATGGTTTGCATTGCTCGGTGGGACTGCAATCGATCTTGAGCTCAGCGGTGTAGCTGAAGGACAAATTTTCGCGCAAAGTCTTACGGCTCAACTGTATGCCGTCATAAACGTGATGCTATCACCCACAATGGCAACAGGCATGTCGGTTCTCATCGTAATTCTGCTACTGACCTATCTGGTAACCTCTGCAGATTCTGCCGTGTTGGTCGTCAACACAATAAACGCAGGTGGAGATGCAAGAGCCGCTGGCAAGGGCCACATCATCATTTGGGGTTTAATACTGACTGCGGTTATTGCCGCCCTACTGTTAGCTGGAGGATTGAACGCGATTCAAGCAGCCATGATAATAGGCGCAATACCGTTCTCATTCATGATGATATTGATGGGAATAGCACTTCTCAAAGCACTCATCCGAGATGATATTAGAGCTGATTAAATTCAGTACACGTTGTAGATTGCCAAAGGGATGTCCAGTTAGGGCATCCCTTTTGGTTTATGCGTTAGATAAAAGTCCAGGAACAATTACTGGCGACTTCTCGGCACTATTTCATAGCCAGCTTCTTCGGGTTCATCATCACTCATTTCAGCAGGGAAACCATCCGCTAAAACTTGAACACCGGCGGAATCTTCAAGACGCCTGATAATGTTGGGAGACCACTCCCGCGTACCGTAACGCTCCGCCCCATCCTGCATGATGCGAATCAAGAGAGGATTAATTTCGAGCGGCACACCTGCGCGATCGGCAACCGATTGAAACAGACCAATATCTTTTAGCACCAAATCCATTGTGAAATTGATATCGCGAGAGCCGTTAAGAATGACTTGGCTTTCGGTTTCATGAACAAACGAATTCCCCGATGACACCTTTATAGCCTCATAAGCTGTGGCCATATCCAAACCCGCAGCTCTGCAGGTAACGAGTGCTTCGCTAATACTTAGTAGATTAGCCGTGGCCAGGTAGTTTGTAACGACCTTCAAAACGGATGCGCTGCCTAGTTCACCCGTGTGGAGAATACGCCGGCCCATCGCTTTTAGTATCGGCAACAATTGCTCGAAAACTGGTCGGTCACAACCTGCGAAAATAGCAATGTTGCCAGTGGCTGCGCGGTGACAACCACCGGAGACGGGACAATCTACGGCATGCCCCCCTTTAGCCGTCACTAGAGCGCCAAGCCGAGTCACTTCAGCTTCATCACTGGTGCTCATTTCAGCCCATATGGTGCCCGGAGTCATACCTTCTAACACACCTTCATTCCCTTCTACAACATGAGCGCTGGCAGCTAGTGAAGGCAGACACGTGATGATAATGTCACAGTCCCTAGCCATACTGGCAGCGCTATCACCGAAGCTTGCGCCTTGAGCAATGAGATCGTCTGCAGCAGAGCGATCAAGATCTCTAACAGTTACCTGAAAGCGGTTTCGGACCAAACTGCCCGCGAGTTTGCTGCCTACGTTGCCAAGGCCGATAAAACCGATATGCATGGGAGCGCTCTTTTCGTTTAATAAGTGCTAGACCTTATACAAAAAAATCATCATTCACACACATGGCCCAAGTATTGGCAACTTGCGTGAAACTCAGACATCTGTAAAGCGTCTCACATCATCTGTACCGGATCGCCTATCGCCTTTGTTTGACTCAAGCACACCTGATTACATGGTTCTGGCAAGAAACCTAAATCAGTAAGGCCAATTTATTCAATTTCAGCACACGTAACGCAGGTTTGGTGACCACTAAAGAACGAATACGTATTCAAATACACTTTCTCGGTAATTTTACTACTTG
>JBLIIE010000038.1:0-34500 GCA_047634635.1 Granulosicoccus sp. | reverse complement strand
GGGTAATGGTCAGGACTTAACACTCGCAGGGACCGAACATGTCCAAGTCGACTGACCTTCCACTCTCCAGTTAAATACCGAGCAACACCGACCTTTCTATGATCAGGTACTTTACGGGCAAACTCACTGCCAAAAATAGGAAAGATATCCCGATTAACACTCCAGTCGTAGACTTCGCGCAATGCTTTCATTGCCGATATTTTGGTTCCGGAATAAAAGTGATAATAGATATTAATCGGCTTTAGGCGCCGGGGATTCTCGGTTATTTCTAAAGTTTCAATAACGCGCTTGAAACCATCGAATGGTCCTAACCAATCATTGGTGTAAACGTTTTCGTTCATGATGGGCGCATACACCTGCACATAGTTACCTATGGGACGAGCCATCGGACTCACCAGTGTCATAGACAAATTGGCGTTGGTGGCAATAGTCATACCCCCATTCATATTTGGCATACCGAGTTTATCCAGAACCGCCAGCTCAACTTCACCCGGTAATGCATCTCCGCTCCAGAGCATTATTTCAGTACGCTTGCCAGCCGGTGCCAATTCTGAATCAATAAAGTCAATGGATCCTTTGGTTTCGCGTTCTGCTGAGTAACGATAGCCATCAATCGGAAGATTATATTTACCCGATGCCGGGTATGTCCCGACAGCCGACCACTTGAACGGATGACTAAAGGTATGGGACGCCAATTCGACGTTATCCAGTGCAAATGTTTTTCTAATCGTTGAAAACATACGGTCCCGACGATCTGAGTAAGCTTCAATTCGAGTCATTTCTCCTTCAACAATCGACACTGAATGAGGTAGTGCAGAAGGCTTTAATATTTCGTCATAGATAACGTCAGCACCCAACCGCTTACCGGTCATTTCGGCCCAGGATGGTAATGCATCACCGTCTATATGAGCCAACCAGATACGCCTGCCATTTTCGGTTGTGACATCAGGCATGGGCACATTAGGCAACTGCAATGCTTTACGAAAAAAGGCAAAAGGCTCTACGACCCATAGTGTTTCGTAGTCCAGACCGTCTTCCATGAGGGCTGGAGCCCAGGCATATCCACCGAATTTCCCAGTTACGACCATGTCAGCAGTCTGCTGATTCTTATCCTCATACCGAAAATGAACCGTGTTACCAGAATCAACTGATTGTGCAACCAATGGCACGTTTTGTATTCGGCGGCTTAGCGTTCTCTCCGGCTTAATCAGTTGATCTCTTTGGACGACGACTGCACTAGCCGCATCGAAAGAACCAGCAACGTCTATCCCCAAAGCTTGCTGCATGGATTCGCTAAACGCTACGGGCGGGCTTCCCAGCAACACTACAGGCACTTGATCAACCAGTTGTTTCTCTAGCCATGGAGCAAAACCGGGCATTGAATACGATTGCGATGACCAACTAACAATACCGGCATACACCCCCTTTAACTCACCAGCAGGCAACGTCTTTTTGGCAAGATCAAGATATTCGGGTACATAACCCATGTACTCCACAGGCATTGCCACGAACTTATGAACTTTGGTCTGCTCGATGGTGCCGTCTACATTGCTGTTGAAGAGCATGAGCACTTTACGTGGAACCACTTCCAAAGCTCCCACACCGATATAGTCTAGCGATGGATTAGCAACCCAGGGGATATAGCCATCTTTTGCAATTTTCTCAGCAATTATCCTAGCCACAGTGCGCTGATTCGGTGGCAGGTAGTCAATGACAATGACGTCCAGTCCCAGCTTGTCTTTTGCGTGATCTAACTTTTTTCGTAGCCATTGCCGATCACCTTCTGGCACCTCGATATAGGTTTTCATTACGTTGTCCCACCCAGCATACAAAGACTCAGCAGCAACAGCTTCTATATGCTCTGACACAGCATCCAGCACTTCAAACCCACGGTTAGCTATCAGTCGTAGCTCAGGATACCGACTTGCCATTTCTCGTATAAGCGACGTTAACCCTGCCGATTGTTCGGCTCTCTGTGCATCCGTTTTGGCGTACAGCGTAAAGCTATCCATCGTATCCAGAAATAAACCCTGATAGCCTTCGCCCTGCAAGGTAGCCACTTGTTGAAGCAGAAATTTACGCACTACAGGTTTAGTCAAATCCAGTACTTTACTATTCCAGGATGGGTTAGCACCCAATACCCAAGTAGGATCAATAGAGTCGGAATAGCTACGCTCAGGTCCAATTTCTCCAACACTTAAGTAGGCATATATGCGGGTACCGTCGACTCTCAGGCTCTGTAGCTCATTAGGCGTCATGTTGTCAGCTTCGACAACTAATCGATCGAATTGAGACAACACATCTACCGGAGGTTTAACACCGTAGTAAAACGCTGTACTGCGCCCCTGCAATGACTGGTCTGTCTGGATGTTTGTATCTAAAAAGTAGCTAGATTCCTGCAGGCTATTGGTTCCTGAATCATCTGTAGTAACTGCACCACCTAATGCAGGTTCATCGAGAACACGTTGTGATGAAGTCTTCGATGAGGCAACCATCATGTTGAAATCAACAGCCTCATTCTCAGGTGTTAGCGGGATTTTCTCGGATAGTCGTGCGATGAGTTGATCTGCAAGTCCACTAAGGGTCTGTCGCCGCGCGCCGGTTGCCTCTTCTGATTCAGACCAGACGACATTTTTAGTTGCTAAGTCTGTGACATTGATCCTCAGCGCCACGATCGGACGACCACTGACATTACCTTGATAGTGCCATCGGGATACTTTACCGCTGATAGCGTACCGGCCCGTTATCCCCGCACCTATTCTTAATGGAACACCTCGACGTCTAAGATGTGTTTCTAACAAGGTAGTAGCTGCGTCCCCCGCAACCAGCGTGACACTTTCATTCAACAGAGGCGCCAGCATCCAACCTTGAGTCAACGACAATAGGTTCGAGTTGTCAGAAGATTTATTGGCAGAGACCCTGATAGCCGAATACTCCGAAGAAGGAACACCACCAGATTCTGTTGCTGTATTGGAAACCTTGTCACCTACGGATTGACAGGCAGTGAGTAGAAACAGGCAGACGGCACTGCAAAGAGTAATGATCCCCAGCTTTGATAACTTCATGTTACCGCTCCTGCTGCATGCCTGGCTCGCATGAAAGTATGAAACTCTATATTGTCCATTTCCCTAGACAACAGAATGATTCCGATAAATGCAGTTACCGTCATGGACAGACCAAATCCATACCCATAATATTCCGGACCCAGCTGCAACGTTATCCACGTAAATAACGTGTTCGTGATACACAGTGTGGCCGTGAGAATGAGGGCGTCACGCAACTTGTCCAGGTAGAAAAGTACGTTTAAAACGGCAAGCATTAGAACCTGAGCAGCAACGCCAACCAGATTAATGTAATAAAGATGAACGTATGCTGCTGATATACCCAACCAATCCACCAACGCAGGCCCTAATAAGTAAAGGATCAAAACCGTTGCACCTTGAACACGGACAATCTGATAGAGACCCTCCCTAACTGATGTAACCATACGGGTTCCCAGCTGTTCAATTTCTGGCAAACTGGCATTGCCTCTTACAGCATTAAAGAAGCCCTCGTAGGCTTCAGCAAAGTCTGTCTCTATTCGTAGCAGGAAGACAGCCATGCCGGGGATAATGCTCAGATACGCGAGAAATATGGGTAGGTCATAGATAATGGACGCGCGCAGAGGCCCGATAACTGCCTCTGAGGTTCCAGGCGTTAACCAAAACAAAAACTTGTCTACCCAGATGCCCAGGTTATACAAAAACCCAATGGCGATCAGGCTAGGGAATACTAATCGTAGTTTTAGAAAATCAAATCTTACTTGTGCACGAATGGGAGCTTCAGGCAACACAACACCTACCATCAAAAACAACAACACTGCATGGCCAACCAGCAAGCCTGTGAGCAAGCCATTTAATCCGTAGGGCAGCAACAGGATAGATAAACCGAGTGTAGTTCCATAGCCCAGGGCAAAGGCATACAGGATAAGTTTGAATTGCTTAAGACCAGCAACAAAGATAACCACAATCCAAATATTGCTGAGCGTGACAAAGTTTGCGGCCATTAGGAACTCATAAGAGAACGACAGATCAAACAACGTGAAGGCAAGAATCAGGGCGATAAGAGCACTGACGCCCGTTGTCAAAGCAATAGCCCCCAATAAGTTTGCGTTAACAATATCGTCGCGCTTTTCAAATAGTCTGTCTGCCACAAACCGAGTGAATACCAACTGAAGCAAACCAGTTAGCACTAAAGATGCACCCATAATCCAGGTAACAGAGGTTGTGAACTGTTTTATGTTGTTACCGCCAAAGTTTTGCGACAACGCAATGATGCCAATGAGCATAACGCCCAGGATAGACAGTACCCAAGGACCTGCACTTATAAGCCCGGCAAATCCATAGGCCTTTAGCGTGCCTGTAAACGAGTCGTCGTCCAGGTATTTTCTAAGTTCAAACCCAATGCCCGCCATATGCTACGCCGCCTCATCCTTAAGAAGCTCATCGGAATGAACAGCCATCTGCCGTTCGTATACACGCTGGTAGCGATCAATCATGTCATCTTCGTCGTAGTAGGCTTCCACACGCGCAATAGCTGAATTACTCGCTTGCTGCCAGGACTCACGGTCCGAAAGTAAAGCTACAGCGGCATGGGCAAAAGCGGCAGGGTCAGCAATGGGCACCACAGAACCCGCCTCACCCAATGCCTTGTCCTCAATATGAATGCCTTCTATCAATTCACGACAACTACCGACATCTGTCGTCACCGCAGGGATACCCGCCGCAAAACCTTCAAGCACAACCAGAGGCTGACCTTCTGAAACCGAGGTCAGCACTGACAGCCCGACAGCCGGGAATATTTCCTCAGGCTTACCAAAGCCCTTAAATTTCACAACATGCGAAAGTCCCAGGCTCTCGACCAACATCTTGCATTCCCGTGTGTAGTCTTCATCCTCATCTTCAGGACCAAATAGCCAACCTTGTGCGTTGGGTAATTGAGTACGCACTATTTGCATGGCACGAATAAAATTCTTTATATCCTTGATAGGCACTACTCGACCAATAAGAGCGAGCACTGGCGGAACTGCTGCCGTAGCATTGCGACGTACCGGGCGAAAGCGCTTCACATTCACCCCATTAGGAATAATTCGTAATTTTTCCTCGGGACAGCCGTCCTTGATCTGTCGAAGACGATTTCCTTCATACAAAGTAAACACCTGATTGGCGGTGCTATAAGACATTCGGCCCAGAGACAGGAAAAACCGTATCCAGACACTACGCAGATAATTCATATTGTCATTTAAGCCAACTTTAAAAGGATCAAGCTGTTCGGGAATCCAGTCGACTTGTGCCAAGTCCAGCTCTCGTTCTTTCGTGTATATCCCATGCTCAGATATGACAAACGGTTTGCCTGTAGCTCCTTGCAGCATCGCCCCCAAATAGCCTGCATAACCTGTAGAAACAGAATGGTATAGATCTGCAGGTGGGGCATTTTTGACAATGTCTGCCAGCGTAAACAGAGGCGAATGCATACTACGCACTGTCCAGAAAAAATGGTTGAAATCCAGCCCCTCTGGCGCATCGTTATACTTCTCACGAATAGTGTCCCAAGACCCTCGACTCTGTTTTAAATCTTTTTCAGTTATGGAGTTTGAGCCTGCCATCAGATCGGTAAACTCATGGGTTACAGAACTATTCAGCGGTTTATCGGTGTCACATAATTCACTATGCAGTTCGCTGTTGCGCACGAACTGTTGGTTTCGCACTTTTTTATTCGATGAAGACTTAAACGAAGACTGCATTCGATCCATCCAGTTACTACCTTCCTCCTCTTCGATTCTTTCATCAAGTAGAAAGTGGGCTTCAAGATGAACAACATTTGCCGGTAATTCATAGGACGGCTCGCCCTGAGTTTCTCTATCAGCGCCCAGGTAGATAATTGAGAAGCTCAGATGAGGCATACCCTCAATCATCTGCTTTACCCAGGTTGACACACCACCACGCACATACGGAAAGGTACCCTCAAGAAGCAGGCATACATTCGCATGTGGGGTGGTCATCTCGGTTTCGCTGTCACTCATGTCCAGTACTCCGCGACATGCGATAGTGGAGGATACACACGTGTCGCAGGACCCAGCCTACTTAAGAGCTCTTTGACTCTCGGGTAGTCATGTTGCATGAAAGCAGCCTCTGCTAACTGAGGGAGTACTTTGTCAGAGGGCATGCCCAAGGCCATAGAGCGCTCTAAGGCGACTTTGGCGCGCCGTGTATCGCCTTGCATCAAGGAGACGCGACCCAATATGAAATGTGCGTTCCGGTTTATAGGAAGCACAGCAACTGCCTGAATGGCAGCCTCAGATGCTTTTTTTAGTAGTTGCTTACGAGCGACTGGCTCGCCTCTTTCAATGGTTAGAAGCTCCCAGTAGTTACTCGCTATCTGCAGCCAGGTATTGGAACTCTCAATGCTATCGCTCGTATTAACACGAGCTTCGAGTGACTGAATTTCACGATTAAGGTCAGACACTTTTTTATCAAGAGTCTTATAGGCCGTGAGCCGGATTCGTTCGTCAGAATGCCGCATCGCCTGTTTTAGAGTAGTAGCAGACAGCGCACTACGGATGTTTGCAGCAGCCAAGATTTTGCGATACAGATCATCGTTGTCTTTGGAGTACAGTAAATGCTCTATAAAACCCCGGCTATCCACGTTTGTGGCAACACGCCCTTTAGGCGTAGTAAACGGAAGTTCAGCCCTTGGCGTCAGTTGCCAGTAGTCAGGTTCTCTGTGCCTGACAAGCGCTTCCCGAAATCCGAAGTAGAACGACACAAACGTGGCAGCTGTACCTGCGAATGGAATCAAAAACGCCAAACAGAATAATAGTATGTAAAAGCGACCGTGTTGCTTATGCTCTCTTGCAACATCAGATAGCACTCTAGCAGCACATCCTGCACCCAGGGCGCTTAACAAGGCGTGAGCCGATAACCAAATAGCCGGTGTGCCGATCCAGAAGTCATCTGTGACAAGACTCGACAGCATCACGCACTGCACCAAACTGGATACAGCGACCCCGACCCAGAGAAACAGTTTAAGCAGCACCAGCACGATCTCCTGCATCACCGGAAACATTCAACGCCCTATACAGCACAGACTCCCCTACAAGCTCTGCAAGAAAGTTAAGACAACTTGCTTTTGTATCCGTATCGGTAATTTGCGTAACCATAGAGTCGGATAGCATTATATCTAGGGTTTTAAAATACTTCTTATCAACCTGGCGATTCATTCGGTGCACAAAAGCTATGCATTGTGTCTCGGACATTAGCGGTAACAACAAACACAACACAGAGGCACCATCTTTGTCAGTGACAATCCAAGAGGCATCCAGACTTCGAATGGACTCACTGACATACACTGCAGCCTCCGATGCTTCTTCGATATTCCAGAACTTCAAGGCTAACAACGACGACTCTGTGTCGTGAGATTGTGCAAAGCGTATTACGGTGTCGAGTTCTGCAAGGAACCAGTCTGCCCGTGATAGCGCTTCACCACGAGAACGCGTCAGTTGATTTCCAACATAGAAGCCAAGTAATGCCAACAGATTTAGATTCTCCTGCTGGAAGGCCATAAAGTGCATATCCTTAATGGCCAGCACACCGTGTATATGCCCATTCGTGTCAACCAGAGGCACTACCGCTAGAAGACTACTCTGATGATGATTTTCAGCCAGAGACTCAAGCTTGATACTAACCATTTCCTTTTGTGCCAATGCCGTACGAAGCAGGGTGTCGAAAATTGGTAATTCAATCATGTCGCCGTGAATAGCGGCTGGGGTGTTGTCAATTTTCCCATCGTCATCAAGAGCGTAAAGGCCCGCCACTTGAATGGAACAGAAATGAGAGAAGATTGCCATCAACTCCCCACCTGCTTCCATGCCCTGCTTGTTCGATGTCAACACAGGTTTGAGTTGTTGTAGTGCCTCACGCAAACTCAGACGCTGCCCTGCCATGTATTCTTCAAGTAGGCCATGAGACACTTTAAGAACGTGATAATCCGTACTGAATTCTTTTAGGCGGTGTCGTAAATATTCATTTTCTGCCTCTGAGTTGCGACTGCGTCTACGCCATGTTGACGATGCATCGCCAACCAGCATACTGATTACAACTGTGCCCAGAGCGAGAGTGCCATGTTGTGCAGCCAGTGATGCGTAAGCCTCTGCTGGAATTTGCAAAAACAACCCGGTAGCTATGGCGCAGGAAACACCCCAGCCACTGCCATATCGGGCTGCGAATACAATAGATCCCACAACAACCCACGGAAAACCTGAAGCGATACCCGTTGGGTTTTCTGGAAATGCTAAAAGACCACCAAACGGCAGTAGGCAGGCGAAAAACAAAAGTTCGATAACACGGGGCTTTTCAGTCGTTCCTCGACGAAACGCATTCTTCCAATAATGCAGGGATAACTTTCGGTTAGGGGACTTTCCGGAAGATTCCTTAAACAAGTCATTCATGATTACAGACCCAATTAAGGCGTTGCTGGGCGAAGTTGAACCTCTTGCAATAACTCGCGGATAACTTTATCCGCAACCGAGGGAAGACTGGCATAGCCCCAGCCCGTCCGAGCTGCATTAGCTTGCCAAACAACTTCGCTGCTATACAAATCCACAAGCTTTAAACTAATGCCTACAGCTGGCTCTCTATCGGCCCCAGCTTTGTAATGCCATTCGTTGACACTGCCGGTTAATCCATAACGGTAGTCATTCTGTTTTGCCCACTCAATAGAGGTTTTAAGATCAGTGGCCGGATCAAGCAGATTACGTAAACTGACTTGTGTAACGGGTATATATGTGTCAACGGCAGATACACCGCGTTTACGTAATCGCGTTTCAATGAGTGTTTGCGCCTGAAGATCGGCCTGTGCGGTTTGTGAGAGATTATTGATGGGCAAAATGGCCCATCGCTCACTGACGTCCAAAGTTACACGATTGGTCGTACTCATGCTGCTGCAAGCACTAATGAACAGCAACATGGCAACTAATACCAAATTGATAATTAACTTTCGGGTTACAACTAATTTTGTAAACATTGTCGATAGTCCGGCGACGAGGTTAAGGGCTTTTACAACACCAATCAGTTAAAACTGAATTAGCCTTATCCGGTTTTTCCTACTTGCCTGCGACTCAAAGTTTCTTCCCAATCCAATGATGTTTTAACAATGACATCCAAGTCGTTGAACTCTGGCGTCCAATCCAGTGTTCTATGAATTTTTTCCACTGCTGCAATCAATGCCGGGGGATCTCCAGCCCGTCTTGGCTGCTCAACAACCTTGAGTTGTTTACCGTGAATACGCTGTGTCGCTTCAATGACCTCCCGGACACTAAAACCTTTTCCATATCCACAATTGACCAGCGTAGACTCCCCACCTTTACGCAAATAATCCAATGCCGACAGATGCGCACTAGCAAGGTCCGTAACATGGATGTAATCACGAATACCGGTTCCATCAGGGGTGTCGTAATCTGTACCGAATACCATCAATTGATCTCGCTTACCTAGTGCAACTTCGGCAGCTACTTTGATCAACAGAGTGGCTTTCTTGGTGGATTGACCAATCTTTCCTGACGGGTCAGAACCTGCGACATTAAAATAGCGAAGAATCACGTGCTTCAGATTGGTTGAAAAACTCAAATCTTTCAGCATGTGCTCAGACATTAGCTTTGACATACCATAAGGGTTTATCGGTGCTGTCTGAAGGTCCTCGGAACACGCTTTGGAACTATCACCTGGGATACCGTAGGTAGCAGCAGTTGATGAGAAGATAAATTTATCAACACCAGCCTCAGAGCAACAGCGCAAAAGGTTCAGCGTATTCTGTGTGTTGTTTGAGTAGTACTTCAGTGGATTTTCAACACTCTCAGGTACGATGGTATGGGCGGCAAAGTGCATCACCGTATCAACGTTATGCTCTCGCAGAATACGGGCAACTAGATCTCTGTCACCCGTATCACCTTGAACAAGCGTGCCGAATAACACTGCATCTTTATTTCCAGTGGAAAGGTTATCAAGAATAACGATATTCTCACCACGCTCGCCCAGTAACTTGACCACATGGCTACCGATATAACCTGCACCTCCGGTCACCAGAATGCTCGGTCTATTGTTACTATCAGTCATTAGCGTATTCTCCATGCTTAAGTTTCGCTGTTCATCGCTTCATATGTCGACCTACAACTGCGTGTCTTAAGACACGTGCAGGTGCTATAACACCTGTCCACGCTAGGAATAATCACGTGACTACTAGAGATTTACTCGACCAACTGATCAGCTTTGATACGGTTAGCCGTCATTCGAATATTGAACTCATGCATTACGTGAGTCATTGGTTGGAAAGCAATGGCATTGCATCAACGCTGATTCCAAACCACGATGGCAGCAAGGCAAATCTTTATGCATCCGTCGGACCTGACGGAAGTAACACACCGTTTACCGGTGGAGTTATGTTGAGCGGGCACACCGATGTGGTCCCAGTAGATGGTCAAGACTGGACAAAACCAGCATTCAGCCTGACTGAACAGAATGGTCGTTACTACGGACGTGGATCAGCCGATATGAAAGGGTTCGTAGCCTGTGCATTGAGCGCCATGGCAAACGCTAAAACTATTCCACTTCAATCACCACTGCATTTGGCTCTCTCCTACGATGAGGAAATTGGCTGCGTCGGAGTCCACTCACTCATCGATCATCTGTCGCATCACACTGTTAAGCCTTGCCTGTGCATTGTGGGCGAGCCTACGGAGATGAGTGTTGCCATTCGCCACAAGGGGAAAATTGGCGCACGGGCGACTTTTACAGGACGGGCTGGACATTCGGCACTGGCACCTCACGGATTGAATGCCATTCATCTGGCGTGCGACTTTATTGCACACCTGCGAGAACTACAAGAGCAACTCGCCGCACCATTTGCAGGCGGTGACGCTACCCAAGTACCTTACTCTACGGTTCACGCAGGCATTATTAGTGGCGGCACCGCGCTCAACATCGTTCCTGACAGTTGTAGCGTCGCTTTTGAGGTACGTAATGCAGCAGAAGATGATGCGCAACAACTACTCGATGACATCATCCAACACAGTACAGTCGCAGTCGCCAGACATCAGGCACGCATACCAGAAGCCTCAGTCACATTCGAAATATTCAATAGGTATCCTGGGTTGAACACTTCTGAAGATACCTGGGCTGTTGAATTTGTTAAATCGTTAACAGGTGCGAATGATTGCACAGAGGTGGCTTTTGGAACCGAAGCAGGACTATTCAGCAGTGTGCTGTCCATTCCCAGTGTCATCTGCGGCCCGGGCTCCATGGCCCAGGGGCACAAGCCCGATGAATTCATCAGTATTGATCAGATGAATCAGTGTGAAGTCATGCTCGAAAAGTTGGTAAAGCGACTGTGTCAATCGTCACCAGGTACACCATAGCTAGGCGCTTCACCTGGATTCAAAGCCCTTTTTACATAATCTCCCAACTGCGGTTTGTAGATATCCCACAACCATGCAATGTTCTCAATGGGACACGCATCGCTCCAGTCGCATCGAAGGTCAGCCACTGGCCAAGACACTTTATCCACCAACAACATGCCGGCTGAATGTATAGGACCCGCTTCACCACCGGCACTTAAGCCCGCTTTCATTGCATGGATTAGCCGATCACCCAGATGCCCATCGCTGGCTATGAACGCGTCGACGATAGCCTGCGGCACCCCGATATTATCCAGTAGATTTCCACCACTGGCAACATTTGTCCCAGTTGCACTCGACCAATGACCCAATGCATGTTCACCTGAGTGTACGGCGGCTATTCCCTTATGGTCAACCACAAGCACTTGCCGATAGCTTTTGAACTCATGTTGCTCCATGACCGCAGCTAATGCCTCGTTTGCATGCCCATGCGTCTCCAACGCATCCAGCACCTCTGGCCCCAGACGTGGGTCAGTGATGTTCTGACTGGACACCGCTCCGACACCAGCCCGCGCATAGGGGCATCGAGCGGCAACAGCCGGAGAGGACGAGGAGATAGCGACACCGAACATGCCGGTGTCGCTACAACGTGCTACCAGAGAAAATGTCATTCCTATTGTTACTTCTTTAACGCAGTCCAGATTTTATCGTAGAAGCCTTGCGTTGCTTCATCACAGACTTGCACAAACGTACCAGCAGGTGCATCTGCAGGTGGGTTCGCTTCCGGAGAGGCCTTCAAATCTGCGTCTAGTAGATCATGCACACCTTTTACGCCCGCCGTATATTGCGCAAAGTTTGTAACAGCTGCGATATTTACTGGCTCTAACAGGAAGTCCATAAACTTCAACGCATTCGCGCGGTTTGGTGCATCTTTTAACAAAACGACATTGTCCATCCACACTACATAACCTTCTGCAGGATAGGAGTACTCAATGTTTGCACCCTCGTTACGTGCTTTGGCACCAAAACCATTCCAGATCATGCCAACAGCGGCATCACCTGAAACCAGTACATCCTTTGCGCCATCTGAATTAAAAGATGCCCATTTCGGCTTCGCTTCCTTTAGCAGACTAAAGAGCGATTCGAGTTCTGCTCTATCGTTACTGCATTGTTGAATACCCAAGTGTATCGAGGCCAAAGCCATTACTTCGCCCTGACTGTCCAGCATATTGATTTTGCCTGCCAAAGACTCAGGTGGATCAAACAAAATGCTGGTGGTACGAATGTCTCCATCAAAGACATCACGGTTAACGGAAAAACTGGTTGAGCCCCACTGATACGGAATGGAATGCCTACGACCCGGATCAAATCCGACATCAACCCATTGATCTTCGATGTTACCGAAGTTGGAAAGCTCTGAAGACTCAAAGGAATCGAGCATGCCATCTTTGCGCATAATCTCAACCATGTAATCGCCAGGCACACTGACATCGTAACTGCCTAGCTTCCCAGCTTTGAGTGACGCCAGCATCGACTCATTGGAGTCGAAAGTGTCCATGGTGACTTCAATATCGTTTTCTGCGGCGAACTGGTCAAGAAGCTCCTGAGGAATGTATTCAAACCAATGATAAATACTAAGTTTGCCTTCCGCTTGAACTCCACCGGCAACGGTCAGCATACCGGTCGCCAATGTGGCGGCTAGTAAGGTTTTTAAGCGCGGTTGTTTTCTCAATTTCATGCAACACTCCTTGGGATTTAAAAAGTTATGGTTTTAGTAAAAATCCTTAATGGGATACATTTGTCCCCGACTTGCCACCTGTCCGACCTATCCACCAGGACACGGTGACAAAAAATACGGATACGAGCAACATCAAAGTCGAAATAGCCATGATATTGGGTTTAATTCCCTGCTTTACAGCACCGAAGATAGCAGTAGGCAGAGTCTCAATTCCTGCGCCTTTGACAAAATTGGTAATAAGGAAATCATCCAGTGAAACAATAAATGCTAGCAACGCCCCTGAAATGACACCTGGCAATAGAATAGGCAGCAACACGTATCTGAAGGCTTGCCAGCGGCTGGCATACAAATCTATAGCCGCCTCTTCATAACAACTACTGATACCTTGTAATCGTGCCGCAATAGGCAGATAGGCGAAGGGAATACAAAATACAATATGCGCAAGCAAAATACTCAAATAGCCTGTTTTGAATCCGATTGCGCTAAAAAAAATCAATGTCGCAACCGCCGTTACAATTTCCGGCACCATGATGGGTAAATTAATTAAAGCAAAGCTTGCTGACTTACCGCGCCAATAACCACCCCGCGTCATTCCAATTGCCGCTGAAGTTGCAATCATTGTTGAAGCAATAGTAGCCATTAGCGCAATGCTGATGGAGTTCCAGGCAGCCACTCTAAATTTGCTGGCCTCAACACCCGTGAACACATCAATGTACCAACGGGTGCTAAACCCGCCCCAGCGGGTAATCGATGCACTGTCGTTAAATGAATACACCATGACAACAAGCAACGGTGCATACAAAAGCACCAAACAAACAGCGGCTAAAACCCCAAACCCAGGATACGACTTTATCTTATTGCGTGAGTTACTCATTGCCCACTCCGCGATTCATTGCGTGCATAGAACAGTAAGACCACAAGCACCAAGGACAACAGGATCATGGAAGCAGCAGCACCAAAAGGCCAGTTTCCAGCGCTGCCTTTAAACTGTTCTTCGATCAGGGATCCGATCATGAAATTCTTCGCACCACCCAATAAGTCAGGTGCCAGAAAAGCACCTAAACTTGGAACAAACACCAATATGCATCCGGCAATAATACCCGGCTTGACAACAGGAATCAGTATGCGCCTGAGCGTAGTCCATCGATCCGCGTAAAGATCGTGGGCAGCTTCTACTAACGCAAAATCGAACCGCTCAACCGCTGCGTAAATGGGCAACACCATGAATGGCAGGTAGGAATAAAACAATCCAAGCTGTACCGCTATGTCGGTATTGATCAGGCGAATGGGTTCTGCAATAACACCGGCCTGCATTAGCCAATGGTTTAACGGGCCTGTATCCCGAATAAGAAATTTCATGGATACCGTACGAATTAAAAGATTCACCCAATAAGGCACTGTAATCATGAACAGCCAGATCGCCCTTGAAGAGGGAGGCCGCGTAGCAATGTAGTAGGCGGTGGGAAAGCCTATGAGTAAACAGAAGAACGTCGCTATAGCTGCCTGCAGTATTGATCGACCGAATATGGTCATATACGTCCATTCAATCTTCAGTGGCTCATCACCAAACAAACCTCTATCGAGAAAAAACTGATCGTAGGCTGCTAACGAGAATTCCCAGACAACCCCACCGCGAAACTCTTTCGTCAGAAACGAATAGACCAGCATGAGCAGAACAGGAATAACCAGCAGAATGCCAATCGTTAACCAAGACGGTAGCAATAAGCGATGTCGTAGACCCGCGAACACAGACCCATCTACAGGTGCACTACTGGCTGCGCCTCCTGCCATTAGTGGCTCAGAAACCGGGCGCTGCCCGACTGAATGCGTAACCGCACAGTAGAACCTGCAATAGGTAAAGCTGACTTCAATTCTGTATTTTGAGTGCGTAGCTGCACTTGCTCCCCATCTGCGAGCCGAACCACCAATTGCGTATCTGTTCCTAGATAAACATGTCGCACCACAACACCTGTGAGTGTGCTTTCATCGACAGCATCATGTGATAGTAAACTCAAGCGTTCGGGCCGGATGCACATATGACCTTTTGTGCCGACTCGCGATTGCTCTGTATTGCCTGAATGCTCTGCCGTGACCGTGGCCCCTCCCGGTAGCGAACACACCACGTGTCCATTACCTTGCTGCAACACTGTCGACTCTAGCAAGTTACTCTCACCGATAAAATCTGCAACAAAACGATTAATCGGCGCTTCGTAGATATCGTGGGATGATCCGATTTGCTGCACATGACCTGCGGACATAACAGCGATACGATCAGACATAGTCAGTGCTTCTTCCTGATCGTGAGTTACGAAGATAAACGTAATGCCAGCCTCCTCCTGTATTTGCTTAAGCTCGATACGCATGGCCTGTCTTAGCTTTAAGTCCAATGCTGAAAGAGGTTCATCTAATAGCAACACTTCAGGCTCTGGAGCTAGTGCTCTAGCCAAGGCAACACGCTGTTGTTGTCCACCCGATAGTTGTGAGGGCAGTCGATGCGCAAAGTCTTCAAGCTGCACAAGCTCAAGCATGGCTGCCACACGTTTTTTAGCCTGCGCAGCTGGGACGTTTCGCATTTGTAGACCAAAGAGCACATTGTCCGCAACACTCATATGTGGAAACAATGAATATTGCTGGAATACCGTATTAACAGGCCGCTTGTTTGCAGGCAATCCAGCTATTTCGTTGCCGTGTAGGTAAACAGACCCCGCCGACACATTTTCAAACCCGGCAATGATGCGCAAAAGTGTGGTTTTCCCACACCCTGATGGTCCGAGCAATGTAAAGAACTCATTGTCTTGAATGGTTAAGGACACGTCATGCAAAGCAATTGCATCACCGTAGGATTTTTTGACACTACGCAGTTCTATCGCAACGCTGTTGGCGGCATCAGTTGCTCTACTATTAGCGGATTTTTTATTCACAGGTGTTGGCGATAGTTGTTCTGAATTGAGTAGCGGCTAAAGCAATTGCTCATGGACAAGCTCACGCATAGTGGCCTCAATACTCTCGGACAGTATCCGCCCCACATCATCAATTTCCTTTTCAGTGAGAATTAGAGGTGGTGACAATACAATCATGCTACCCAAAGGCCTCACTATTAACCCTAGGCTTTGAGCATGCCTGGAAATACGCATTCCTACACCGATATCATCATGAAAAGCTTCTTTAGTTTGACGATTTTTAACAAATTCAACAGCCATCATAAAATGACTACCGCGTACATCACCCACAATTGCGTGCACCAACAAGCGTTTCAAGCTCGCTTCAAAAAGTGGCCCCAGTGTCAGAACACGTTCACAGATTTTTTCATCTTCAATAATCCGTATGTTTTCCAACGAAGCGGCGCAACAGGCAGGGTGACCTGAGTACGTCATGCCATGCAGAAATTTTCCACCTTCAGCCGAAATGACATCATATATTTCCTCTGAAAGGATGGTGGCTGAAATGGGCTGATAGCCTGAGCTAAGTCCTTTCGCTGAACAGATAATATCCGGCACAATGCCAAAAACGGCTTCAGATGCAAACATGTGCCCAAGCCTTCCAAAGGCGGTGACAACTTCGTCCGAAATATACAGAATCTCGAACTCATGACAAAGCGATAGAACACGTGCGTGATAGCCCTGCGGTGCGACAATGACACCGCCTGCTCCCATGATGGGCTCGGCTATAAAACAGGCAATGGTATCAGCACCGAGCACTTCTATTTGTGCTCGCATGTCCTCCAGTAAATGATCACAGAATTGTGCTTCTGACATTTCATCAGGCCGTCGATAAACATCGGGGGACGGTAAAAAGTGTACAAGTTCGTCCGCGCTGTTCCAACCTTCCCGATATGCAGGCGTTGTCATGGCAATCGCCAAATGGGTTGACCCATGATAAGCACCTATGCGCGACAGTATTTTGCGCTTACTCGGCTTACCCAAACGATTAAAGTAATAATGCACGATACGAATAGCGGTATCGTTGGCAACAGAGCCAGAGTTACCAAAGTACACATGATTGAGTGTGCCAGGTGCAAGCTTGGCAATTTTTGCGGCTAGCGTGGCAGCTGTCGGGTGAGTCAGATTGTAGAACGTTGAAAAATAATCCAGAGTATTTAACTGGTCAGCAATAGCTGCACTAATTTCGCGCCTGCCATGCCCAACATTAACGCACCAAAGACCTGCCATCCCGTCAAGATAACGCTCACCTCGAGCATCGAACACATACGCCCCTTCTGCCTGCGTTATAACTGTGCGAGCATCTGGTTCTGCAAGCGAATGCAAATCGGCGAAAGAATGCACCAAGTGCTTGTCCAGGGCCAGTATTTCATCTGTTTGGTCGTTCTTCTGACTGTTGAGCATATTCATTTCCGGCTGATCCTCTACATCATAGCCAAAAGTTAGCAGCGAATGCACCTTCAATTTAGTGTTATGCCCACGAGCATAAAACTAGCAATTCTTTACTTTGCGTTGCTTTTGTTTTACCAAAGCAATAGTCTTGAAAATACTGTTTGCCCGATGCACTGTATCAAGACACACTACCGAATCATGCGTTAAGGACACACCAATGCCTACCCACACCCGTATTCGCATGTTCAACACCCGGGAGACATACCCGAACCAGACTCTCGACAACGACCTATCTCAGGCAGTTAAAGCGGGTAATACGGTGTACTTACGTGGACAGGTAGGTACAAAATTCGACGGTGAGCTCATTGGGTTGGGGGACCCTGCAGCCCAGGCAGAGCAGGCGATGAAAAACATCAAACAGCTGCTAACTGAGGCAGGCAGTGACTTGAGTCATATCGTCAAGACGGTCACTTACATCACTGACCCACGCTATCGCGAAGCAGTTTACCAAGTCACAGGCAAATGGCTTAAGGGTGTATTTCCAATCTCTACAGGGCTTGTGGTCGTTGCACTAGGGCAACCTGAATGGCTGGTTGAAATTGATGTGATAGCTGTCATACCCGTTGACCACAATCCCAATGTGGCTTCTATCGCATGAGCCAGACAATCTCTACATTAGAGCATCATTGTCAGGCAGATTTTGTCTAAGCAGGTGAGGTTCACACTACGCCAACTCAACTATTTTGTTGCAGCAGGCGATGCCTTGAGTATTCGGCAGGCATCACTGCACATCAATGTATCTGAGCCTTCTATATCATCAGCGATCAGTCAGCTAGAATCTGAATTTGGCATCACCCTGTTCATCCGACATCATGCACAAGGGTTGTCGTTAACCCAGGCTGGTACTGAAATGCTTCGCGATACCAAAGCGTTGCTGCGACAAGGCCATGAACTTGAACACACGGCAGAGCAACTCACAGAAGGGGTATCGGGTCACTTCACCGTATTGAGCTTCACGGCACTGGCACCGTTTGTCATTCCCAGTGTTTGTCACAAGTTTCAATCATTGAATCCAAACGTGTCCTTGAATATTCGAGAAGCGAATCAAGCGGACATCCTTGACCAACTTTGGCATGGAAAGGCTGACATTGCGATCACTTACGATTTGGATTTACCCGCTGGGTTGCAATTCACCCCTATGACAAGCCTGGCTCCCTATGCTGTGCTTGCACGCAGCCACCCACTCGCAAAACGTAAACGTATTTCACTTGAGAAGTTATGTACTGAGCCATTAGTATTGTTAGATCTTCCACTGAGTAGGGAATATTTCCTATCTCTATTCCAGTCACTGAACCTGTCGCCTACGCTCCTAACAACCACTCGTCAAATTGATGTGATGCGCTCCATCGTTGGCCAGGGATACGGTTATGGTTTAGCGAATGTCAGACCAGGCAATAAAATGACATTAGATGGCAATGAGCTTGTGTACATACCTCTTGAAGGTAACTTGAGCGCACTCACTTTGGGTTTGCTCAATCACGCCTCTGCTGCCCGCAGCAAGCTGGCAAAACTATTTGTCGCACACGTCCATGAGCAACTTGAAAAGGGCTTGCTTCCCGGCACGACTGTGAGCACACACTAACCTTTAATCGATTCCTATGAAAACCATTGCCAGTCCCCAACACAAATTGCACTTTCCTAAAGGAGAGCTTTCCGGCGGCGAATTGGTAAGACCCTATGAATGCCCTGAACGCTGGGACTATATCGTCCACGCACTTGCAACAAGCGGTTTTAGCGCACCTGAAGAACCAGACGAACTTGATATGAGCACTGTCAGGAAAGTTCACTCGGATGACTATTTGCATTTTCTCAGAACCATCTGGAATCAATGGGAAGCTGAAGGATTTAATGGTGAAGCGTTGCCCACTGTCATTCCAGCAAGACGGATGCAACAAAGGGAACCTACTCATGTTGATGGTCGTTTAGGCTACTTCGCCATGGCAATAGAGACAGCCATTACCCGTGGTACACACGAAGCTGCGATTAGCAGTGCCGCATGTGCCCAAACGGCAGCGCGACTACTCGGGCCCGATAACTCCAGTGCCTTCGCATTGTGCCGGCCACCGGGGCATCATGCCGGTATCGATTTATATGGTGGTTACTGCTTTCTCAACAATGCCGCCATTGCAGCACAAACGCTTCTAGATCAGGGAGCCTCTAAGGTTGCCGTGCTTGACGTGGACTTTCATCATGGCAACGGTACTCAGGATATATTTTACGAGCGTAGCGATGTCTTGTTTCTGTCGTTGCATGGCGACCCGATGCATGCCTTCCCTCACTTTCTTGGCTACGCGGATGAAACGGGTAAAGGCTACGGCGAAGGATACAACTTCAACTACCCCATGCTGCCAGGCACACCCTACTCTGTCTGGGGAGATGCACTTGCAGATGCCTTGAGACAAGTGCAACGCTACATGCCAGAGGCTTTGGTGATATCCCTCGGTGTGGATACTTTTAAAAACGATCCAATCAGCTTTTTCAAACTCACCTCTGACGATTTCACCACCTATGGAAAAGTCCTTGCCAAATTGGACCTACCAACATTATTCGTTATGGAAGGCGGATATGCCGTGGAAGAGATTGGCATTAACACACGAAACGTGTTGACAGGATTTTTAAACAAATGACCAAAAATCGCGACCCTCGTTACGACTGTCTCTTCGAACCCCTGGACATTGGTCCTGTCACTACACCAAATCGTTTCTACCAGGTACCGCATTGCAATGGTGGTGGCTATAGAGATCCGACAGCTGTCGCACGCATGCGTGAAATAAAGGCGGAGGGAGGTTGGGGGGTTGTATTTACCGAGCAGGTGGAAATGCACCATAGCTCAGAGATTAGCCCATACATTGAATTGAGGCTCTGGGATGATGACGACATTCCAATGCTGGCTCGAATGTCAGACAGTATCCGCTCGGGGGGCGCACTTGCTGGTATCGAGCTTGCCTACCCCGGCATCAATGGACCCAACCTGTATAGTCGCGAAGTTCCCATGGCACCCACGGCACTGCCTGTCCGTACCTTCACAAATGATCCTGTGAGTGCACGTAGCATGAACAAACGTGACATTGCCAACCTGCGTCTATGGCATCGCCAAGCGTTTCGTCGCGCTCGCACAGCGGGATACGATTTAATCTGCCTGTATGGTGCACATGGCTTTGGTGTCATTCAACATTTTCTATCTACGCTGACTAATCATAGAACTGATGAGTACGGTGGCAGCTTAGAGAACCGTACTCGCTTAATGCGTGAATTGATTAGCGATGCAAAAGATGAAGTCGGTGACACCATGGGCATTACGTTAAGACTATCTCTCCACGAATTAGTCGGTGACCTAGGTTTTACGAACAATGAAGTACGCGATCTTGTTGGCATGCACGACTCTCTACCCGATCTTTGGGATTTGGCACACGGTAGTTGGGAAGACTGCTCCGGGGCTTCCCGCTTTAAAGAGGAAGCTGCACAACACGATCTGGTTAAAGGCATACGCGAACTCACCGACCGACCAGTAGTTGGTGTTGGTCGGTTTACCTCACCAGATGTCATGGTGAAGCAGTTGAATACCGGTGTTCTGGATTTGATCGGGTGCGCCAGGCCTTCCATTGCAGATCCGTGGCTACCGCGGAAAATTGACGAAGGACGCATTGAAGATATTCGTGAATGCATAGGCTGCAACATGTGCATTACCGGAGATATGACCCAATCACTATCACGATGCACACAAAACCCCACCTTCATGGAAGAATGGCGCCGGGATTGGCACCCAGAAATCATGAATCCTAAAGGTGAATCCGATAGCGTGCTTATCGTTGGTGCCGGACCAGCCGGCCTAGAAGCTTCACTGGCACTGGCGAACCGTGGCTATGAAATTGTTTTAGCAGAAGCACTCGACACAATTGGAGGCAGAGTCAGCCGGGAATCAACCCTTCCCGGTTTATCCGCTTGGGGGCGAGTACGTGACTATCGGCAATTCCAAATCAGTCAGAAACCGAATGTGAATATCTATCCGAACAATAAACTTAGCGCTGCAGATGTTCTAGAGTTTGGTTCTGAACATGTCGCTCTGGCAACAGGATCACACTGGCGTAGAGACGGCGTATCACGCTTCCACGTCAAACCGATCAAAACGCAAAGCTCACTGCCGGTATACACCCCAGACGACATCATGGCGTGCGCCTCTGTCACAGGGGATGTTGTGGTGTTCGATGACGATCACTATTACATGGGGGCTGTCATTGCAGAAAAGCTCGCTCGAGGCGGTGCCAACGTAACACTAATGACACCATCAGCTTATGTCTCTGAATGGACCTTAAACACACTAGAACAAGGCTTTATTCATAAACGCCTGTTAGAACACGATGTGAAGATCATGCAAAACACAGCAGTCACTGAACTCTATGACAAAGGTTTGCAATATGTTGATACATACTCTCAAAAACCTAAAGACATGATGTGCGATGCTATTGTCATGGTGACATCTCGAAGCGGTGATGACGAACTTTGGCACGCACTACTAGAACAGGAAGAAGCGTGGGCAGACCATGGCATCAAAAGTATAAAGCTCATTGGAGATGCCGAATCTCCAGCGCCTATTGCCTGGGCAACGTTTGCAGGGCATCGCTATGCCCGCGAACTTGATGCCCCCGTCAATAATAGCAATGAGTCGCCTCTTCCGTTCAGACGTGAGTTGGCAAGGTTAAGCAGTTAGCGCTTCTTGGTAGCCGTACATTTGAAATATCGATTATTCTCGAATTCGATATTTTCAAACCCATTCTCTTTGAGACAGCGAGTCATGGCATAGCGAGTCTGGAAGGACTCCATGAGGTTGTCTCGTGGCCAGCGATATAGCTTGCCTGCCACATGAAACGCAACGCCATTCATGATGGTGTAGCTACGAAAAATCATTCCTTTGATATCAAGAGATTTAGTCGAGGCTGCCAATTGCTGCATCGTTTTACTTACAGGATGCAGAGTGACCCAAATTGAGCCACCAGGTTTGAGCACCCTCGATAATTCAGCAACCGAATGCGGAATAAACGTATATGGCAAGGCCACTCGGGATATTATTTTATCAAATGAACAGGCAGCAAACGGCAGAGATTCTGCATTTCCATTCATGTACTGAATGGATTCGTAGTTCTTGCTGCCATACACTAGTGGCTCCATCTCGATATCCATGCCAACCACCAACTGACGGTCCTCAAGTTTACTGGCAATCAATGTTTGCCCAATACCACAACCAATATCCAGAATCGCCTGATCAGTGTCATCGAACTTTGGCTGTATATGGTAAGGAGAAGACGGATCGCTAGCCACCTCCAACTCACCCAGATGGTATTGAATTCGTGCACTGAAATCCATTGATCGTTCGCCTTTGTAGCTACTGGTCATTCCCGCCGGTCCTGAACCGCACAAACGCGTAACACCGACCCCTGCCCGTTAACTAGAGAGTGCCTCAGCTAACGTCTCGTCCGACGCGCAAATTCCATACACATTCAAGCTAACCATCGATGTCAGGGTAATACTGCAACCGTTCACACGTACCGCTGTTATACACGAAACACTGTAGTGGCTGGCTGATGATGATGATGCTAACTTGGATTTATGACTAATGAGTCGATACCAATATTTCATCACCAGAAATACCGCGTTTAACCGCTGAGTGCACGGCTTAGTGAAAAACAGACAGCATACGATGTGTCACTCGTATTTACAGGTGCGATGCTTTTTTGCCTGAGGGTTACTGAAACCTGTTCTAGAGGGAACTATGAGTAGTCTCTTTATATCAACTCCACGTAGGTGCAGAACTCCTCAGCTTGCACACCGGATGACTAAATCCCAACTGAACGCCATCTATTTCATAAGGCAGCCGTAATCTCTTCAGATCGCCCCAAGGTGTAATTTCAATTGCCGAGACCAGATGGGAATCGACAATTGAGGCCAGTGTATTTTTCAGCGAATCACCATGTTTAGCATTACCCGATTCTTCATTTACTGATGCAGTTAAATCCTGCAACAGCTTTGCTTGCCGTGCCAAGGACAGACGCGCAGCAAATATTCGACCACTAGTGTACTTTTCCCGTATTGCTCGTACCACTGATGCAGCCATCAAATATCCGGTAACGTGATCAAGCGCCTGATACGGCAGTGGTACTGGTTTTTCAGCAACAAATGATTGTTGTCCAGCATGCGCTATACCCGAACTCATTTGTACCAAGCTGTCGAAGCCGCGCCGGTTCTTCCAGGGCCCTGTCCAGCCATAGGCATTCAAAGCAACATCAATCAGATCGGGATTAATGCTGGTACGCACTGAATCACCAAACCCGATTTTCTCCAGCGCATCTCTTCTATAGCCATGCACTAATACGTCGGCTTGTTCAAGCAAGGATTCAAACGTGACACGGTCTGAAGCCTCATTGAGATCCAGCCCAGCGCAACGTTTACCAATGGTCGTCTCAAATGCAATAGCATTTTCATCCCAGCTGAGCGGATCTATCCTTAGTATCTCGGCTCCTACTGACGCCAGAAACCGAGTACACACGGGCCCTGCCAGAACACGGGTCAAGTCCAGCACCTTGATACCTTTCAGTGGTCGCTCTGGTGTATTCAGAGAAAATCGCAGACCCGTGCTATTGGACTGAGCCTCAGACCAGGCAACGATCGGTTCTGCGTTAACGGCAATACCTTGCGCGTGTGAGTTCCAATGATCCTGACTCATCATGAAAGCTGCCGCCCCCCCTGCTGCGACAACGTCTGCTTCAAGCTCAAGTCCCATCCTTTTACTAACCACCTCTTTAGCAACATTCAGAGTACCTGGCTCTCCTAGAACGGCCAATGCAGCCGTTCGGTGATGAACTGCATTGGTGTGCAATCGGATCCAGCCATCTTTACATTTATAGTCTCCGGCATATTCGTCCCAAACCGCAGGTAAAGACCATCCGATGGGTTGAACGCTGTTGAGGCTCCATGCAGCAGCTAGCTCCCGATTGACTGTCGCTGGCGTGTCGAGTGACCAGACGCTCGCACGCAAACGCTGCACTTCGAGCACAGCTGCGGCTATGCCAGCCTGTGAATATTCAGCCACTGAATAGCAGGACTTCGCAGATCCATCGCCTGTTAGAAAAAGTTTCGAATCAGTATTCGTTGTACCACCAGTTTCCAAGGTTGTTGAATCCAACCCTTCGCTGATTGCGCAGGAGATTATCTGTAGCATTATCCAAGACTATTTGATTACGAGAACTAACTGCACTAGTGTCTCTCTTTGCGCTATGGCATTAACAGCAGCTTCAAAGAATGTACTCGAGCGAAAAACACAGTGATTGACTTATATTGCGAACGAACTGCTATCGGTCTGTTGAACGAACCGTTCAACGCTGTCAGCAACATTGCGTTTCTCATAGTAGCCATATTGGCCTGGAGAAAGCTAGGCGTTAGGGCATATGGTGATTATTGTGAGAAGGGTGTCATCATCCTCGCGGGGATGATTGGGATAGGCTCATTGTTGTTCCACACCTTTGCCACAAACTGGGCAGCTCAGGCCGATATCATTCCCATTTGGATGTTCGTAGGCAGCTACATATTGCTCATCATTTATCGACTGAGTGGACAGAACGGGTGGAAAGCCCTGGCTGCAGCGTTAATCATCAGTGCGGTCATGTTGAGCCTGCATGCATTGACATCTGATTCATTAGGAACTGGTGTTAATACAAACCCATTGATATTCAACGGATCGCTACAGTATCTACCTGCATTAGCCGCTCTGATTGCCTTTTCGATGCTCGCACACCTAAGCAGCCACGCAATGAGAAATCAACTGCTAGTAGCCTCCGCTTTGTTTCTCGCATCACTGGGATTCCGTAGCATTGATATAGCTACCTGTGATGCGACGCTTGGCACCGGAACGCATTTTCTATGGCATCTATTCAACGCCTTAGTCATCAGAACCTTACTTCAGGCACTCATCGATAAGCTGCCACCTCTTAATGGGGACGGAGGGATTAAAACCACTGGGTCTTATAAGATTTAAAAGGGGACGGAGGGAATAAAGTTTATTCCCTCCGTCCCCTTTTAAAATCAAAGTACCATTCTTCTCCGTCTCCTTTTAATCAGATTTTCTTGCTGTCTTGGACGATGTTCATACTAGCCACACCGCTGTTGCCCAATTCGACTGAGGCAAAAGGTCCACCGTGATACAGATAGGTCGCGTCGTTGAGATCTTGTAGCTGCTCTGCTGCCAGTACTTCTTTAGCAAACTGTTCAGCGTTGTCTTTTGGGCGGTAGCCGAGAAAACTTGCCTTGGCATTATCCACTGGCGCTCGGTCATTATTAGAGACGCCGTATACAACTGTGAAGCCTGTTGTTGGCGTATTAATGGATTGCTCTACCAAATGAATCAGGTCGTCGTAGGACAACCAGCTACCCAAAGCTCTTGCATTATTAACCTGCGCACAAGAAAGAATTCTCATACAAACAGATTCAACTTGTCGCTTGTCCCAGTACATACTGGCTAGATCTTCTGAGAAACATTTGGCTAGGCCATAAAATGTGTCAGGCCGATGTGGAACATCAGTACCAATGAAGTCAGTTCGATCATGCATACCTACAGCATGGATGGAGCTTGCATAGACAACACGGCGTACCTTGTGCTGATAGGCCGCTTCCCACACATTGTAGGCGCCCACAATATTAGCGCTCAAAATGGTATCGAATGAACCTTCATCACCATAAGCACCAAAATGTACAACCTGATCGGCACCTTCTATGACTCCCATCATGTCATCCAGACTGGACAAATCTGCCTTCTCGTATCGTTCGCCCGGATAGCACTGACCAATATCATCAGCAAGATCGGTCGATACCAGCACATCACACAGTTTTGTTAAGGGTTCGCGTAAATACGACCCCAGCCTTCCTGCAGCACCTGTTAATACGAGTTTCATAGCAATTTTATGTCAATGTTTGTAAGCGGATACAACCCTGAAAACCGATCAGGACATTTTTTCTTTAACGCTTGCTAGTAAGTTGTCTGCGCCATTAATAAGTAGCCCTAGATCGGAACCACAAGCCACAAAGGAAAAGCCTTCTTTAAATAGCCGCGCTGCAAAATCTGCATCTGCCACTAGTGTGCCTACAGGTATTCCTTTCTCCATCAGTGCTTTTGCAGCAGGCATTATCAGCTCCCAGACTTCATCACACAGTGGCTGTCCTAACTTGCCAATGTCCGCAGCGATATCCGCAGGACCAAAGAACACTCCCGACACACCATCAACACTTGCAATAGAAACCGCATTTTCAACGGCTGAACGTGTTTCTAGTTGAATGAGCACTGCCGTTTCTTCTTCGACTCTCTGGTAATAATCTTTTATTCTGCCAAATGCATTGGCTCTGGATGTGCCAGTTACACCTCGAACTCCACGGGGTGGATAACGGGTTGCAGCAACTGCTTTCTCAGCTTCCTCAACCGATTGAATCATGGGAAATAACAAACCGGGAGCACCGATGTCGAGCAGGCGCTTGACTTGAACCGTGTCATTCCACGGCGGACGAACAATGGCTGTACTGCCAGCTGTCGCAATGGCGTCTAGCTGGGTCAAAACCGTGGAAAGGTCATTTGGATTGTGCTCCATATCAACCAGTAGCCAATCATAGCCACTAGTACTGACAGCCCCAGCTGCAAAATTGTTTCGCAGGCTAACCCAAAGGCCGATCTGTTTTTGACCTTTTTTAAGTGCTTGTGTAAATGAATTTATCGGATATTTCATATGATTGCTTTCTCGTCAAATTTCTCGCCGCGTTCAATTCGCCTGAAGCTAAATTGTGACAGATCCAGGGAGCGATATTCACCAAAGGTAATCATCTCTGCTGCCCCACGGCCCATAGCGGGTGATTGCTGAAAACCGTGCCCCGAAAATCCGTTGACGAAGATAAAATTCTCAACTTGCGTGTGTGGGCCGATAATGGCGTTTTGGTCAAGCGTGTTGAACGCGTAGTGACCAGCCCAGGAATTGGTCAGCTTGATGGCCTCGAATTGGGGAATGCGATTTGCAATGATAGGCCAGACTTTCTCTTCCCAGATACTGTGATCTTGCACAAAGTCATCATAGTCGACCGCCGGATCATCATCTGGGGGACAACCTGCCAGATAGTATTGTCCCTCGGTACGCATATGTACTCCAGAGGGGTCAATTGTTAACGGTAGATCACGATCAAGTGGTTGCTCTGCATCAAATATAAACGTGTAGCGTTTACGTGGCTCAACTGGAATTTCGATACCAGCCATACGTGATGTCAGCACAGCTCTTGGACCAGAAGCATTAACGACAGTGCCACAAAAGATAACGTCACCACTTTTCAAGGTGACACTCTCCACTCGTGTGCCATTGGCATTAAGCGACATAGAAACTACTTCGTTGGTCACATATTCAACGCCCTTCTCTTTTGCTGAACGACGCCACCAATCAAACAATGTGTTCCCGTCAAAGTAACCTTCATCTTTAAGGTTATGGTTTCCACCCACAATATCTTCCAAGTTGTAGAAAGGATAATCGCGTTGAATTTCGTCAGCCGTCATGTACTTGGTTCCTGCACCCAGACTACTTTGAACCTTTTGGTGCTCTTGAAGCGTTGTCGCAAATTGGTCATTGTCAGCCAGATACATATAACCAAAGCTTTGCAGAACTACGTCAGGCACACGCTCGTCGTTACCCATGAACTCACGGAAATTCTTGACAAACTCAGCTCCGAATTGGGATATGCGAATATTCACTTCATTAGAGAACTGCTGGCGTATGCAGCTATTCGTGTGTGCGGTAGAGGTGAACTCGTACGTCTGGTCTCTCTCGACAACCAGCACACTTCCGTTAAAGTCAGGATTGTTTGACAGGAACCAGGCAACAGACGATCCGTACATGGCTCCACCAACAATTACGACATCGTAAGAGGCTTGTTTCGGTGATTGCAACGCTGTGCTGTTCATCGAATTTCCTCACCTCGCTTAACTGCCTCCAGCACAGAATCAACTTCAGCCTGACTGAAACCATAATTTTGTAGACAACTTTCTGCAGAAATATAGCCTCGCGCCAGGTCCCGACGGATCAAAGCCGGATCACGTTCTGATGTCAAGCCATAGCCCGCACCACCTGGAAACGATAATACAACTCGACGACCATGCGGTACAAACTGCTTCCCCTTACCCTGCATAGGCGTCATGTCATCTTGCCGAATTTTTGTGGGGGCACCATTTCCACCGCCTTGCCGGCCCCTTGCAGGGTGATCAACACGATCAAACATAGCTTGAAAATCAAACTCATGCCCTTCTACCGCACCCACTTCCATATATTGGCCAAGGCCACCGCGGAATTTCCCAACACCACCGCTATCAGGTCGTAATTCTTTCCGCCAAATAATCACAGGCCCTACATGTTCAGTAGCCTCAATCGGCATAGTCATGACACCAGAAGGGAAAGCGGTAGCGCTCATACCGTCTTGAGTGGGCCTTGCACCAGAGCCACCAGAGTTGAAGGTCAAAACCTCTGAGCGAACCGCCACGTCCCTCGCTGCGATATCATCAGCGTCAGTGACTTCATCGGTTCGTGGCCGCAGGGATACTTGGAAGTTACACAGACAACCTGCGCCTTCTGCTGGAACCTTACCTGGCAGCATTTTGTCTAATGCATCGTAGACCGTGTCCGGAATCATATGACCAATGACATGACGTAGAGCAACCGGTGCAGGATGCACAGCATTGACAATGGAGTTCTCAGGAGCGGTAATTTCAAACGGTGCAAGTGAAGCTGCGTTATTGGGAATCTCCGGGGCAACAGCACACTTTAGCGCGTAACAGGCATACGCCTTCGTATAAACCAAAGGAACATTAATGCCCTTCTTATCCAGTCCTGATGTGCCTTCAAAATCACACAGAATACGATCTTTCTCGAAAGTTAACTTAACTTTCAAATCGATAGGATTGCTATAGCCGTCTATACGCATTTCGCCACTGGCTTGCTGCGGCGTTAGAGCATTAATGCGTTCCAATGTTGCACGCCGAGAATTATCCAGAATGAACGTCGCAATGTCGTTCAGCGAATCTAGATTGAATTCCTGCATCATGTCGATGAGGCGTCTGTGCCCGATTTCATTACACGTAGACAGCGCATAAATATCACCAACCAACTGATCTGGTTCGCGAACATTGCCACGAATAATCTTGATCAGTGTGCTATCAAGTTTGCCCCTCTCACTAAGCTTCATGATAGGAATATACAAGCCCTCTTCATAAACTGAATTAGCATCGGCTCCAAAACCACGACCACCAATATCAACAATATGTGCTGTGCAGGCAAAGAATCCTACAAGCTTAGACTGAAAAAATGAAGGAGTGACAACTGTGATGTCGTGAAGATGGCCGGTGCCTTCCCAGGGATCGTTGGTGATGTAAACATCACCTTCAAAAATATTCTCAGCACCCAAACGACGAATGAAATGAGGCACCGCATCGGCCATTGCGTTGACGTGACCTGGCGTGCCTGTAACAGCCTGCGCCAACATGCGTCCATCAGTATCGTAAACACCTGCGGATAGATCACCCGCTTCTCTAACTGATGTTGAAAATGCTGTTCTGACCAGTGCCTGTGCCTGTTCCTCTACAACCGAGATGAGGCGGTTCCACATGACTTGCTTGGCGACATTAGACGTTTTGTTGCTCATTTGATTTCTCATGACTGAACCGTGATGTCGATGCAACCATCTATCTGGCGCATGGCTTGCCGACTCTGCGGAATGATGATGGTTGTTTCATCTTCAGTAACAACCGCAGGGCCACTTAGCACCTGCCCTGTTTTCAAATCATCGCGGTGCATGACCCACGCATCAACGCTTACACCCAAGGCTGCATCAAACACCATTCGTCTCTCACTTGGCTGCGCTATTCCATCAGCTGTTGCAAGTTGGATTGACTCCTCTACCTGAGCCGGTGTCGTTGCATTAACCGCCCACACAGTAATCTCAATGTCCATTCCATCCACTACTCGACCAAACAAAGCGGAATATTCAGTTTCGAAGAGCGACTGATAAACTTCAACGTCAGGATTTGCAGCTTGCTCACCTGTGAGTGGCACAGGTATTTCCCAACCCTGCCCTGAATATCGCATATAGGCTTTGAATTCGCAGGCGATGGGTGCGTCAGCATCGCAAGACCTTACAAATACAGTCGCTTCACTAGAAAGCTCTGCAAGCAGCTCGCTAACCAGTAGCCCGTTGAAATCAGACAACTTCATGTAAAGACTCCGATTAGCCTCAAAGCTGAAAGGTGCCCGAAGAAAACCAATAGCAGAACCCACACCTGCACCTGGTGGCACAAGTAAACGTTCAACACCCAGCTTTTCACACAGACGTGAAGCATGCAGTGGTGCTGCTCCGCCAAACGCAATCATGGTGTACTCAGACAAGTCTTCACCATTTTCAACAGCATGAACACGTGCTGCATTGGCCATATTCTCATCCACCACCTCAACTAATCCATAGGCAGCAGTTTGGGCATCCATATCCAACACCTTACCCAACACGTTTTCTAACGCTTTTGCCGACTTATCGGCGTGCAAGATGATAGATCCTCCAGCGAAATTGTTACCGTCTAGCTTCCCCAGTACAAGATCAGCATCTGTTACTGCAGGTTTTTCCCCGCCGCGACCATAGCAAGCTGGACCTGGCTCTGAACCTGCAGAGTTCGGTCCTACGCGGATCTGACGCATGGCATCTACACTGGCTAATGATCCACCTCCTGCGCCAATTTCGACCATGTCGATAACCGGAATGGAAATAGGCATTCCTGAGCCTTTCTTGAAGCGATAGGTACGAGCCACTTCGAACACACGACTCGTCTTTGGGGTCTGATTTTTAATCAGGCATATCTTTGCAGTAGTGCCACCCATATCAAATGACAGCACTTTATCTAGACCATAACGAGAGGCAATGTTTGCAGCGAACACTGCGCCACCAGCTGGGCCAGATTCAACAAGGCGCACTGGAAACTCTGCAGCGCTATCGATAGAGATAATGCCTCCACCCGAATGCATTAGAAATACCGGACAGTCGACTCCTTCTTTTTTTAATTCACCTTGCAGGCGGCCCAGGTAGCTTTTCATCAATGGTTTTATATAAGCGTTAGCCACGACCGTATTGAAACGCTCGTACTCACGCATTTGCGGAGACACTTCGCTGGAAATAGACACCATGACGCTGGGCAGCTTCACGTTAATAACATCGCGAATCGCACGCTCGTGTTGATCATTCAGGTAGGAGTGAATTAATCCTATGGCCACGCTTTCGTAGCCTGCCTCAGCAATGGCATCAACTAGCTCATCAACTTCAGTCATGTCCAGCTCTATCAGCACTTCACCGCGAGCACTGATTCGCTCAGTCACGGTGTACCGCTGTTGGCGGGGCAACAAAGGCTCCGGCAAGGTCAGATCCAGATCATATTGTTCGAATCGGGATTCGGTACGCATCTCAATGACATCGCGAAATCCGGATGTGGTAATCAGCGCCGTCTTCGCCCCACGACGCTCTATAAGGGCATTGGTTGCGAGTGTAGTGCCATGGATAATCTGCTCTACCGCCGACGCATCAATACCAGCTTTTATGCAGACCTGTTGCAGGCCATCAACTATCGCGCCTTCAGGAGCGCTGTAGGTTGTCAGCACCTTCGTGGAATATAGATCAGTCCCTACTTCCATTACAACATCGGTAAACGTACCACCGATATCAACGCCCAGTCTCACAGAGGGTTTGTCTATTGCCATTTCGCCTAATTCACTCGCACATACAGATGAGCACTAGATTACGGTCGGCAGAGCATTAAATCCAATTATTTTATTAGATTGTTAGGATAAGGATTACTTATCCTCCAACAATATCACCTCACTACCAGCACACTACATCTTGCACGCGCAGAAACGGCGAGCCCGCACGTGCCCAACGTCAATTCACCGCCGACTACATCCTTTGGGCTACACCCGAAAACAATCAAATCCGGCCCCCACTCTTCAGCCAAGTCCAGAATCTCTTTTGCACGTTTGCCGGTTCGAACTGAAATCATGGGCATTTCGTCAAAATAACGCTCAGCAAGTGTAGCCAGGTCTTTTATTATTTTTTCTCTCATTGATTCCACGGCACTCAGCGGAAAATACGATGCAACTAATGGCATGGTGTACCCAGGCAGCACCGACATCAAATGGACCTCAGCGCCAAAAGCATCCTGTAATTCCCGAGCTCGAGGGCAGCTGCGCAACCCTGCTTTCGGCGACGACATGTCTATTGGCACCGATAATTTATTAAACATTACCCACTTCTCCCTGATCGGCTAACTTATTTTTAGTTTCTCTGCGACCTGTTTGCAGCTTCCAAATTAATCCCATCAGTGGCAGTGCAGGAATAAACATGAGTTGCTTGGGCAATGATGATCGTGGAATCGACACTTCTTGAATAATCTGGTCGACGTCAAGACCTGATTTTTCAGCCGCCGAGTCGAACCCAATTCCATCGATAATGACTTGATCGTCCTGCGTGAGCAGCTCTAGACCCGTACTTTCTAATCTCTCCTGGCCAGTTTCTCCCTCACCGATAATCAAAGGAGCAACAAACGAGCGTTCGCGACCGACATCGTCCTCTCCCAGAATGCGAAGGCGAATGCTAGTTCCGGGTTCTAGGCTATCGAATAGTTCCACCAATTCCATAGGCGTTCGTTGCTCAAATGGCGGAGAGACCTTGTCCATCCAATAGCCAGGGCGAAATAACGTAAAGGTGATTAGTAGTAACGCGATGGTTTCCCACCAATGATTTTTAACCAAAAACCATCCCTGTATTGCTGCGGCAAATAGCAGCATGGCGATTGTCGCAACGATGAACACGAATAGATGTACTGCTATCAGAGGCACAATCAGTCCAGACTGCTGGCCTAAAGTCACGATAACTGGCGCCAGTAATGAGGACACTACAATATCGTTGGCTGTTGTTGGCAGACCCATTCCTAGAATCAAACTCAGAATTGCCGTGAAGAACAGCATTAACAACAAATTGCCCATCGTTATTATTTCAACCAGGTCAGCGAGCACTAAACCCTCACCAGTTAACGACACAGCACGACGATGATGCCAGCAGTGGCGGTCGCAATGCCAATACCAATCATGTTCCGAGCACCGGTAACCAACCCATCAATAAGTTCGTCGAAGCCTTGCCTTATGAAATTGCCTAAGCTTTTCTCACCACGAACAACTGCAAATAATGGGCGCTGAGTGAGAAGTATGAAAATCATAAGTACAGTCGCCCAGAACGCCGACAATCCAGGGCTTAAGTGCTCGACCATCAAACACCAAATCAGGACGATAACGGGCAATAGGTAATGTAATCCAGATCGAATAGTAGGTTTAGGATCGGGAAGTTCAATTACTGGTGAATTGGGATCATCAATTTCTAGATCTGGCTGTTTTGAACAGATACTTGCCAGAAACACATACACAATTCCGATACCTGCGGCAATCACCCACCCAGCTGAATCGCCGGCAATCGGGTTGAGCCATCCGAGTCCATAATAGGCGCTGAAACTGAGTACGCAGATCAAGAAAAGACCGAGTGCAAACGACTTGCCGCCTGAATAAATGGCTGAGGCACGGTACGACGAGGAAGCCCCTTCATATCCAGTTTCATGGACTCTAAATGAACGATATACACCAATGCGATGTAGGATATTAGCGCAGGTATGATCACATGCTTCACAACTTCGAAATAACTGATGCCAACATATTCAACCATCAGGAATGCAGCTGCGCCCATTACCGGTGGCAAAATCTGCCCGTTTACCGAAGATGCAACCTCGACAGCTCCTGCCTTCTCACCACTGAAACCCACACGCTTCATCATTGGAATAGTGAACGTGCCTGTAGTGACCACGT
>JBLIIE010000037.1:0-34594 GCA_047634635.1 Granulosicoccus sp. | reverse complement strand
ACCAATATACGAGTGAGCTCAAGACCATACTCTCCAAATTCAGGAGCAATTCGCTTCGTTAAAAAATCACCCAGCTGATCATAGTTAGCCGCCATGTCCAATACCGGTATATTGGAGCTACCAATAATGGTCGCAAAGCGTGACGTAATCAGATTTCGTAACTGCGAACTGATTTCATCGGTGGTGAACACACCTTCGGTACCAACAATTTCACGAATAAACAGCAGAGCATCGGTTATACGCACGCCGTAAGTTCCAAAGGCCCTAATCCTTAGACCACCGAATTCGCTATCACGTAGCATCAACGGTTGTTTTGTTCCCCACTTCAAATCCGTAAAGCGTCTGGCATTACAAAAATAGACTTCAGCCTTGAACGGACTTTCAAAACCATGGTGCCAATTCTGTAACGTCGTCAGAATGGGTAAATTTTTGGTTTCCAACTCATAGGTACCAGGCCCAAGCACATCAGCAACTTCACCCTCATTTACAAATACCGCAAACTGGGCCTCTCGAACAATAAGCTTTGCACCATATTTAATCTCGTTTCCATAGCGTTCAAATCTGGAGACCATGGTATTACTGGAGTCATCAGTCCACTCAATAACGTCCACAAATTCACTAAAGAGTCTGCTAAACAACCCCATTGCTAAACTCCCGCAACCGGTGCTGAACTAGTACGTGCAGACGCAGATTTAAGGGTTTCTTTTAATTCTGCTTCCATCGTCTCCAATTGCTTTTCTGCTTCAGCACGTTGACGTTTGCCTTCGTCAGCAATTTGCAAACTTTCCTCAACTGTCGCAATCAGGTTTTCATTGGCGCGTCTTACGGCATTAACATCAAAGACGCCACGCTCAAGCTCTTCACGTATGGTCTTGTTAGCGGTACGAAGGTTCTCAGAATTTTTCTCTAACAATTCGTTGGTGAGATCGCTTGCCGCTTTAACACTCTTTGCCGCTTCCGCAGATCTAAAAATAGTCACAGCCTGTGCCAGCTGCTGACGCCATAAAGGTACCGTATTGACTAATGTAGAGTTGATTTTGTTTACCAGACCTTTATCATTCTCCTGAATCAGACGAATGCTGGGCAGGCCTTGCATCGCAACCTGACGAGTCAGTCGAAGATCATGAATACGGCGTTCCAGGTCGTCTCGGCCGCTACGCAAATCACGAAGCTCTTGTGCCTGAAGCACATCATCTGCCTCAGCAGCTGCTACTTCGGCGGCGGGAACCATTTCGTCATCTATGTACTTTAGCTTTTGCTCGCCAGCAACAATATACGCCTCCAGGTTATGGAAGTAATCTAGGTTGGCACTGTACAACTTGTCCAACGATTTAATGTCTCGTAGTAGCAGCGTCTTGTGCTTCTCAAGATCATCAGTAACAGTATCTACCTGACGACGCACTCCTTCATACTGTTGAATGAATTTGGCAACCGGCGTAACGCCACCAAATATGCGTCGAATAAGGCGCATGAAAAATCCCGGCTGATTATTGGGATCAAAATTCTCGACTTCAAACCCACGCAGGACACTCACCATATCGTTTAAAGATCGACCGGCAGAACCCAGGTCCTTATTACGTACACCTTCCAGCATGTTGTCGGAAATAGAAGTAAGTTCTTGCTGCGCCTTGCTGCCAAAGAAAATGACTGAATTACTGTCTGTGAGGTCTATTTCTTTCATCAAGCGATCGATCATTCGTCGCTCTGAAACGTCGACTTTCTCATAAGGCACAATGTCGTGCTTTAAATCGGGTAACAGTTCAGTACCGGGCAGTGCATCCACCTCGGTTATCACATCCGTCTGTGTTTCGTTCATGGGTACACTTCCTCATGTAAATTCGTATTGGCTTCAGTGAACAACGCCTGCATTAATAAAAGGCACCGTAAATTCGGTTCAGGTGACGCCTTCTTTTTCTAATTGCATCTGGAGCACTTCAATGTTCACGTCCAGATCAGACAAATTGTTTTCTTTCAACTTCGTTTGCTGTTCAGCTATCACAGTTTCAATCGTTGTCAGCACACGGCGGAAATTGTCTTCAAGCGCATGAGATTCGCCTTCTGTATGGGTTCTTGCATAGCCTTCCGAGACTTGCTGTGCCCCATCCAGATACACCTTTAAAAATTTTCTAGCTCTACGGGCATCAACAGGATCGCTTTCGATGGTGTCCAGAATAACTCGGGCGTCCTTGACGATTCGGCGCAAACGATCTTTGAATTCAACGTTCTTGATCTTGCGACTGGATTGTTCAATGCTCTCTAATCGTCCCTCAGCTTCATCTAGTAACTCCACCAGCTCTTCGGTGGTAATGCCAACAGCAGCTATCTCCGGATCTTTGCGAGCTGGATCAAAATCGTAATACAAGTAGCACCCCAAAAGTGCTGCCGCTGCATACAACACACTTTCAAACAGTGAGTGACGTGCTCCTGATCCTAACCAGGCAACGATAAATACGCCAGCCGTTACAAGACCAGCGCCGATCATGCGATATTGAATAGTGCTAGCGCGACGTCGCAAACGTCGTTTCCCTGCTTCATTGTCAAGACGAATGCCTTTTCGAATCAGTGTAGCCGCTGTAACGAACAAAATGAAACCCGCAGACCGAGCCAATGCCGTCAGGGGTTCGCCGTCTTGCAATGATCCGAACGCAGCAGGCAATAGCGGTAAAGCCAGAAAATAGAGCAACAGTCCACGCCAGAGAGCCTTTGGCTTGGTGTCAGAGTTGATGCGAGTCGCAAATGACATAATTAGCTGAATAGCGCCTGACAGGAGACCATACCAACAGTTGCCAGCAGGATGATGAATCCAATTACTCGTTGAATAGGTTTTGGCATTCTTTATTAATCAGTTAGTTACGCTTCATTAGATAGATCCACTCATCGAGCGTTTCAAGGCCTCTATCGGCAAGATTACCCAGCCGTTGTGCACCACTGTAGTGCTCCAGTTCGCAGATATCAAAGGCTTCAGTCAATAATTTGCGAACGTTTTCATCAGTCACTGAAAATGGGGGACCCTTCATCTTCTCCTGATCATAGGAAATCACCAGCAGGAGAGCTCGAGACCCGGATCTCATCAGAGCGCTCATATGAGACGAATACGCCGCCCGCAAACTTGTATCCATGGCGATCATGGCTGCACGATCATAATAGGCACCGCATAGCGCCAGGTGATCTTGTGACAGATCAAAAAAATCACCCACCCAGATTTCTATAGCTACCGCTGAGTGCTCGCCCGCATAAATCTCAAAACCGTCACGCTCACTGACCTCGTATTCAATTTCGTTATCAATAAAAAAAGCCACAGCAGCCTTGGCACTCAGCTCCACGCCCAATACCGGATGCCCATGCTCGGCAATCCACAACATGTCCGTTGATTTCCCACACAGGGGTACAAACACCTGAGTGCCCGGTGACAACTTCAATGATGGCCAATGGCGCACCATGCGTTTGTTGACATTTTTTTGATGAAAACCAATGCGGTTCTCAGACCAAGCCTTATGCCAATGCGAAGCTTCCATGTAAATATCCATCGTGGAACAGCCATCGTGGAACAGCCGTCGTAGAGCAACTACTTTACAGTCGTCACAGCGCGTTGGCAGTCAACTACGGCTGCCATTCCCGCCAACCTTTAATCATAGGGAAGTAGAGCCCAACACGGATCGGGCGACTCTCTATTTTAGCTATGATATCAGCATAGCGATTAAGCTGATCACTATAGCGGCTTTGCTCTGAGTCCAGAAAAGCCTCAACCCGCCCACCACGGTGGTCACCTGTCTTAAAGTCAATAATCCACCGTGTGCCATGCTTATCGACAAAAGTCCGGTCTATGACGACTTTCTGAACGCCCTGAGCAGGATCTGTGGCATCCACTGGCACGCTCAGGGCCCACTCTGATTTAGCGTCAGTGTGCGACGCAAGCACCCACTGCCCTCTTTCATCATTCAGCGCATTTTCAACACCATGCACCACTCGTTCCGCTGCCGTGGAAACTCGGTGCGCTGGCACACCCAAATTCCGCAACTGCCGTTCGATAATAACGCGCTCATTACTCGCTTCGAAATGCGACGCAGAACCTTGCGAATTAGATGCAAGCAACTGAAGTTGCAGGTGTACGATAGTTCCAATATCACGCGCTTCACGACCTGCCCATAAAAATTCCAGCTTGTTGTCTGGACCTTTCTCACTCTGTTCACGCAGACTCCACTCAAATGATCTTGCGACCGGGAACTGAACATCCGTAGGCAAGCGTTCTAAGCGCGGGTATGAAGGCTCATCATCTATCTCGAAAACCATCTGTTGCTGCGAACTTTCAGGATCAGTTAATGGTGTGCTCGCGGCTGCACTATCGATCGCAGGCTCTGCAGCTGTTTTGAAGTCGGACTCTAGCAGCAGCCAAAGGGGTTTTAACAACGAAGAATTTATCGGCGCCCTTAGCTGACCATTGGCAATGTGGGCACTTCTGGCAATCAGATGCAAATGATGCTTGGCACGCGTGCAGGCAACATAAAGCAGACGCAACTTCTCTTGCTCATCGCATCGCTCGCGGGCTTTCCTAACCAGCCGATTAATCTTGTCCCGTTGACCATACTGTAAACCTGATTGCTCAAACGGTGCCAGTAACAGCTGAGGCTTGCCATCCAAAGTGCTCTCAAACCAGTTCAGCATCTGCGTACTATCGGCTCTTGTTTGCCGGTCCAGTGCAGGCAGTATGACAGTGTCGAATTCCAGACCTTTTGCTTTGTGTAAGGTCATGACCTGAATCTGGCAATTCGCATCTTCTGAATTCTGAGCATACAGTGACTTCATGACATCATTCAGAACACTTTTCTGCCAGAGCCTGCCTTCTGCTTCCAAGGCAACCAATCGTCGTATCGCTCTCTCTGCCGCACTGGCGTCAACATCATCGCGACAAACAACTGGCCCACCAAGCTGTAACCATACAGATTCAACCCACGGCATGAGTGCACCACGGGAAACATGACTAATGGCGGGCTCTATAATGCCGACAAATCGCCCAGCTCTTATTTGCCCATCGTTGCTTAACGTGGTGATACGTTCTGCATCCCTGAGCAAATCCATGACGGAGATTTTCCCAGCATCGAGCATAAGCGCGTAAAGGTCGTTTAACGTCAAACCGACAAAAGGTGCTCGCAGCAAAGATAACCAGTGCAGACGATCGTGCGGATAACGCAAAGCCAAACACAATGACAATAAATCTCTGACGACGGGTCGATCGCCAACCAGATCCATGTCTATCGATTGGTAGGCAAGCCCATGTTGCCTTAAGGCTGCAAATATTTCTGCCGCCTGGCCACGAGCTCTTACCAGTACTGCTACGCGATGCTCAGGATCGGAATGGATGGCCTCTGCAGCCAACGTAGCAACAAGCGTGGCCTCGTCGATTTTGTCTTTATCGATGAGCGGATGAATGGTAACCGAACCTGGGTTTTCCAAATGGGCCACGGACATCGAATACGGCACAGCTCCGCTGTCAGGATTAGCACGCTTGGGAAATATCGTTGAAAAACTATGGTTTACCCAATCAATGACATTAGGGGCTGAGCGAAAATTCACTGTCAACGTCAAAGACTCTAGGGTCACAGAACCAATGCCATAGTCGCGGGCTTGACCAAACAGAGCCACATCACCTTCGCGGAAACGGTAAATGGACTGCATAGGATCACCCACCGCAAAAAAAGTACGCCCATCTCCCTGGTCCCAGCCACGAACCAACTGGCTAAACAGTCGAAACTGGGTTTGCGATGTGTCCTGAAACTCATCGACAAGCACATGCTTTAACGACAGATCCATGGACAAGGCCAAATCTGTTGGAGAGTCATCAGGCCCTAGTGCCCACTGAGCGCGTTCCGAGAGTTCTGCAAAATCTACGACGCCACGTTCGCTGAAAACTACTTGCAGCTCCAGTAACAAATGTGGCAACACACTCAGAAGTTCAGACAGCAATTCCCACTGATCATCCTGGTAACAAGGGTAGGGAAGGTTACAGACTTCAACTAAGGCCTCCACAAATTCTGGAGCATTGCGCACCGACTCCAGGATTTCCAACATCTCCCGCTTGTGATCCTCAAGCAAAGTTGGCGGAACACCGCGCTTTTTAGCATCACCCTTGGCCGGAAAACCAATAGTTTTAGTGACACTCTTGCGAACATCACCCTGTTTAGTCAGCAAAGCAGCTCCGATACCGTCCCACCCGTTTAAATCACTTTTGCTATGACCTGGCAAGGATTCGATGTCGAGCCATGGTTGCATTTCGAAAGGAATCTCGTCGAGATCACCACCAGCATCTTCCAACATGAAGCCACAGGCCACTTGCAGACGCTGTGGAAGAACATCATTTAAACTATGGGGTAAACAGGCATGTAGGTTGGCTAGTCTTGACTCCACCAACTCAGTCAACATTCCTTCCAATGCCTCTCGTAACGCGTCATGATCATCAACCGCATACACGTGTCGTTTCCACTGATCCCGGTTGGCTAGCAAGTTGGCCAGCAACGATTGTGCTTGCTCCAAACGATTGCCCAACTGCAACAAGACACGTTGCATTAACTCTATATTTTCATCAATAAATCGCGAGGCTACTTCGCGGTAAAGATTTGCAGCATCCTCTACCACACCCGTTGGTGCTCCAAGGGCTGATGTAACCGGAAGCCGATGCGCCAGCTGGGTAGCTAAAGCATCGATTGTTCGCAAATTTAGTCGTTGCGGGTTTTTTATAAGCTGCCAATCACGCTCCTTATCACGCTCAAGCACAGTTAATGCAAGTGAGTGACCTTCAGCCTCATAGTCATTCGCAGGCACGGAACCTTGCGCAACACTCACAAGAGTCGCAACTACTCGTTGCCTCATTTCACTGGCAGCCTTGCGAGTAAACGTAATGGCCAATATTTCTTCAGGCTCGTCCACGGTAGCCAGCAAGGTCAGAACACGGCGTGTGAGCAACTCAGTTTTACCTGAGCCCGCAGGGGCTTGCACAATAAAAGAGGTTTGAGGATCAAGAGCTCTGGCTCGCACGTCTGAATCAACTGGAGCACTCATTAGGAACCTTCAGCACTTGTGTTAGCGGCGGAAGTTGCAACCTCATGCTCAGATTGCTCTACAGCATTGTCGCCTAGCTGCTCATCGCCAATTCTGCACAGTGACGTTAGCTCACAATGTGTGCAGGCACCCTTCATGGGACTGACCGTTGCCAACCCTTGCCGCACTTCGGCAGCAACGGCGTCCAACGCCACTTTCCAATGGAGTCGCCAATCATCCCAGTTACCCAGCTCTCGTTCGGTTGCCTGACCATTGCGTGACTTCATAACCGTGGTCTTAACTTTGGGCAGCATGTCCATCTCACTGGTCACACCCTTGAACTTGCATTGATTGCGTGCGACTTGTGCAAAAGTTGCACCTTTAATATCTTCATTTGTCAGAACGTACAAAGGTAGCTGTGGGTTGGAAATACGATTATCTGCCCACGAATTGACTGAATTAGACACTCCGGTTTTATAGTCAACCACCACCAGATCATCTCCAACCTTATCAATACGATCGAGCATTACAGACATGATGATACCGCCGTGCTCAATGGACTGCTTTTGTTCCAGGCTAACAACTTCAAACGCTGGTCTAACAATCTCTTGGGTTTCAAACCACTCTCTGAGCAACTCAATCAGTCGAGCCCGCTCCAATTCGATTAGTGGTGCAGGCACCTCGCATTTATCAATCGCTGCATCGATTGTCCGAAGTAGCACTTTGTTAAATTTCTCTTCACTAAATGCTAGAAGCTGATCCTGTGTCTGCACCTCTTGCCAGAAGAACTCCAGCACTTGATGCAATAGCGTGCCATGTTGTCGCGGATCCAACCCCAAACCCGCTTCTTCCAGAGGTCGTATCGACAACCGATGTAGTGCAAACGATTTAAACGGGCAGAGCGCCTGGTTTTCGAACAACCTTGCACCGCCTTTTACTTCACTTCCAGATGGCAACGCAGGTCCATGAGTGTCATGAATGCTATCCAGACGTAGAACCTGTCTGAGCTCTGTTACTGGATTTTCCAAAGGCTGAATTTTTTTCAGACTAGTCAATTTCACTTCACTCAGCTCAATATTGAGCTCACTTGCAGTCACAGCAGGCACACTTGCAGCATCAAGTTCCTTTCCGTCGCGACTAGTTGCACGACTAGCTATAAGCAAAGGTGCCTGAGAGCTCCACTGTAGAAATTCACGCTCAGCAAGCGACAAACGCGCGGGGGCTGAGGCATCGGGAACGCCAGCAGCTTTTTGTTGCTCTATGGATAGAAACGGTGTTGGAGATCCAACAGGCGGCCATTGCTCAGAATCAAGTCCAGCCACCCACAAACAATCAAACGCTATCCCATGACTTTCCAATCGGCCCATGATCTGAATGGGAGTTGATTGCGTGTCCAGTTGGAATATGCGCTCGCGAGCAAGACGACATAATAAATTAAACGCATCGTTGGCACTAACACCTTCATTGTTGTCGAGCAGTTGCAAGTCATCCAGGCATTCCATCCAGGCAGATACTGCCTGATATTCTTCAGTATCCATTCCAGAACCAGGCCACCCCAGCTCTTTTAACCATTGGCTAATACGAGTTGCCCATGTAGATAAAGTTGTCCGGTTAAGCTTTTTTGTCTGGGCCAACTTTCTGATTTTTTTCCCTAATCGTCCTTTGTCATCCAGAAAGTTGTCCAGTTCTGCAAAATTCAGCTTACGAACTCGGTGGTCTCGAAGACGTTTATCCAATTGCTCTCGACGACGGGACTCACCTTCGCCTGCTGATAAATACGGACTCAACAACAACGCAGATATTTCGCTGCCACGAATTTGCGCCACACACAAATTCACAATAGAAAGAGCCGCCTGTATGATTGCTGTATCCGCCAACGGTAAACCAATGGATAGATCGTAGGGTCTACCTTTTTCTCGAATCTGGGCAGGACTTAAGGTAGGGTAAAACACTTGATCGAATGCACGCAAGACTTCAGCTCGGCGATTTTGCAAGTCTGGCACTACCAAGCCTAGAGATTGATCAACATCTCGTTCAAGCTCAGTTCGCATGTGTAAAGCAATACCGAGCATTTCCTGCGCATCGTCCTCGTATTCAACAGGATGGACTAAAGCGTCTGGATTGGAACGCAGTAATTCGACATCAACTCCAATGTTTTTCAAAGTGGATACCAACGCTTCCAGCTGAGGTGGCAATTGCAAGAAGCCATCAAAAATGATTTTTCCGGGCAAGTTTTCAAGACCACACCCTGAATCCAGTAGTTCGAGGATATGGTCGGCCAGTGCAGCATGATCAACGCTGTTTTTTTCATCAAGCATTGCTCGATAGCGAGTCCGCCATCGCGACCATACGAATTGATCTAACGGTAAGTAATCATCCTCCACCGGATGGCACTGCCATGCGCAGGCGACCTCCCAGGCACGTCTAGCACCACGACTCGCAGCGTTGGAATCGAGCAAGAGCATGGACTCATCAGAGTCAATGCACTCCTGCCACACCTGCTGCTGCAAGAGCTCAGGCAGTAAAGTTCGGGTTGAGTCGCCGCTAGCAAGCAATTGAGCGTGCAAATTCAGCAACCAGGACCTGGCAGGTAGAATAACCGGTGTCTCCCACCAGTCACTGGCACGTGCCTGCTGCCACTGCTGGTATTGGATAGAACGATGCCTGGCAAGGCGTTGATTCACCGTGAGCAAAACAGCACCGTTTGCCACCTGCTCACAAATATCCATCACTCTTTTCAATTCTCTTCAACACGGGATTCTTGCATGGTACACGGCCAGGAGCCTGTCCAAGAAACGAATGACAGCTACCTATATAATAGCGGCAGCATTACCACTTCGTTCTCTTTAGCGAGCATCAGAAAGCAATGAGTAAAAACACCATCCTAGTGACTGGAGGAGCTGGCTACATAGGCAGCCATGTCGTGAAGCTACTTGGCGAGCGTGGCGAGACTGTGGTGGTGCTCGATGACCTCTCTACGGGTAATTCCGAAGCAGTCTTATACGGCGAACTTGTTGTTGGAAAAACCGGCGATATGGAGCTTGTGAGCCAAGTCATTAAAGATAACAATATCGACACGGTGATGCATTTTGCTGCTCACACCATTGTTCCTGAAAGCGTTGAGAACCCTCTGAAATATTATGCGAACAATACCTGCAGTACACGCAATCTGTTACAGGTGTGCCAGGACAATGCCATCAAGCACTTCATATTTTCATCCACAGCAGCTACCTATGGCGTACCTGAGGCCAACATAGGTGCCTGCCACGAAGAGTTACAAACTGCACCGATCAACGCTTATGGCATGTCCAAACTGATGTCCGAGGCAATGCTTCGAGATTTAAGCGCAGCGTCTGATCTGTCACATGTTGTGCTTCGCTATTTTAACGTGGCAGGCTCTGATCCGGAGGGAGTTATCGGCCAATCCACACCTAAGGCCACTCTGTTGATAAAGGTTGCAGCCGAAGTGGCTGTTGGTAAACGAGAGCAGCTTTTCGTATATGGAACCGACTACCCCACCGACGACGGCACAGGGGTCCGCGATTACATACACGTCACCGACCTAGGCAGCGCTCACTTAGCAGCTCTGGACTACCTTCGCGCAGGTGGAGAATCCACATTACTCAATTGCGGATACGGGCACGGGTTCAGCGTTCGCCAAGTCATCGACTCAATAGAGAGGGTTCACGGCCAGCCTATAAGCGTTGTTGAAAAACCGCGCCGTGCAGGTGACCCACCTTCACTAGTCGCGGCCGTGGATAAAATTCACCATACTCTGAATTGGGAACCAAAATTCGACGACCTGGATACCATCGTCAAAACGTCATTGAATTGGGAGCACACGCTGCAGGCAAGAGCGCACAATGAAACTGACAATCAAAGCGAGCAACAAACAACTCACATTCTCGAAGGCTAGAATGCCCTGCCTTAAAAGGCTGGGTTAAAGCTCTATATCGACGTCTGGAATATCCGTAAGCGTCGTTCGCGCCACCAGTATTTCGGAGATATGCCGGTAATAATGTAAATGTATTTTCGGCGGTAGCTCAGCCATGACTTCTGCTGACAATACCAAGACGTTTACCGACGTTACGGCTTCAACTCTATGCTTGTGAGCTCCGCCATTGATAAAGCCTGTCTCTCCAAGACATTCACCTTCACCAAGCAGTCGTAAGTACTTGCCACCACTTTCGATTTTGACAATACCATCCGTCAAGATCAGAATGCGTCTTTGATCGTCACCAACCTCTATCAGTATCTCTTTTTCAGAAAATGATCTAACTTCGATATGCTCCAACAAATGAGCAATTTCCAATTCGGAGAACTGTGCGAAAAAACGTTGGCCGTGCAACTCACGAATCAATCGTTGCTGAGCTGCCGGACGCTTCTCAACAATGCCAAACATTTCTTCAAAAGATTCAAACGCCTTAGCCATTTCACGGCCAGTTTGATATCTGTCCTTGGGCTTCTTCTCTAAAGCTTTAGCAATAACATCTGAGAGCTCGACAGGTAAATCTGGACGAATATCGAGAAGACGAGGAGCGCTCTTGTGAACAACGGTCCTGAACAAGTCTTTGACCTTCTTGGCCTTGAACAATTGCCGTCCAGTAAGGAGTTCAAACAAAACGGTAGCTAACGAATAAAAATCGCTGGCTGGTCCCAGCTCACGTCCCAGAATTTGTTCTGGTGACATGTAGTTTGGCGTGCCTAGCGTTGGACCCTTATTTTTTAAACCACCTCCATCACGAATACCCACTGCGATTCCAAAATCAAGCAGTTTTACATCGCCATTTTCTGCCAACATAATGTTTGCAGGTTTGATATCGCGATGAAGAATTCCTTGCGAATGTGAATAATCGAGCGCCCGACAACACGCCGATATAACTCTTAGTGCCTCGTGCACTGGAAGTAAGGTCTTACCCTTCCCGTATTCTTTTAGCGACTCGCCATCAACAACTTCCATAACGAGGTAGTTCAGATCTTCGAACTGCCCTGCGTCATGAATGGTAACGATGTTAGCGTGAGTTAGCCGACCAGCCGCAACAATTTCAGTTTGATATGCACGCTGAGCACCCGGGACTTTGCCCGTGGACAAATGCGCTTCACCAATGGGAGATAGCTTTACCGCAACATCACGCCCTAACAAATTATCAAGCGCTTGATGGACAACACCGCATGTACCTGAACCAATGCGTTTGCCAATCGTGTAGCGATCAATTTCACCAGGGACTGTTATATCAAGTGGTTTTACCAGACCTGTTAGCGCCGATTTTTTGACATCATCGAGCTCAAGGGATTCTTTGTGCGCATCATCGAGTGCACTAAGGTCGACGCCTGAGTCCTCCATAGCACGCTTTGCAGCTTGCAATGATGGAGAGTCGTCTGGCGTTTTCACGCACTCTTCCTCACGCTTGTTTTTAGAGCGTGCACCCAGAGCCATAGCTCTTTTAACAAGCCTAGCGGGCGCGAATGATCGTTGTTGTAGCGTAGCAGACACGAAGAATAGTTATAGGTCGCGGTTACTGGCAAAGTTAGCGAGATCATAACACTGTCGCACTCAATGCCACCAGCTCTATAGGGATTAGCGAATCAATAAGTGCAACGTGAGACACGATAAGTAATTCACTGTTTAGTGATTCGAGGAACATGTTTGAAATCTCAGGAAGTGCTGCCTGAACGGGTGCAGGAACCAAAGTATTTACAAGTGAACCCCAGATCACTACGTACACATAAGCGATGAAAATACTGACAACCCTCTTGATCTCAAAGGTGTGTCTAATGACATGGGCCAAGAGAGACAACCCCCAAACCAGCAGTACAAATTGAGCCAGCACCCCAACCGACATTTCATCGGGGGATTGACTGAAAACAGTGATCGGTAAACTGGCAATATTTATAAAAGCAGACGCTCCGCATAATCCACCGAAAGCTTGCTGCATACGCGGCAGTCGATTAGTTTGATGTAATGCAACCCATAAAATAAGCGCAGTACCCAGCAAATCGATGGCAGCTTGCAATGACGCCTTAAAAATCCCTAACGGCATAGCTAGAGCCAAGACGTATGTCACAAATGCCAATGCAATGCCGACTCGCATTTGGGCCTCACCCGCAGGCAAGTCTTGCGGCTTTCCCATTAGAAAAGCGATGTTGAAATAGTGTGTTAACAGTTCGCGCACAATGACAAGGTACTGCTTTTTTGAAGTACCCTGATGGTATCACCTGAAACGGCGTGTATCATTCGGTTTGAAACGTGATGTCGCATCACTCCGAAAATCTACCAGAGCTCCTTGCTTAGTATGTACCAGCCCGGAAAACCCTACAGCCTTAGTGATCGATTTCGAGGCTATTTACCCGTGGTTGTCGATGTGGAAACAGGCGGCTTCAACGAACGTACTGACGCGCTGCTGGAAATAGCAGCAGTCATCCTGGACATTGATGAAAATGGAATGCTCAAGCCAGTCAAAAGCTACAGCACACACGTGGTACCTTTTGACGGGTGCAACATTGAACCTAAATCACTAGAAGTCAACGGTATTGACCCCTATCACCCGCTACGCGCAGCGCGAGAAGAACGAGCTGCTTTATCACATATATTCAACCCTGTAAGAGACGCTGTCTCAGCCGCCGGATGCACACGTGCCATTCTAGTGGGACACAACGCCTTCTTCGATTTAAAATTCGTCAATGCTGCAGCGGATAGAACAGGTATGAAGAAAAATCCGTTCCATCCGTTCAGCTGCTTTGATACCGTATCTTTTTGTGGGTTAGCTTTCGGGCAGACTGTACTTGCCCGATCAGCTGTCGCTGCAGGAATGGAGTGGGATACGAGCGAAGCTCATTCGGCCATCTATGATACTCGCAAAACGGCGGAACTTTTTTGTACTGTCGTTAATCGCTGGGAAACTCTGCATGCCGACCTGGACGCACCCATTGCCGATGGGTCATTCATCCCACGTTAAAACTGTGGCTTGATTGTGGGCGTGTTAAGCCATTGCGCGGAATACGTCTAGAGGCTGCCAGGCATGCTCAGAATAAACGACTCTATAAGCATCCCTGACGAGGACATTGAGTGGCAAGCTATCCGCTCACAAGGCGCTGGCGGGCAGAACGTCAACAAAGTGGCGTCTGCTGTACATCTGCGTTTCGATGTGAACGCATCGTCGCTACCAGCCCATATTAAGTCTCGGTTACTACAAACTCGAGACAAAAGACTCAGTAAAGACGGTATTGTCGTGATAAAGGCGCAACAGCATCGCCGTCAGGATCAGAATTACACTGCGGCACTTGAGCGTTTGGCTGAACTCATCAAGAAAGCCTTATTTGTACCGAGGAGCCGGACAGCAACAAAACCCAGCCGCGGCTCAGTTCAGCGGCGGCTGGATAGTAAAACAAAGCGATCAAGACTTAAAGCATACAGAAAGAAATACACTGACGACTAACAGGGTGATTCAGCCAGCGATCAAGCTGATTTGTTAGCTGCTTTGTCGATCATTTTTTTGAGCTCACCGTTTTCCGCCAGCTCCATCGTGATATCACAACCACCCACTAACTCGCCTTCTATATACAACTGAGGGAAGGTCGGCCAATCTGATACTTGTGGCAAAGTTTCACGAATTGCAGGGTCGGCAATAATATTCACGAAAGCGAATTCCTGATTACACTCTTTTAACGCACCTACTGTGCGCTGGGAAAATCCGCACATCGGTAGTTGTGGAGTACCTTTCATATATAAAATAACCGCATTTTCAGCTATTTGCTGGTCGATTCGGGTACGTACGTCAGTTGCTTGATCTGTCATGAGGCTATGCCATTAGTAATTTGTTGACGAAAAACGTAACTGCGAAGCCATACTGAGAAATCTCTGCATAGCTTCGCATTTGAGCGAACTTACGCGGATGTCGCGGCTGCAAAACGTTCTGATGTTTTGGCCCAATCTGCAACTTCCAGCCATCCGTCGATATAATCTGGGCGCTTGTTTTGGTACTTCAAGTAGTACGCGTGCTCCCAAACATCTAACGCAAGGATTGGTGTGCCCTGCTTATCAGCAACTGGCATTAGTGGATTGTCCTGATTAGGAGTTGAAGTGACCACTAATTTTCCGTCTTGAACAATCAGCCAAGCAAAGCCAGAACCGAATCGTGTGATTCCTGCCTGCTTTAAACTAGTTTTTAGTTCAGCCATGGATCCGAATGTGCTGTCGATCGCACTGGCAAGGTCGCTGCTTGGCGCACTGCCGCCGTTACACATGGAATTCCAGTACATAATGTGGTTGTAATACCCGCCGCCGTTATTTCGGACAGCTGGTGATGCATTTCCATCAACAGAAGCCATCACCTCTTCAAGTGACTGGTCGGCCATAGGTGAGTCAGCTACAGCACCCGTAAAGTTGTTGAAATACGTGCGGTGATGCCGGTCGTAGTGAATCTCCATGGTCTGAGCATCAACATGCGGCTCGAGAGCAGTGAAATCGTAAGGCAAATCTGGAAATGTAAAAGGCATAATGACTCCTAGAAAAGTGGCCTGGAAAAGTCACGACCATAGCGGCCGATAAGCGTTGCAGAGTACACGCAAGAACGAAACCGACGCGAAAACCTGAGGTTCACGGTGTACTCCGATACCCTATGGTCGCACCACCTGTTCTGCCTTGGCAAGTGTGAGGAGTTACGGTTCTAGTCAAAGTTTGGATTTTCCTAGCAAATCCCTTGCTTGGCGTATCGCTCTAACTGTAATACCATCGGCTGCTTGTCCAAAAAAAGGCAGTTTTCGATGGCTTCATTAATGGCCGCTTACGGTCGACTACCTGTAACCATGGTACGTGGGGAAGGTGTGCGCCTGTGGGACAGCGAGGGTGGCGAGTATCTTGATGCCCTATCAGGCATTGCAGTTTGCTCGCTCGGGCACTCCAATCCAGCAATCAGCGAGGCTATTTCCGACCAAGCTCGCCAGCTGATGCACGTCAGCAATTTATACAGCATTCCCCAACAAGAAGAACTTGGGGCCGAACTTTGCCGCCTATCGGGCATGGACAAAGCCTTCTTCTGTAACTCGGGAGCTGAAGCGAACGAGGCCTGCATCAAGATTGCCCGACTGCACGGAACCAAAAAAGGCATTAAAACGCCCACTATCATCGTTACAGACACCGCGTTTCACGGCCGCACCATGGCCACAATATCGGCCACAGGGAACACCAAAGTACAAGCTGGGTTTGGCCCAATGCTCCCAGGATTTGAAGTCGTTCCCTTCAATGATGCCAAAGCGGTTGCAGCGGTTGCAGCCAAACGAGACGATATCGTCGCTGTATTGGTAGAACCCATTCAGGGTGAAGGCGGAATCAATATACCTTCTGACGGCTACCTAACAGAGTTACGTGCAATTTGTGATCAGAACGGCTGGTTACTTATGTGCGACGAGATTCAGTCAGGCATGGGACGTACAGGAAAATGGTTTGGTCACCAACACGACGGCATTCACCCCGATGTGATGTCTGTGGCAAAAGCGCTGGGTAATGGCATGCCGATTGGTGCCTGCCTGGCTCGAGGCCATGCTGCAGAGCTTATACAACCCGGAAGCCACGGCACAACGTTTGGAGGCAACCCCATTGCCTGTCGCGTCGGCTTAACCGTAATTAACGAGTTAGAAAGTCGCAATCTCGTTGCCCGAGCAGGTGAACTAGGTGAAAAGTTGTTGCAAGGCTTTAACAGCTCATTGCACAATCAACCAGGAGTCAAAGACATTCGAGGCCGGGGCCTCATGGTAGGTATTGAACTCGACAGACCTTGCGCCGAATTGGTTGGTAAAGCCTTGGAATCCGGGTTGTTAATCAACGTTACCGCCGGAAACGTAATTCGCTTGTTACCGCCTTATATTCTTACCAACGAAGAAACCGACGAACTCATTCGACGCGTCAGTGATCTGATCATTGAATTTTTCCAAAATTCTGAAGTACCGGCCGACGACCAGTCTGCCGTCAACACGTAAATTCGCAAACTCATGAGACATTTCCTTTCCGAGCTAGACCTGACTGCTGACGAATTTCGAGGCATTATCCAACGCGGCAGTGAATTGCGTAAACAATGGGAATCCGGAACATGCGAGGCATCTTTACCCCATCGTGTATTGGGCATGATTTTCGAAAAGTCTTCGACACGCACCCGGGTGTCATTTGAGGCCGGCATGGCTCAACTAGGTGGCCATGCAATCTATCTATCTCCAGACAATACCCAACTTGGACGCGGTGAGCCCTTAGCAGATACAGCCAAGGTTCTTTCGCAAATGGTTGACGCGATCATCATCAGAACATTCTCCCATGAGAGCGTTGAACGATTCAGTGAGGTTGCCACGGTACCCGTGATCAACGCACTGACCGATTTGCTACACCCCTGCCAGCTACTGGCAGATATGCAGACTTACCTGGATCATCGTGGTGATATCAGTGGCAAAAAAGTTGCCTGGATTGGCGATGGCAACAACATGTGTAACTCCTACATCAATACAGCGATATTACTAGGCTTTGAGTTAAGCATTGCCTGCCCAGATGGCTTTGAACCCGATGAAGACATCATGCAAAAAGCCGGCAAGTCAGCAACTCGCACAGCGGTCGCCGCAGAAGCCTGTGCCGGAGCTGATCTCATCGTAACTGACGTCTGGGCCAGCATGGGCCAGGAAGAGGAGCAAAAGGCACGTGAGGTTGCGTTCGCTGATTTTGAAGTAACGCCAGAGCTTATGTCATTGGCCAATGAAGACGCTTTATTCATGCACTGCCTACCCGCTCACCGCGGTGAAGAAGTGTCTGCAGACGTCATCGACGGACCTCAAAGCGTAGTGTGGGAAGAGGCAGGAAATCGACTTCACGCTCAAAAGGCGTTGTTGGAGTTTTTACTCCAGTAGCACTAATGTTCAGCGATTAGCTGACGTAACGTTTTAAGACTGGCTCTCTAATGGGTTGGTCTTGACCATGGCCCGTAGTTTGCAATTCCGAGGACTCGATTAAACCGCGTTTGTTGGAGATCTATAACGTGCAACTCTCACTTCCCTGGTCGTCTTGGCCATTGTCCAGAAGTGGTGCATTTACCCTTCATGTGGCCATCAGCCTCCTGGTGTTTTCATCTTTGGTAGCAATGATGCTGCTGTTCTGGTTTCCTGGTGAGCTCTTTTTTATTGATGGCGGCTGGCAAGGACTCAAGTTGGTGGCTATGGTCGACTTGGTACTCGGTCCAGCTTTAACGCTGCTGCTCTACAAACCAAAAAAACCCAAACTGATGCTCGATATGTCCCTTATTGCAGGTATTCAGATTGCAGCTCTGGCTTATGGTTTTTACACCACCCATCAGCAACGCACACTGGCGGTAGTGTTTGCAGAGCGTACGTTTTTCACTGTGTCAGCCAATGACAATTTAAAAGCGAATGCTCAACTTCGCAAACTCGACATCGAGCCTCAACCCGTCCCGAAAGCCTTGATGCTGGAAGTTCCATTGCTACTGACGCCCGATCCGAAAACCGAAGAATACGGCCAGTTTTTGGTGGACATTATGAACGGATATCCAGGACCACACCAACGAAATGATTTGTATGTGTTGCTTGAGAATCACACAAACACCATGACAAAGCATGCACTGAATTCACAAAAACTTGAGCGGCTAGGCGTCTCGTCTTTAGTTGCAGCTTCACTTGCGAAACAGTCCTTGGATCAGGACGACGTGGAGTTTTACAACTTCACTGCACGTTATAGCGAAGGTGTCGTAATTTTCGATCCAGAAACGGTGAGCATTCTGGATTACATATCCACAGACAATATTATCAAACCAACTAAAGAATCAGCAACAGTAGCCAAACGAGACGAGCTGCCGCTGTAAACCGCATATTTCCCTATAGACCGTTTGCTCTTGCAGCATCTCTGATTTTTGATGGTGGCGTGTATTTCAACGCAAGTAGAATCGCATTGCTCTCTGCAGGAACAGGATCGACTCGAGCTTTCTGACGGCGATAACGATAGGCCGCAGAGACTGTCCAGTTTCTAGCATACTTCCATTCTATTTTCGGCTCAAGACTGATAAAACGGCGTGCAAATCGATCACTTTCATTGGCTCCCAGACGATCAGGCTGGAATGCCCTTGTACGTAGTGAGAAATTCAACCGAGGATTAAGTATGCGGAATATATCTCCCGTTAATTCCTGTGTTTCTACCTGTGCACCGGAACTACTAGGCTGCACATCAACAGAGAACTTACCCACGTAACGCGTTAATCCAGCATCACGTGTGAGCCCAAAACTTGCCAGCCACCCATCAGCATCGCTTTCCAGTGCGGCCAGACGGTCGGCTGGAATCTCTTCGCCCGGCCTGTCTTCAGCACGGAGCGTATCCGTGGTATCTGAGGCATTCGCATAGACACCTGCAGACACACCCAGTCGCAGAGTTGGCGTGAGAAATCGCTCATAGCCAAGTTTGAATGATGTTGTCGTCGATAGAGAATCACGTCGTGGACGGCGGCGAATGCCCAGCTCTCTAGAATCTGCGATGAGATCATCGAAAGGAACAATGGCAAATGGGTCAATTTCCACTTGAGCATTAAACTCACTGAATGATGCGGTAAACGTTATTGTGGAAATAGCATTGTATTTATAACGTAATCCAACTTCTATCTCACTCTCTTTAAAATCGTCCAATTCGCCATCTGGGCTGAATACATTGCCAGCGTCTGCAATGGTCACTTCGTTGTAGGGCAAAACCGTGCCAATAATATTACCGCTATCGTCGCGTGGCAACAGGCTGTAGTAACGCTGATAGATGGCATCCTGAGTATCAGGTAATTCATGCTCAACGAATGTCAGAGTTGCTGTTGAACTAAACTCCAATCGACGTGTCAGGTCGTAATTGAAATAAGGCTTAAGAGTGATTTCCTGTCGCGCTACATTGCTGGACTTAGAAGGATTGAGGCCAGTGTCAGTGGAAAGATTATCCGGATCACTCAAATCCGCAGCAATATCACGACTTGGCGTATCTTGCTTGAAGCTACCGAAAATCCCATAGCGAGTCCTTGCTGAACGCCTTTTCGCATCGAATGCTATCAACTGGTTAGATTCAAGACCTTCTTCCCCTGCATTGGATTCCGTGGTCAATAGGCCGTCAACTCTAACGAAACCCTTGATGACAGTCACCGCTGATTCGCGACTTAAACCCAGTTCACCGACCGCTCGGGTTGCACTTAAATTTCCGTCGCCGGAAGGCTCCAGAAAATAGTTATCATCAAATCGCTGATCGAGTGAGATTGAGGGTTCGAAGACCCATACATTTGCCATCGCTGATCCAGCTGCAAAAACACCAGCAGCACTCAGCAACCAAAGGAATTTTTTGTCGCGCATTTTCTCACCCTCCATCAAGGAATGAGGACAACGTCACCACTTTGCAAAATAATATTCTGTTTCAGATTCCGGCCTCGCGCAATAGATCGAAAATCAAATGCAAACGTCACTTCGCGCCCATCTTGACGTCTCAGAATCTGGATATCTCGATTGTTGGCATAAGGCGTAAAACCACCCGCCAGAGTCAACGCCTGAACAACGTCCACGTAGCGCCCTAATGTGAACTGACCCGGCTCTTTAACCTCGCCAAGAACAAAAACGGTGTAACCAGAAATTTTGTCAACAGACACCGTAACTTCAGCATCAGGCACGTAACGTTGAAGACGAGAGCGGATTTCGTCTTGCACTTCAAGCGGTGTACGACCAGATACTTGAATGTCTCCAGCCAATGGAAAAGATATTCCACCATCAGGGCGAACCAGAACTTTACGATCCAGGTCTTCTTCTTTCCACACTGAGATATGCAAGATATCCTCAGGCCCGATTCTGTACTCCAGACCTTGTGTCTGAGCGTGTGAAAAACCTGGTAGCAAGAGCAGGATCGACAGCAATACGCCGAGAGTCAGCGAGTTGCGAAAAGCCGAAATATATCTAGCTGGCATTAGGTCGAGCTCCTGTGGAGTGCTTCAAGTACCAAGTATGACGTCGGTATTCGTGTCAAAGTTCAAATCAGCATTATAGCCGATCAGACCAACATGAAAGTAAGCTCGATTCGCAGACGCGAGAAGAATAACGCGTTATTGAATGGTTTGCGTCGCGGTATCAATAACTTCATCCCGCAAAGTTGTGCCTTCGTAGATCGTGCGGAACATATCGACTTGGTCTACTTCGCCACTTTGTGTAAACAATTGTTTCAGGTGTCCAAAACTAAACGGCTGGTAACGCAGTTCTGCGGAAACCGTGAAGGAATCTGACGGAGCCAGTTTTAGCCGGTAGGTCACAGTATCTGCTCCACCGATAAAATCTGGATCTTCCAGCGCCTTTCCAAAGGTGCCAAAACTGTCAGGTAGCGATGTGTCCTGCTGAATCACAAATTTGTTTGCACCGGATGGTAATAGACGGTTGTCCTTGAGAAACTGACTACCGTCGAGCAGTGAATGGGTGCGATCACCCTCATAATCACCAACTATTGATTGGTAAACCTGAACCTGAGTTGGCGATGTTATTACATCGTAATGTTGCTCCCACGAAGCCGGATTAGCATCCTCGGAGACACCGTCGATGCTGCCGTCAGCATTGATTTTGCCGCTTTCGTATACCAGTTGTCCATTCGTATTCAGCACCTGCACATGAAGATAAACCCTTCGTGAATGATAACCACCTGGTAGTTTGTGACCCGTGTGGTTTTCAATGTTCACATCGAAGGTCAAAGTACCATCGATAACCGAACCCTGGCTTAACGAAACGTCAGCAGAGGTGGTTAGAAATTCACGGTTTCTGGTAATCGCCCCGTCAAAGTCCATTCCTGGCTTGATACCCAACTCTTCAGTGTAATTATTAAACATGTCCTGCATGACAGTATTTGCCCCTAAAAAGGCATGCTCAGCAAATTCTGTTCGTTTCTCTGGAGCGCCTTGAGCTAGGTAAACCGGCTCATCTACCTTAGGCATATGACAACTCTGACAAGACGCCTCCTTTGGCCCACCGATAGCGTAATCACTCAATAACCATTCGGTGTAAATTGCCTGCTCAGCAAAGTGACCTGCGGCTTCAATCGTCTCTCCAGCAGCGTTCACGGGTTTCAAATTCAGATTGTGGCAGGTTGCACAGCTTTCGGAGGTGCTCAAATGTGGGCCGTACTGAGGCAAAAATTCTGACTGTTGCTGCATGTAAGCGATATCTGGATCAGTGTACTGCCCATAAGCCGGTCGATCCCTTTTTTCGCCAGTAGGAGATCCAAGGATAGTGAACCCACCCGTCATGCTCTCATCGTTGCCAAAGTTGACATCTTCCATCTGATGACAAAGAGAGCAACTAACACCATCCATCGCATGGTTGAATAGCTCATCCTCTTCGTTCATCGAATAGAGGCCTTGTTGAAAGTCACCAGTCAGTTCTGAGCCTTTGCTAAACAAGCGCATATCAACGCCTTCTTTTTTGGCATAGTCATTCGCCATGGGGGCGTGACACACTGTACATTTGTCATTTATGGTGTCTTCGAGCATTGGAAAGTTATGTAGCTCGGAAGCAACAACTGCATGCCAGTATGGGTCGCGTGTTGCGTTCGCCATGACACTGGTTTCCCATGCTGTACCTATCGATACGTCTCTGGTTACACCGGGAATGGGGGTGTTTATAGTCATAGATGGATCGCTGTGGCAAGAAGCACAACTATCACTACCCGAGTGATGAGTTCCTTCAAAGGCTGCATTAGACCTGGCCAGATTGGGCAGTAAGCCTCTAGCCTCTCCAGTGAAACCCTTGTTAATTACAGCAGAATCATCACTAGTAGCACCGTCACCACAGGCGCTAAGCAGAACTACAGTGGCTAGCAGCAGACTGGTTCGTAAAGCGGTGATCGTTGTTTTTGTCAAATCCATAACTTTGCTCAGCACTATCCTGGGTACATGACTACGCAGCATTCAATTGTTCAGCGGGTTAGGCGACCAATTTAACCAACACGCTTATCTCTAATACCGCTAGCGGCCTGAAATGCCTCGCAGTTAAGCGATAACTAACGATCAATTCACGACATTAGGGTTACTCTGCGCTCCAGAAGGCGAAAGAGTGTTATTCCGCGCCTTGCGAGCAAAGTGGCGCTAAATTAATAATCACTGGGCTCCAGCACGATAATCGATTTGAAGCTGTTATCAACGACCCAAATGGTTCCCGGAAACGTGCCGTCATCACCTTGCGCCGTCACATCCAATGGAATAACACCTACGTTATTATCCAAAACAGATTTGGAGGTAACTTCAGTGCCACTGCCGTTTAACTCAACTCGATAAAGCTTCTTGCCAAAGGCTGCAGCAATCAAATCGCCCTTCATTGAATTAGCGAAATTGGATGCCGTGTATTCAACCATGCCGTTTGTGGACTCCTGATTGACCGTGAGTGCACCATCACCACTCAAGGGTGCCTGATAGTCGCACTCGATAGGATTAGCCGCTATCTCTATCGGAGATTGGCCTCCGAAGGTGTTGCTTTTATTTCCACGAGTCGGATTTGGATGCCCACCATAATAACCCTGGCTAATTAGATGCAATCCATCTGGTTGTTTTGAACCCCCGTTATCAATGGTGTTCGTACAGTTGTTATTCGGTGTACCACCCCAGCCGTTGTTAGGGCCATTGTCCCAGACATAAAACCTTCCAGTCTCCGTGTAAACAATGTCATACGCATTACGAAAACCTGACGCGAAGATCTGTACAGGCCCGCCCTGAACCAGCTTGGCTTGGTTCAGTCCATCATGACCACCAAAAGGATCGTATTGATCTGCAGGTCCGTTCAATGTTGGCAGATCATAGGTGCTGTTGCCAATGGCACCAAGGTCAATAACCAGAGTGGCAGCAGAAAGCGCAAATTCTGACAATTCGGCAAAATTGTTAGAGGGCAGGCCTTTATTCGTGTGACCACCCACATTTAGATATATTTTATTGTTGACAAGAACAAGACCGTTGGACACATGGTTCTCTTCTGAGCGCGGCAGACCTCTCACAAGATCTAACTTGCTCCAGACTCCACCGTTACGAGTCAATTTATGCAAAATGCCCGAGTTAGTGTCCAAATTGGAGTCCGTGCCATTAGGCCCAGCAGCTTGGCGCGGATCACTGGATGCCGCATAGATAATAGGCTGCGCAGCAGATCCAGTTACATGGATGCCCGTCAATAGCCTCTTACCCGACCAGTCTGTCGTACCGTCATCGTTATGATTTGGCACGTTTTTGATTAGTTCGATTGTTTCAAACAGCGTGCCTGTGTAATTGTTCTTTCCCGCTCTTGCTACATTAAAGACGCGAATCAGACCGTCCATTTCAGAAACGTATAAACGGTTATCAGGACCAAACTGCAAGGAGGTCCCCCGCGTTATATCCTGATTGGCGGCCATGACACTGCTGCTAAAATTAACCGGAACAGACTGAGGAGTGACAACAGTGCCATCAATGTCCACCTCCAGAGCCCCATTGTTACCATCATGGAAAATCTCCATTTCAGCAGATTTGTATCCCAAAGCTCCAGTTTGTAGTTGCGCCTGTACGCTCATCTGCTGGCCAGCTATCACGGTAGAAGGCGTAAAGTTCAGAGTAAATGAGCCAGCGTTTGTACCCCCCAGCTGTATGGCAGAAACATTAATCACCGGTGCGCCTGCTTCGCCCTCATTTTTCAATGTAAACGTTTGCTGAGCTGTGTTGTTTTGTAGAACCTCACCAAATTCGACCTTCTGTGGCGTTATGCTCAAGTCCGAGGTCATCGGGTATCGCGCCTCTCCAGTGAACAGCACCACATAAGGTGTCGTGGCACCGGCAATAGTAAGCCGTAAACCAGCAGCCTTATCTCCCGGCGATAACGGAGTAAACGTCACGCTCACTTCCACCGATTCATCACCAGACAAGGAAGTAAATCCGTTGAAGCTGGTTGCAAATTCGTATGCGCTCTTACCAAACAACTCAGCGTCAAGAATCTGAACAGCAGGAGCTCCAGCGGCGCCGGTATTCTTTAGCGTAAATGTGTTGATTGTCGATAAGCCGACTTCCACCATGCCACCATCGACTTTCCCAGGGGTAATTGAGAACGAATCATTATTAGTGACTGTCCCAGTTCCCGAAAGCGATATGGCAATCTCTCCAGATGTCGGGGCCACCAGATCTAAGTTTTCTTGCGCCCTCACTTGCTGAAATGACACGATTATTACCAGTAGGCTCGCCAAAAAGGTGTTGCCACAGCAGACCAGAAATTTGTATACCATCCGTTTGACCCTAAGGTAATTTGAATCCCACGTACTAGATATTCGTGGGTAATGTGTTTCTGCAAGTTTCATGACAAGATCGATACTCTAGCCATATAACGTAAGATGATTATGAGTTTGAGAACACCGTTTCAACACTTAAAAGTGATAATCTACGCATCAGATTTGGGTATTTTCTATGCGTTTTAACCTCCAATTATTTCTTGCCACTGCGCTCATCACGATCATCAAGGCGTGCGTGGGCACAGCAATGGCTGCCGATCTAGGACCACTGGATAAGCCACTACCCGTGTCAAGCAGCCAACGTCCTGGCAAACCTGGGGCTGTTTCCCTGCAGGTACAAAGTGTTACGCCACCAAGCAATCCGGTTGCAGCTCAAAATCAATTACGCGCAGAAGTGGCAAAAGAACAAATCGAACTCGAAAAACTGAATAGAGACGAATTAATAGAAAAAGCGGAAAACGGAGAGCGCGCAGCTCAAGTTGTGCTCGGAGCCGACTACGCCAAAGAAGCCACTCTGCTCTCCTTCGCTCCAGCCGCTGCCAATGATGCCTTGAGCGATGCCGCTAAATGGTATTCGCTGGCAGCAAGCCGTGGGTACCCCGGGGCACCATCATTGGATGGTTCTGGCATTCGTTTCTATCCAATCAGGATTCAACGCACAAGTCGGCAATAGGCGGAGTTTCGATAGACGAGAGATTTTGTACAGTGAGTGCTCGAAGCATTGGACCAATGAAATCGTACTAAGTCTCCAGTGAGCTCCACACTGGTAAGGTATCACCAGCAGCCTCACTCGCATGATATACGCCACGAGCTATAGCTCGAGACAGGCAAACAGCAGCGGCGTGACCTAGCTGCATGCTATCAAGAACTGAGGTTTGCATTTTTCGCTCACTGGTTGAGAGCGCGAATATTAAATCCCCATCAAAGGGTGTATGAGACGGAACGATGGCCCTGGCCATACCATCTTGTGCAGACACTGCTAGTCTTTTCAACTGCGCTTTGTCCATGATTACATTAGTCGCAACAATGGCGATTGTCGTATTCATCCCTTGGGGTGTTACACCTGAAGTCACAACCTCGGGATACATTGCCTCATAAGCTTTTAGTTTTTCGTTACTGGGTAGTGCATAAGCATCGTGCTTGATACCGACACCCAACCCACCAAACTCATCGTTCATTTCAAAGGGTGCAGCCCAGAAATTCGCACTCCCGGGGGCTACCACACTGCCGTGGGGATTGACGACTACCAAAGCACCCACGACAACACCATTGGGCATGATCAACGATGATGACCCCAGCCCGCCTTTGAGCATGGCTGTCGTTGCACCAGTGCCAGCACCATAACTGCCAAGTAGAAAATCCTCAGACGCATTCTCATAAGCTTCCAGCCCCAACGCTCGATACGGATTAGTCTGCCAATTCGATGCACCTCCGTTAATCAAGTCAAAGATAATCGCAGCAGGCACAATAGGTACTTTTACAGGCCCAACAACAAAGCCCTTATCGCGGGCACGCAGAGCATCCATAACTCCAGAAGCGGCATCAAGACCAAATGCGGAACCTCCGGAGAGAGTCAGTGCATCTACTTCTTGCACAAGTTTGTCAGGCGCCAAACAATCGGTTTCTCGAGTTCCTGGCGCACCACCCATGACATCAACACTTGCCACAAAAGGCTTATTGGCAGTCAACACTGTCACACCTGACTTAGCAGGGTGACTTTGCGCGCATCCAACAATCAAACCAGGCACATCTGTAATCAGGTTTCGCTCACCGACTCGCCACCTTTGCGTTTCAATTACATCCATCATATTCTACCTATCTAGTACAGACAGCTTGGGAGCCGCTGCGATAAGTTGCTGAGTATAAGGATGCTGTGGTTGGGAAAATACCGTCGACGTATCACCACGTTCAACTATTTTGCCTTTTTCCATAACTAACACCCTATCGCTCACTCTCTGCACAACTGACAGATCGTGTGAGATAAACAAATAAGCTAATCCTTCCTTCTGAGCAAGGACATGCAGTAGCTCCAGTACCTGAGCTCTTACCGATACATCGAGGGCAGACACTGCTTCATCTAGAATGATCAGTGATGGCTTTATTATCAAGGCCCTGGCTATCGCTATTCTTTGCCTCTGACCACCAGAAAACTCGTGGATAAACTTGTCTGCATCTGAATCGCTCATACCTACACTTTCAAGAACATCTCTGACCAGAATTTGTGTCTCCGCTTTTCCCGGTCTCTTGTCGAGCAAGAACAACGGTTCGCTGATTAAGCGTCCTACCTTCTGACGAGGATTAAACGAGCCGTAGGGATCCTGAAACACTACTTGCATCTGCTGCCTTGCTGTCCTGGAAACCTCTTTCGTGGTGCTCACAGATTCGCCATTGAGCAGTACAGATCCCGAATGCAATTTCATTAAACCAAGAAGCGCCCGAGTCAACGTTGATTTGCCACAGCCACTCTCACCGACAAGACCAATGCTTTCACCGTGCCGGATGTCAAAACTGATTTCATTCACTGCTCTGAAAGATGTAGGGCTCTTAAAAAAACCAGCACGAGGCATCTTGTATTCACAAACCAGATTACTCACCTGCAACAATGGTGCTGATTTTTCAGCCTCTGATTGTCTACTTGCTGACAGTGTTAATTTAGATCTACTTATCTGAGTTAACGCAGATGCATCGAACAACAACCGTGTGTACGGGTTGGAAGGATTTCTAAAAACAGTGCTCAGATTGCCTTGTTCAACGATTTCCCCTTTCTTCATCACAACAACGTCGTCAGCCATATTAGACACCACGGCAAGGTCGTGCGTGATAAGCATGAGTGCTAATCCTTCATCACGTTGCAAGGTTTTGAGTAAATCAAGTATGCCTGCCTGCGTCGTAACATCTAGCGCAGTTGTCGGCTCGTCAGCAATCAATAGCTTGGGCTCACAGGCAACCGCTATCGCTATCACCACACGTTGTCGCTGGCCTCCCGATAATTCATGTGGGTAACGCCCTAATGGGAACTCACTATTGGGCAAACCCACGCGCTCCAAAGTTTGTGCGGTTAGTTTTACAGCTTCAGCAGCACTTACCTTTCGGTGTAATCGAATGCTTTCACTTACCTGATCGCCAATGGTTTTAACGGGATTTAACGCCGTCATGGGCTCCTGAAAAATCATTCCGATGTCGCTACCACGAATATCGCATAGTTGCTCTTCCGACAGCATGTTCAAAGTGCGGCCGTCAAAGTGGACGCTCCCCTGTGATTCAGCACCCCGAGGGAGCAACTGCATAATCGACAAAGCCGTCATAGACTTCCCTGAACCGCTTTCACCTATAACACCCAGAGTTTGACCCGCCTCAATTTGAAACGAGACGTCACTTAGTATGGGTGTGCCGTGAATACTTAAATGGACACGGTCCAGTGTCAGTAGAGGCTGCCCTGTTATTGGCTTAGCGTTCACGACGTAGTCTCGGGTCAAGCCAATCGCGTAACCCATCACCCAGAAGATTCAAGCCCAAAACAGTAAAGACAATTGCAAGACCCGGGAACAAAGCCAGGTGAGGAGCGAGGGTTATTAGTGTCTGACTATCGGCTAGCATGCGCCCCCAACTAGGTATTGGCGGTTGCGCACCTAAACCCACATAAGACAATCCAGCCTCTGCAAGAATGCCTAATGAAAACTGAATGGTGCCTTGCACGATCAATAAATTAGTAATGTTGGGTAGCAAGTGCTCTACCGATATTCGCAAGGAATTCTTTCCTGCTACTCGTGCAGCAAGAACAAACTCACGAGTCCATAAACTTAATGCTGCACCTCGAGTCAAGCGCGCAAAGACCGGGATATTAAAAATCCCAATGGCGATAATGGCGTTTATGGCACTTGGCCCAAAAGCCGCCGTAATCATGATGGCTATTAGCAGTGCCGGGAACGCAAATACCAGATCGTTGCCCCGCATGATGAGCTCATCAACCATTGATTGACGTTTAGCGGCGGCTAGCAAACCCAAGGGCACACCCACCCCCATACCGATACCGACAGCAACAGCAGCCACAGCGATTGAGGTTCTGGCACCGACCATTAGCATAGACAGAATATCCCGCCCCAGATGATCTGTGCCTAGCCAGTTTTCGGCAGAGGGTGTCTGCATCCGGTTGCGAATATCCAGCGATGCAACATCGAAGGGCGTCCACAAGTAACTGATTAACGCTGCTGCCAAAACAATGAACAGTAAAAGTGCCCCAGGTAAAACGCTACGCAATTTCATGCGCGGTGCCGTAGTCGAGGATCAACCCAGGCGTATGCAAGATCTACAAGAAAAGTAACCATCACAACTGCAAACACCAACAACATGACGACGCTCTCCACAACAATCAGATCACGCTGCGCGATACTTTGAAAAATTAATCGACCTAATCCAGGAAGAAAGAACACATTCTCGATGATGATGGCACCCGCAATTAGAAACGAGAACTGTAATCCAATGATGGTCAGCACCGGTATCATCGCATTGCGCAGCGCATGGCGAAGCAATGCCTGGCGGCGACTCAAGCCCTTTGCCCTTGCGGTACGCATAAAATCTTCACCCAGAACATCAAGCAGTGACGAACGCATGACCCGCGTAAGAATAGCGGCCTGTGGCAAAGCCAATGATACGGCTGGTAGTGTTAAGGATTTCAGGGCTGCAAAAAAACCACTATCCCAACCTACAAAACCACCGGCTGAAAACCAACGCAGCTTGATCGCGAAGAAAAGCACTAGCAGCATGGCAAACCAGAAATTAGGAATGGCTATACCCAATTGTGTAAAGCCCATAACCGTTGTATCAGCAACACCACCACGCCTGCTAGCGGCCCAAATACCTGCTGGAAAAGCAATGACGATAGATAGCAGCAAGGCGTAGATTGCCAGAGGCAGTGATACCCAAAGACGATCTGAGATCATGCCCGCAACGGGTGTTCGATAGGTATAGGACTGACCAAAGTCGCCTTTTAACATGCCCGTTACCCAGTTGAAATATCGCATAGGCTTGGATTGATCCAGACCGAGTTCAACTTTAAGTGCAGCGATAGTGTCCGGCTGCGCATTCATACCCAACATGTATGATGCAGGATCACCTGGAACCACCTCTATCAGAATGAATACGACGAGGCTTGCAACGAGGAGCGTAGCGATTAAGGAACCGACTCGTTTATAAACGTATCTCAACATGTCAGTTGCAAACAGAATGACGGAGTGGAATTGCTAACAGGTCTATGGATTTCATTGACAACCGGTAAGTGTGATTACAAGCTAGACGTGTAATAGCGCGTGCAATGGCAATTTCGCTGCAAGCCTGCTGGAACATCACACGAATGATGCTACCCGATGCAAGCTTGCAGTTAGCGCACAAACAGAGCAGTCAGTTCAGCACCGCCCTTGTTGAAAATTACTAATCTTCCCAGTACACAGCCGTCAAGTCATTAGCCTGTGTTGGGGAGTTCTCCCATAGTCCTTGGATCTTGCTATTCGCTACGCCAGTTTTTGCTAGCTGAAACAGGTAACCATTAACATAGTCTTCCGAAATTATTTTCTGCGCATCCTGAAGTATCGACGTACGCTTGTCCTGATCGGTTTCCGTACTGAATGCCGTCATCATAGATTGAAGCTCGGCATTGTCATACTGAAAGTAATAATCAGGCTTAGCATAGATACCAATATCCATAGGCTCGGTATGCGAGACGATCGTTAAGTTGAAATCTTTCCCTCTGAATACCTGTTCTAGCCATTGCGCCCACTCCAAGTTTTCGATTTCAGCAGTTATGCCTACTTCTCGAAGCTGAGCTGCGATAATTTCACCACCTCGTCGGGCATAAGCAGGAGGAGGCAATTTCAGAGATACTGTGAGACCCGCCTCATGACCCGCCTCCTTCAGCAATGCCTTGGCCAATTCAGGGTCGTACATTGAGTTGGCAAGTAGATCTACATAAGCAGGGTTGTGCGGCGCGAAGTGAGTACCGATGGGTGTGCCATATCCAAACATGGCACCGTCAATAATTTCACCACGATTAATCGCATGAGCTAATGCCTTACGCACCCGCACATCATCAAAGGGCGCTTTAGCGTTATTGGTTGAAAGAATGGTTTCACCTTCAGTGGAACCCAGAACCACAGAGTATCGGGGATCAGCATCGAGCTGCGCCAAATTTTCTGGCGCCGGGTAGTTTGGAAACGCATCCAGATCGCCCGCTAGAATCGCCGCATAGGCAGCTGTTGGTTCGCTGATGAATTTGAAAGTGGCTTTCTCCAGCTTGGCGGCAGTGCCCCAGTAAGCCTCATTTCTGACAAGTTCGATACGATCACCCTGCACCCATTTATCAAAAGCAAATGGACCAGTACCTATCGGCATTGTTGCGGCAGTAGCAGCAGACTCATTATCCATAATAATGGCATCACCCCAAGCCAAGTTGAATAGCAAGCTTCCGTCAGCCTGTTTCAAATCTATAGCCACTGTGTTGTCATCAACCACTTGCACACTATCTATATTTGCAAACAAACCTTTTTGTGCATTGGTGGAATCCTCTGCCATGGCTCTATCAATCGAGAATTTGACGTCCTCTGCACTGAAATCTGTTCCATCATGGAATTTCACGCCAGCATGTAAAGCAAAAACATAGCGCATGCCGTCATTTTCAATAGTCCAACTAGACGCTAATGCAGGCTTGACACTTCCATCAGGCCCAAAGCGTGTGAGTCCTTCAAAAATATTGGCATAAACCACTTCGTCGATAGCAGCTGCAGCACCGCCTGTTGGATCAAGATTAGGTGGCTCAAGCTGCATGCCAATCATGATGTCCGATTTCGCTGCCATGGCATTACCTGCCATTCCAGCCATCAGCATGAGAGCGGGTACCCAGTAGTGTTGTTTCATGACATTTCCTCAGTCAGTTTTAGTAAGCAGTAGAGTCTGTAGAGAACGACCCATAATCTGCGCTGAATCAATCATATCCTGTATTCCCACATACTCGTCGGGTTGATGTGCCAGGTCAAGAATACCTGGCCCATAGGCAATGCAATTGTGAAGCTTGCCAATGCGATCAATGTGTTTCTGGTCATAGGTTCCAGGGGAGACCACAAAATCTGGCTCTGAGCCCAGACGGTACCTAATGGCATCAGCTACGGCTTCAACTACGGGTGCACCGCGCTCAGTCATGGTCGGTAGTACCGAAAACAGCTCCTTCACCCTGAATTCGAACTTATCCCGATCCTGTTTAATAGTATTCAGAATATCGTGGAGCTCGGCACGAACCTCATCAAGGTCCTCTTCAATGAGAAAGCGCCGGTCTACTACCATCCGGCAACGATCGGGGACCAGTGCCGAAGGCAATCCAGTGTAGCCCTCTTCGGGCTCATCCAGCCCTCCATGAATGGAGTTGATGTTCAGCGTGGACTGGCGAGCACCATCGGGCACCACTGGCATGGCCGTGCGCCGGTTTTTCAAGCGAGGAATCAGGGTCTCTTCGAACGCTTCGATGACCGCTCCCATATGACGTACGGCGCAATCACCCAGAAATGGCATTGAGCCATGGGCGATATGCCCATGAGTTTCGATTTCGGTCCACAGGACACCTCTGTGCCCCAGGCAAATGCGGTCTTTGTTCAGCGGCTCGGGAATGATCACGTGTTGGACTCGCTCAGGATCGAACCACCCTCGCTCTGCAAGGTAGGCTACACCACCAAATCCACCGGATTCTTCATCACAAGTGCCAGAAATTTCGACTGATCCGTGGTATCCCGGATGTTCAGCAACGAAGCAGATCACAGCAATCATGGACGCAGCCAATCCGCCTTTCATGTCACAAGCACCCCGTCCGTAAACTCGACCATCTTTGACAACACCAGCAAACGGATCAACCGTCCAGCCCTCACCTGTTGCCACAACATCCGTATGAGAGTTGAAGTGAACGCACTCCCCTGCGTTGCGCCCCTCGTGCCGCGCAATAAGATTCCAGCGTGGGTATTTGTCGCTATCACCCAGTGCACCGACCGCTCTCACGCGCTTTATTGAGAATCCGTAGGGTTTTAGATAATCTTCCAAAAAGTCGCACATAGGTGCATAGCCATCTCCGGGAGGGTTCACCGTGGGCATTCTGATGAGTGCCTGCGTTAGCTCGACAAGTTGCTCCGAAGCATCAAGAATGCGCTCATCAAGCTTCGATAGAGGATTGTCACTGATCAAATCGATACTCGTCGGGCGGCCACTGTGATGCTCCAATGTATCAGGTTCTGTCAATGCAACGAAAATACTGGTAACAGGCTAGACTCAGGGTTCGCTTTGTTAACATTCTTGCGGCCGCATTTGTGAGCCAGCAAACTATGACTATGAAACCAGAACTACTCGCCCTCCTGCCTAAACGAACTCATGCAACACGATTCTGGTGGGTTCGCCATGCTCCCGTGCCTGAAGGTGCACACCGAATGTACGGCAGCCTGGATGTCGATAGCGACACGTCCAACGAAGCTGTCTTTGCTGGCGTGGCCGCCAAACTGCCTAAAGACGCTTTATGGATCACAAGCCCATTGAAGCGCACCCAGCAAACTGCCGATGCTCTCATTAGCGCTGGAGCCAGTGCTGCCGCATGGGTTCAGGATCCCGACATTCTCGAGCAGAATTTCGGAGACTATAATGGCATGACGCATGAGGAGCTATTTGCGTTGCGAACCGATGCCTATTTAGGCTTCTGGCCATCAGCCCCGGAAATTCAAACGCCCAATGGTGAGAGCTTTGCCATGTTGCGAGCACGCGTGGAAAACTTCGTCAATCGCATGATTGAAACGCATCAGGGTAAAGACCTGGTGTGTGTTGCTCATCGAGGCACGATACTCGCGGCTCTACAAATCGCGCTGGACCTTCCGATGAAAAACAGCGTTAGTTTTGATATTGGGAATGTCTCGTTAACGAGACTGACTCACCATGGTGATGTAGCAGAAGGCGGGCCTGATTGGCGGGTGTTGGATGTGAGTTGGTTGCCTTAGTGCTAATGGATTATCCGCAACGCACAGCGCGCATACTCCTTGTTACTCTTCTGCTCCAGCATTGTTGAAACACCTAAGACGAATCAGACTGTATACGCACTCAACTACACCAGCCGGACCTGTTCTGTTAATTTCTTTTTGATGGACTACTACCTGCACCAGCTGAGCTATGAAATATGCAGATCATGTGAATTTACTGCTGTGGGTATAGGTGTATTAAAAAGTGGTAATGCGCCATTGGTTTCAGTCGCAGGCCACCGATATGAAAAATCAGAATTTCCGGTTG
>JBLIIE010000036.1:0-35525 GCA_047634635.1 Granulosicoccus sp. | reverse complement strand
ACATAGTCTGCCTGACTTTGCTGGTTTAGTTGACCTTCAAAAAACGGAGATACGTCCATGCCATCTGATGTACCTACAATATTGTTTTCTGTCGCCAAACTGGTCACGCCCTCTGGGTCAACGTTAGAAAGTTTGCTCACAGCATTCGTTACCGCTGTGACTGCATTGAGACCATCGGGGGTGAAAATATTGTCTGTGGCGACTAAGGCAATCACCATAGGATCACTTAAGCCAAATAGATGTTTTACCTTCTCCCGGTATACCAGTGCTGGATTGTCATCGGCTAAAAACGCATCGGCTCGCGTGTCTTTTGTAAGGTTTGGTATAAAACTTCCCATCGCTAACATAAATATAAGACCAGTAAAAATAACCCTTTTAGGGTTGTTCACTAGCCAGCGAAAGAAAGTGTTTGTTGAAGTATTGGATTGTGGCTTCATGGCTTCCTCCTACGGATGCATATGCATGTATTATTTTAATATTTTGGCGAGTATTTGTTTGGTTTGGATCCACCAAGACGTTTCGTCTAAATGATTTAACCAAGTTTGAATGTGTGGGTAATTTTCAATGGGCATTTTGGCTGCAGCAGAAAAATAAACGAACTTGCCAAAATCAGATCGGCAATGGTTAATGTTTCTCCGAATATCGTTCTGCGCCCCTCTAATGCTTGATTAAATTGACTCATCACCTTATGAAAACGTACTAATAATTTAGGTTCAATGTTTTCTCGTCTAGTAATTCCCCAGTGCTGCAATACAACACGTCGATGAGCAAAAAGACTAGTGGCGTTAGACCATGTAGACGCTTGCCAAAATAACTATTTTAACGTTTGAGCCTGCTCTGCCGGCTTTTGTGGCCAAAGTGGGGGTTGATACTTATTTGCTATGTACTGCAATATTGCGTTTGACTCAGTGAGTCATCAGTTCATCATCTATCAGCACCGGTATTTTTCCATCTGGATTTAATTGCAAAAACTTTGGTGATGTTTGTTGGCCTTGCTGCAATTGAATTTCAACTAAATTGGGTACTACATTGACTGCGTTAAAAAGTAACGACATTTTGATGCCATTAGCCGTCAACGGATTGGAGTAAAGCGTAAGTTCTGACATCATGACTGTGCCTGTTCTGCTTTCAAAAATGCTAATTTGTCTTTCAATACCATTTTGAATACCTCCCCAAAAGCGAAACTCTTGAGCGCAATTGAATTGAGCATCTCATCTATGTCGTTGTTTAAAAACCGCCCTGACTCTTCTTTGCCCGCATTGTTAGTGAGTAAGTCGATGTGCACAGATTTACATTCGTTGATAACGTTATTAACCCCGTCACGGGTGGATAGGTCGGCCGCAATATAGCGCGTTAAAACACCATACTGATTAGTCAGTCCATCGGAAACTGCTTTTAATTTTGCTGCGTTTCTAGCAACCAGAATTACGGGTTTATTCTGTTTGGCCAGGTCTTTAGAAAATGCCACGCCTATGCCACTAGTGGCACCTGTTACTAATGACCATTGTTGTTCGCTGTGTTTTTCTATCGATTCCATTATCTGTCTCCTGTTAAATCAAATAAGATGCATATGCATGTATGCATCAAAAAAAGGGCGAGTTAATTACCCAGAGCTTTTACAAAAACATTGGCTAATGCCAGTATGTTATCTGTCTCTGCTGAGCCAACTTTTTGTTGCAGCTCATCTTGTGCTGCTTTCCAAATTGGCAAGGCCTCTTCGTAAAGAGCAAGGCCTGCAGGGCTAAGACTAATGATCTTCTGCCTGCCATCTTCAGAATGGGCAGATAACGTCAGATAACCATCGCGGATCAGCGGTTTAAGATTACGTGTTAACGTTGTTTGATCCAGTACCAAAATCGATTGCAGCTCTTTATTGCTTGTTTCTTTTTTAAACTTCACAGCCCTTAGAATAGAGAATTGACCGATCTTTAAATCTATTTTACTTAAACGCTCTTGATAGAACTGCGTAATCAAGCGACTTGACTTGCGCATGGCGAGGTTAAAGCAAAGGTTGTTATCCATAGGTCTTCTTTAATTAATTCTTCTCCAACAAAGCCTATTATATGTATATGCATGCAATTGTCAAGATACATATTCATATAAAACTTAGCAGCCTATTTTGAATGCCTGAGAATACTATTAAATAACTGATTGTTAATCTGATCGTATGTTGTAAGCGCAAAAAGCGAGCTTAGATGCAAATGATAAGAGTATAGGAAGCATTAAACACGTATCGCCACCAAACCGGCACACCATAAACCGACATCTATAGCATTTCATCAGTCATACGCTGCCAGCTACTTGCCCATACTCCCCTTGACACCTCTCTACCAAGCCCTGCCAGCCCACTCCATCACACAACTGCACCTGATCAATCTCCACCGCGCAGCCATTGCCCTAGCCGGGCGCCCCTACCCGCCTCTTGCTTGTGCAGTACCCATCGACCATCCGTGGCTATTCGCTGCCAGCACACCGTGCAATCGTGTCAGGTTGGTTCGTGGCCTTGGCACCAGCGCTGTCAGTTTGGCCATAAAATCCAATGGCTCAGATACCACATGCGTAGTCCCATCCCGATACGCTGCCTTCAGGGCATATCTGACCTTCCCCTGATCTATCAGCTCCAGCCGCGCCTCCGATAGCGCGGGGCGGGAAATATACCGGCGGCGGCCGCCCCGGCAAATGCGTTCCAGCTTCTTGCGCTCACGCGTGTTCACCGACACCCCAGCGTGCAATGAGAACCCCCCGATCCTGCCAAGCCGATCGGTGCCGTACTCCTCGGTAATCCCCCCACAAAACAATTGAGTTTGGAGGTAGAATTTTCCACATAGGAGATTCTACGATGAAGAAGTCCAGAAAAACCGAAAGCCAGATCATGGGCATACTCAAACAGACCGAGTCTGGTGTGCCGATCCCTGATTTGTGTCGTGATCACGGAGTAAGCACAGCTTCATTCTATAAATGGTGAGCTAAGTACGCAGGTATGGACGCGTCTCTGATCAAGCGTATGAAGGATCTAGAAGCAGAGAATCAGTGCTTAAAGAAAATGTACGCCGAGTCCAAAATGGATGCTGATATCCTCTAGGATGCCTTGGCGGGAAAGTACTGAGGCCATCTCAACGTAAAGAGATGGCCATGAACATCAAAGCAGAGCATGGCTTTTCAATTAGTGGCGTATGTCGGCTAATGAAAATTTCTCAAACCTGCTACCGCTATAAACCAAAGTTAAACGCCGATAATGAGCGCATAGCTGATTGGCTTGTACGATTGAGAACTACGCATCGTGCGGGGGCCTTCGGATTATGTTTTCTGTATTTATGCAACGTAAAGGGCTGGGAGTTCAATCACAAGCGTATCTATCGAATATACCGAGAATTGGGGCTCAATCTTAGAATCAAGCCCAAGAAACGATTGGTACGAGAGAAGCCTGAACCCTTGTCAGTGCCTAAAGCGATCAATAAAGTGTGGTCAATGGACTTTATGAGCGACACGCTTATCGATGGTAAAACGATCCGTACTTTCAATGTTATCGACGACTTCAATCGCAAAGCGTTATGCGTTGTGCGTTGTGCGTTGTGCGTTGTGCGTTGTGCGTTGTGCGTTGTGCGTTGTGCGTTGTGCGTTGAAGTTTATTTTTCACTACCCTCTGAACATATCACTCGTATACTGGATCAAGTAATTGAATGGCGAGGGAAACCGCTGGCTATCCGCCTGGATAATGGGCCGGAACACTTGAGCCATCACTTCAAAAACCAGGCTGAAAAGCACTTTATTGATCTACGTTTTATACAACCTGGGAACCCTCAACAGAATGCCTATGTTGAGCGATTCAACCGTACGGCAAGACACGAATGGCTAAATCAGCATTTGTTTGATTCGATCCAACATGCTCAAGAAACAGCGACGCGTTGGATGTGGACCTACAATAATGAAAGACCTAATACCGCTATTGGCGGAATACCACCACAATATAAGGTAGCAATGGCTGCATAACTCTCTACTTTGAATCTCAATTATTAATGGGGGGATTACCGTGAAGAATCACACCAGAAAAACATCATCATTTAGCTGAGAAAAAATGCTAGGAGCTAGCTAGCTCATCATGTCTACCAGCTGTCCGGATCGCTGATCTCCACCGGATGTATCAACGCCGTTAGCTTCCAGCTCGCCGTCAACAAATGACCTGATTTCTTCGAAGCTGGCGCCTGATGCCTCGAGTTTCGCAGCGCCTGCGAGCAAGGATCCATTGACTCCGTCCGTAAGCGGACCACCCATCGATTCGATCGCGGAGGCGCGGCCAGAAGGCCCTCCTTGTCCATCTCCTACGGGAGGTGACGGAGGGCGAGATCCAGAATGAGGCGCAGATATGGTTGGCGACATAACGTCGGGTGAAACGCTGATATTCATAGGCGAGTATCGTTGGTTCAGGATGCATGAGTTCCGACTAACGGCAGACGCTATACCCAGCTTTAAGGCAGACTATGCACAATCACAGCTCTCCCTTTAAATTGCCCATTTGTGCTGACATTACTCTACTTGATCACATGTCGCGCCCAGCTTAGTGCAATATTCAGTTCCATCTGCCTTTACCGCTTCTTCTGCCTTAGACTGACGCTATGCACTAAGACGATAGAGCCGCGCTAGCAACACGCGCCTGTTTTACAAAAAAATAAAAATGACAAAAAACAACACCCAAAGGGCAGCAGCCCCACCCATCTGGTTTCTCGCATTGTGTACAGCCAGCGCAGTGGTGGGCCTAACACTACTCTCACCTGCTCTCCCTTTGATCAAAACTGAACTCAATGTATCGAGCGAGGCCGTACAGCAATTGCTTACTGTGTACATGATTACGCTTGCCTTCGGCCAATTGATATATGGACCAGTCTCAGATCGATTTGGAAGACGCCCCGTACTGCTCTTTGGTGCCGTGCTTTTTAGCCTGGCAGGAATTGCTACCCTATTTTCCCAGAGTATCAATCAGCTCATTGTGCTTAGAGGCGTCCAAGGCTTTGGAGCTGCGGCATGTATAGCAATGGGCCGAGCCATTGTTAACGATGTATTCAAGCGCGAGGAAGCTGCCAGACAGATGTCCACCATATCCATGGTGCTTTCAATTGCTCCTGCGTTATCGTTAGCTTTTGGCGGGATAGTGGCCCAAAGCGCTGGGTGGACAGGCGCGATGGCAGTATTGGCGTTCAGCGGAGTCATTGTATTCATTTCAGGCTTCCTTCTGGCAAGAGAAACAAATTTAAATCCTACTGATAAAATAAACATCAGCTCCGTGTTTATGGCGTACAGCACCGTGCTACGCAATCGGATATTTCTCGGCTGGGCTATGGCCGGTGGAATGCAGATAGGAATATTTTTTTCTCTGAATGGCTTTCTTGCTTATCAGTTTCAGAGACATGGCTACTCAATGGCAGAGTTCGGGATATGGTTTGCATTGACACCGATTAGCTATTTAGTAGGCAACACGGCGAATAAGAGATGGTTTGTAAAACAAGGCATTGAGCGAGCTGCTCTAATAGGCTGCGTCCTGAGCTTCATTGCTGTGCTATCGCTATTCATTACACAGGCGATTGGCCTCACCCACGCGCTCTCACTCGCCTTGCCATGCAGCCTGTTCGGATTCAGCAATGGCATTATCATTGCCAATTCTACTATTGGCGCTATCTCTGCCGCAGGCAAGCACGTAGGAACCAGTTCTGGAATTGTCGGCGCCTGGCAGATGGCAACTGGTGGCATCGCAGGCGCTATTATCGTTGCATTAGGTGGCGCGCAGGTGTTCTCCATTGCGGCAGGGACACTGATAGTTATGTCAGTGATTGCTGTGATGTCTATGGTCTTTGTTTATCGGCGCAGAGACGTTTAAGTTTTGCCAATAATAATAAACATCCGATATCGGCTCGGCGCTAGCTTACGCACCCTCTTAAATGATTCCCGATTGTTTCGCAGCTCTTTTTCAAAACTGAACATACTACTATCATCATTTGCGGAAAGCCTGTGCAATCTCAGGCGATAAGACTAATTGTATACGGGTACTTCCCATGCTTAATTCATCCCACACCAGCGATCGTGATTCCCATTGCTTGAGTACTCCAGCGGTATCCATTGCACAGCCGTTTTACTTCGGTGATCGACGCGTCAAGTGCAGCATGGCACAACAATTTCTCATCAAGGTTCATCCAGTCTGCACAATGCCTGGCACCACGAGTTTTCCAACCCTCCACCTCATCGAACCGGACGAGTAGTTCAAGCAGATCAGCGTGAGAGGAGGTAATTTCCTGTGAGAGTAGGTTCAGGCATTAATGGATACCAATCTCAGCTGAGGGAACGACCTTGGTGTTTATCAGCTCAGCAGATCCTTCAATACACACCACAGCCGAGCGGACGTTCTGGCCAAATTTATGCCGCTCATTTGAATCAAAACGACTCATGCCAAGTGGTGTTTGGCTATCTGCCTTATTGACTTTATCTACAGATGAATCTTCCATGAAATCATCGCTCCTATGCATGCCTTACTATAACATCACAAAGGAGGTTTAGCGATGTATTGCTGGTATTTTTTACAGTATATAAATTAGGCTGTTAAGACGTGTATCTAATTCTGCTCAACGAGAGTCTGCGAGCCGGAAAGGCGTGCCACAAAAACTGCCGCTTACCTGACACATCTGGCTACTGATAACTTTTCTGCAGATCCTTGAGCAGCATGGCCCATACTTGAGCACTGTGTAGAGCTTGCCAAATCATACTTGCTCGATTTGTGCAGTATCTGTATTGTTAGAACAAATGTGTAATTCAATCGACTGTCATTCATGCATTCCTCAAAATCCGAACTCAACGTTCAGGTAGCGCCGTCGACTCCCGACGATCAAGCCACTAATCCAGGCGCTTTGCCTGATGATTTTTATGACAAGAAGGATGTTTACTATCAGGCCACCCGCCCAGAGCTGTTGCCTTATTTCCCACAAGATGGCAAAACGGTTCTAGATGTGGGTTGTGGTGAAGGATGGTTTGGCGATGGCTTGAAGCGGACATTTGGTGCGGAGGTCTGGGGGGTAGATATCAGTGAAGCATCAATTGCCATTGCAGAGAATAATCTCGACAAGGCGTTGCTCGCTGATGTCACTACAAACCTTGAATTACTACCCGACAGTTATTTTGACATCATATATTTTAACGACGTGTTAGAGCATATGGTTGATCCTTACACACTTTTGTCGAATATCTCAGCAAAGCTCAGTGATAATGGGATCGTGGTGGCGTCTATTCCAAATATCATGCATCACAAGGTCTTGTGGAATCTGATATTTAAGCATGATTTTCGTTATGAGAATGCCGGAGTTATGGACGAAACTCACTTACGTTGGTTCACTCGCAAAAGTATGATGCGTTTGTTTTCGGACGCAGGTTTTATTAATGTAAAGACAGATCCTGTTTTTAAGACAAAGTCTTTTCGTCCATTAGTTATGCAAATTGCGACCTTGGGGCTAATTGGCAGAGACATCAGCTATCCGCAGTTTATTGTGAGCGCAAAAAAAGCTAAGCCTTAGAACTGGATTTCGCGAGAATCTTGCGCCGTTTACGCAAGCGCAATAAAGCCCTCAACCAAAGCTCCCAACTCTGCGCGCCTACCACCAGACGTGTACTGGGAATTTTTATGAATTTGCGCTTAAATACTCGTTGATACTTGGATTCCAGCGCGTCGGCGCAGACGAAAAAATCCGCTCGAACGGAACCCTCACCCAAGTGTTCCAGGTGAAAATCAATAACGTATGCTTGCCTTCCACGTACGTTCGCCTGCAGACAGATATCAGTTCCGTATAGATGATAACCAGTTAAGTCTGTCGAAAACCCCAGTGTAGCTGATCGCTTGAGTACAATGAAATTTTCATCCAAGCTCACTACTTTAGCTGGTAAAGGCCCTCGAATCTGTTCAGCTCCATGCCGGTCGGTAATACGAATCTTATATTCACCAGACTGTGTTTTTCCAGCGTTGCCCGCTAGCGCCCAATCAGAGTCATGCTTTTCAAGCTCGTTCAGTCGCGTTATCAGTACATCATAATCATCAGATAGCAGACGAATATCCTGATGACACAAAACGATGTATTTCCCCACGCTTTGTTTAATCAGTTGATTTAGGCCCTGATAACAATCGAGTACGTTGGCTATTGAATTGTCAATATATATAAATTCGCTGGTGCTCTGATGAAAACCTGCTTGTTCAAATGAACAAAGCATATCCTGATACTGGGCGTGATCATTAACCATGGTACAGACTGAAAATGATAAGGAATCAGGCTGCGGCTGTGAGGCTTCACGTGCGTTGGCAAATGATGGCTTGTTCGTCATGCTAACAATTACCTGTAGTGGCACAAATGGTTATCAATGAAAGGTGACGAAATCGTTACGCTACTTTTTTCGATAGTCATCGGATCAAATCGATGTCTAGCATCAGGCTCATGGCGAATTCGCTGATTATTGAATGCAACCACTATTGTAGTGCTAAACCACTAAACTTCTTCAGTTTGAAGCGTGACTCGTAACATCATTCAGCCATGAATGTGGAAATGGTATTGGTAATAGTGAGAACAATCCACCCGGGCAACCTCCTCGCATCAGCGCGAACCATGAAAACAATGGGTTTTACCTTGCCACCCTTACGTCAATTTCATTCTGAATAGATGATGGCGAATGGCCCACCACCGTCTGGTCCCTGATGCTCAGCTCCACCCGAAACAAACCATTCGGTATTAGCCATCAAGCTGGCCAGTAATCCTCCAAAAAAACCCGAGCATGTCGCGTTGACGAAATGTCACTGTCATCCAGTATCGTATGCCGACTACCACGAATTAATCCCGTGCCAGAGGCTTCGGCTTTGGCAAGCGTCGCAACCAACTGGTGCTGCGAGGCGGGCAGCCCCACCACGTCTGTAAACACCTGGGACAGCAGGCCAGATACTGATGTGGCGTCAATCGAGTCTTGCATGACGGTATGCGCTATTCGAAATGGGCCAGACCAGCTCTGTGATTGGCCAAGGATGACCACCTCGCAACACATCAGTTCTATACCCACAGAGCACAAGGCCTGGCTGGAATACAAAGAATAATCAGACCCTATCTGAGTATCTACTACGCTGTCGATTTCTCCTAAAGCCGGCGCTACACCTAGTGTGATGCACCACGAGATAGCCCCATGGATTTTAGTGTGTTGTCTGTTGCTACATCGCCACTTACAGCAGTGATTCGCTCGGGTGTTAAAAGTGGACATTTGATTTGAACGTAATGAACATCATGTGGATGCGTAATGTTCGCTTGTGCCATAGTATCCGAAACTGCATCGCGCACAAGCTCTGCCTGAGCAACGCGTCCGATTTCATTGGGCTCAAGTGCCCTAGTAGCTAACCCTGCAATAGCAAGTGACGGCGATTGTGATTCTGCTGCCGTCGATGTGCCCATCACTATCCAGTGAGGTGACAACCCCCTTCGGTTCCTCCAGACATCACCAAGGGAATTCGCTCAACTTGGTCATCATTCAGGTATTTTTTGAGCAGTACTCGCAAGGACTGAGTCGCATAGCCACGAATAAAATTATTCACACAGCCATTACCCTCAGTCTTGCCCAGAATTACCGTAATATCTTGAGGGTCCAGAACGCCATCAGTGATCAATCTATCTATCGATGAAACATCATTTGGCCCGTGCATGGGGCAGCCGAAAAATCTGGGCACAGCGATGCATCAGCAACATCCTCAATTGTGTGTAGCGATAAAACCTGAAGGTCTTTGATGAAAGCGATGGAACGCTTCAGCCTGTCCAGGTCGAGCGCACCATTGCCACGATTGTAGTATCACCAGAATAAACCATATTATTCAACCCGGGCTTAAATCGCATCCAGTATGGAAAAACTCCAACCACTACTACTGCGTAAGCAAAAACACATCAGGCACTAGCATTAATTGCTCCGGGTAATCCTGATGCCGCTGCTTGTGGTCTGTGTCTGCTTATGGCAAGTATCATGTTAACCAAGGAGCTAATATGCAAGTCATCAGAAGTGCCAGTTTTAGTCGATGCGGGTTGTATCGGTACTCTCTTACCCGCCGATGGGATACAGGGGTTGGTCGTTGTGTATTTATCGGACTGAACCCAAGTACGGCGGATGCAAAAGTAGATGACCCCACAATTAGACGTTGCATGGGCTTTACACAACGCTGGGGATTTAATGAACTGATTATGGTAAATCTGTTTGCCTATCGAACTCCTCATCCCGAATTTTTAAAAAATGCGGTAGACCCAGAAGGCCCAAACAATCGTCGAGCTGTTAGACGAAGTTGCCAGACGGCAACGCGAATCATTGCAGCATGGGGAGTGCACGGCACCTTTATGGAGCAGTCCGAAAGACTGTCATCTATTTGGTCTCAGATACCAGTTCACTGCTTTGGAACAACACAATCAGGACAACCACTGCATCCACTTTATCAGCGTGCAGACGCAAAACTCACCCTGTTAACTTAACTCAGAACTACACAAACGGAGAAATTCTAATTTTTAGTGGCCTGATGCAATTTTCATATAACACGGCTAATTTTCAATATCCGTGGCGGTGCTTTCTACCTATCACCACAACTTACAGAGAACAACGTAACCCAACTTTTCAATCCGGTAGAATTGGGAATAATCAAGAATTTCAAACTATACCCCCACGGAAAGCCCGACGTTGTGATTGGCCAGATCAGTGCCCGTTTTCTGTTGTTTACGCAAACTTAGCAAATGCCAGCAATGGTTATGCGCTTTAGGAATGTAACTGAACGACAACTAGAAATGCTACATGCACTAATAAACGACCTGCCGAAGGTTGGGCCTAATGAGCATGAATTCATCCAAAGGGCGTCGCGAAGACGGCAATAGCTGAGAGCTTTAGAATAACATGCATTAATTTGCACTTTTGTGTGGCATTTATTCACCCCACTTGCGTAGTCTGCACTGTCTCATAGCTTGCTAATAACTCATATCGTCTTATTTATTAAATTAAAGTAGTGAAATAGCCTGCTTGGTCCAATAGTTGATGTCTGGAGGATACGATCAGTCTACCGCCTAATTTTCATGTTGCCCTATTGCCTTGCAACCAAGCTTCTGTTTACAGTATCTCTTCTTTGGATGAGTGCTTGCGAAACATCTACCGGCTCGTTAATCAGCGAAGATGTTCAAGAGCTATTGGCTCCAGTGGCAAGCCAAGCTGTGGAAGACATCACTGGATCGATTAGCAAGCCGATTCGTGATGTGGCAAACGAATCCCCTTGGGTTGTGACTTCTAACGCCTTACCATTGGTTACCTCTGTATCACCAACAATCACAATCCGTGGCGCAAATATCGTTTTACTTATTCACGGTGAAAATCTGTCTGACAATTTATCGGTACATCTGGACGATGAAGCCGATCAATGTCTGGTATCTGAATTGGGAAATACGACCAATGGCATCGTGCAAACTAATCTAATTGAAGCTGAATGCGCCACACGCGGCATTAGCGATCGAATACTTAGCGTAACGGATGCGTCTGGTAACAAAGTCAATGGTTCCCCAATTACCTTTACGGGAACCAGCATCACAGTGTCAACGACATCACGTAAATCAACCTCAATACGAAATACGGATTCGCCTACTGATACATCTTCAGTCACTGAAGACAGAGTCATTCTTAGCAAGCCGCTTGTTGCGTCAACACCCGATTTTGTCGGAGTCATTGATTTTATGTTACTAGCGCCAACTAATTTACAGCAAGCAGATTCGACAGAATTCATTAAACTTTCATGGGACGAAGTTGAGCATGCTCAGGGATACAGTATCTTTGTGTCAAATACGACAAATCCACAACCTGGGGTTCGTGGAACCACTACTTACATTTCATATTCACCTTCCATTCAGATAGCAGACTTTGATATTGATCAAGTCCAATATATCGTTGTAAAAGCGTTCGCAAACAATAGGGAGAGTGCGAGTAGTGCTGAGCTACGAGTAGATGTGAGGGCGACACTGAGAACGCCATATGGAGTACAAACCGAAATATCAAAACAAGGTGACACCGCGGCTAATCTAGGTGTGTACTTGTCCGACAAGCCGTCGCTGTCTCTGTCTCTGGATCAGAGTGCCAATGGTCGATTTACCGTGTTTCTATCGCAATCAACTAATCTGGTGTCGACCCCTACTCTGGGGCACATACACGTGTACCTGCATGACAAAGACACTGGTGTTGTTACCTTGGTGTCACAATCGTCTACTGGGATCGTTGGTAACGCAAATTCATCAAGTCCAAAAATTAGTGCCGATGGGAACAACATTGTTTTTGTCTCCAAAGCCAGTAATTTAGACGAGCGGGTAGCAGCTGCAAGTGGCGTGAGTAACGTATTTTCTAGAAACCTCATTACTGAAAAAACAAATATTCTGTCTGTTAGTGCACTTCTCGGCGATCTATCTGCTAACGCAAATTCCTTTGATCCGATAATCGACGATGACGGGGAAAACATTGTCTATGGATCGTACGCTAGTGATTTGACGACAACTGGAAAAACACAAAGCTCACACTTGTTTCACTTTAGTTCATCGAGTAAAGCAACCAAAGTTATCCCAACATCCAGAAGTACATTATTAGCACCTAACGGGTACGCACAAGTGAGTGCCAGCGCAATATCAGGCAACGGTGAGTTCGTCTTCTATCGTTTTGATCTTCCAGGTACTCCTCCTAGCTTGCATCGGCTCAGCCTGAGTGCGCAGTCCCAAGTGAACCTGCAATTTCACACAATGATTGGTCTCGGTGGGTCTTATATTAGATCAGTCACAGAAAACGGTTCAGTGGCGCTTATTGCTTACTCCAATGGTCAACGTAGTGGCTTGTACGACTTTGTCAGAAGCACATTCCGAGACATTGGAAAGTGGTCAAACAACACTATTCCCAAGGGATTGAGCAATGATGGAAAAACTCTGGTGTTCTGGTCTCAAGATGATTTAATGCCCAACAATGGCATATACAATAGCGTGTCGGGCACACACTTTGTATTGGATACACAAACTAATTCGTTACAGGAAACCAGTCAAAATATTCATGACTTAAGTGGTGACGGCAACGTCTTGCTATATACCGAACAAAACAATCAGGTATCACAAGTTGTTCAATTAGGGTCTTCTCAGCGCTAGGCTTACTGAGAGCTGACATGCTAGTTTGTACATAAGCATCGAAGATGGGCAAGTATCCATAAGCAAAGTCACCTGCTAAGGCTTGGTAGGAAAACGATGCTCGAATAACGCCTCCTTGCGCTCGGTGGCTTCAACGCTTGAGGCAGGACCGATTGTGGTCTCGTAGATCCGCCAATGCAGCTGTCTAGCCAGCTGATCAGCCCACAGAATGATCTCGTCCCGCCGATGCTCCAGGCTGTCCTGAGTACAAAACAGGGAAAAATAGCGTTCCCCAGATTGAATCGTCAATCTTTGAAACTTATTACTCTTCATCTTGGTGCACTCAGATTTCAGCAGCCTGTTCGCTGCCGATAGAACGCACTTTGTCAGATTTTTTCACAATCCATGAGCCCTCCATTGGCAAACTATTTTCCTGAATTTAGCCGTCCAAACAGAAAGTGAGCACGAAATTGATTTATGTCACCTGCTAATCAAGAATCATTCACTAGCCGTAAGTCGGAGTACTTCACGCTGAGTGAGTGCACCCGCCAAACGCAAGGTCTGTGCTTTCCTAATGTTTATCGAGCCCGCTTCCATCGCCTGGATTTCTCTCAGAATCATCGGCGACACCCCTCATCTTACACCATAAGGTGACTGTCCTTGGCCAGTGAGATTCCAATAATTCGACTATCCGTCTCGAGGATCACTCTTAATCACCAACTTCCTCCAAATCGAGAAGTATTAGTTAAGCAGTGCAGCGTTTTGGTGATACATAGAAATCTCACCAGATGTTGAAAAATACAGGCTGAATGGCTCCCAAGCTGATTTGCATTCGCCAAGTTAAACACTATCAATTGCTTACGTATGTGCGCACGCACGCCTACGTAGGTCTACAGAGACGCGATGACAAAAGGCCTTTGCCTTTTCCACTTTAAACTATCTTTCTATGGCTAAAAAATTCACGAGCACCACGAGCTGTTTTCACGGCCTGACACACTGTTATGAAACCAAAATCTGTGAGCACTATTTGCGTGCATGAAAGCCCAATACAGTGCGAGCCAATTGCAGTCCATCAGATGTATCAATGTCGTAGGCTTCGACCCATTTTTCACGTGTGAGGTATGATTAAGGCTTGTCCAACGAGAGCTTTAGGTATGACGAACGAGTCGCGTGACGCAGATATAGACAGAGCGCTTGAAGAACACCCCAAAAAAGCGAAACACTTTGCATCGCTTCGGCTACGTCGTGACGGGATGGGGTACGCAGAAATCGGCAGCTTGCTAGGTTTGACAGGCGCCACCGCTCATCAGAAAATAAAAAGGGCTGAGCGGATTTTAAGAGATGCATCCAAGCCCAGCCCTTACTCATGGATGGTAGGTTTTCCAGAGGATATCAAGCCTAAAAAAGGCCCATCGTCTAAAAGCACAATGAGTCGAATTGGAAAGTCTCTCATGTACGAGGGGATATCAGATATTGACGGAGTTCGCACACATTTAGAAAGTGTTCGCGATGGTGCTCCACGTATATATAATCTCGGAAAAACCTCTTACACAACGCTTGAAACCTGGATCTACGGAAAACCATTACCTCCCCGTGATACCAAACGAAAACAGCATTGGAAGGAGTTGCTGATGGCGCTGTCTAAGATAGATGATGATTACAAGCAACTATCCATAGGCACGGACGGTAGTTGGCGCCTAAGCCCTTGCGATGGAACGGCTTCGGCACCAGATGATCTTTACCACGGTGATGATCTTGAATCACTCTACTGTAGGCTTGAAATTTCCAAAGACTAGAAAAAGAAAAGTGTCGCATTAGCGAGGCTTTATATGCACTAATTATATGTATAGCTAATTGTCAATCGGTATGGATACTGGTTGGCAGGGTGTGCTTCGCCTGCAAGCCACCGTCAAAATAAGCTGTCAAACCTCTATCGGTTCGAATCTGAATTAGGGGATTTTGCCAAAAATTGCGTGGAATTTCTGACCGAAAACAATTGGTGCGCCCGGAAGGATAGATCTGATCAGCTAACGCAGATCTGCCCCTTCGGGCTGCGCGACCTTTGGTCGCTTGTAGCAGTTTGCTATCGCAAACTGTCAAACCTCTATCGGTTCGAATCTGAATTAGGGGATTTTGCCAAAAATTGCGTGGAATTTCTGACTGAAAACAATTGGTGCGCCCGGAAGGATTCGAACCTCCGACCACCTGGTTCGAAGCCAGGTACTCTATCCAGCTGAGCTACGGGCGCTCTGTACACGTACACGACACTAAGTGCCAGATTATACGCTGTTGAACTTATGTACGTCGAGCACTATCTCAGTGATGTTGTAATTCAATTCATACCAACCACCAACCAGAGGCCAAGGCTTAATCATGTTCCCAATGACGACATTTAAATCAGCAACAGCAATCGCTGCAATACTGACGCTTACCAGCACATTTAACCTTGTATCGGCTGCAGATCTGTCTGCTGTACCCTCTGGCGGCTATCAGGTAGATCCGACCCACGCCTACGTTAACCTCCAATACAACCACCTCGGACTGTCCAACCCCACCTTGAGTTTTGATGATTTCACGATCGATCTGAACCTGGACAACGCCGACCCGAGCAAATCCACGGTTTCAGTATCCATTACCACAGATAGCATCATTGCTGGCTCCGACATCTTCAACCAACATCTCACCGGCGGCGATTGGTTTAATACCGCTGAATTCCCCACTATCACCTTTGAATCAACCAGCATGGAAGCAGCTGGAGACGGGATGTATAAGGTCACAGGTAATGCCACTGCCAAGGGTGTTACCAAGCCTCTGACTTTGGACGTCACGATCAATGCTGCCATGAAACATCCTATGACTGGCAAGCCTGTCATAGGAATGGATGCCACTGGAAGCCTGCTACGCTCTGAATTCGGCCTGGGCAAATTAGCGCCATACGTCGGCGACGCAGTCGCACTTAACATCAGTGTGGAAATGCTCAAGGGCGAGTAATCTTTGGGCGGTAAATCTCTTACACTGATATAGGTCGTCATATGGGTCGTTCTACGCCACTTCGTTACGGCGATACTGCAATTATCTTCCACTGGTTAATTGCCTTTCTCATCATTGGTCTGCTTGCCATCGGCAAGTTCATGACTGGTCTGGAGGAGAACGACCCAGTTAGATTCGCATTAACTCAATGGCACAAGAGTTTTGGTATCGCGGTACTTCTGCTCTCGGTACTTCGTTTACTGTGGCGCTTCACCCACAAACCTCCACCAGAACCGGCATCATTGCCAACCTGGCAGAAACACGTGTCTGGCCTTGTTCATCTGGCACTGTACGCACTAATGCTCGCTCTGCCGATTACCGGCTGGATCATGGTGTCCGCGTCACCTCTAAATCTCGACACCGTTCTCTTTGGAGTCATTCCCTGGCCCCACATACCCCCATTTCCAGATCTTCCTAACAAGGAATCAATAGCCGCAGCTTTCCACGATTATCACGAATTTGCCGGTACGGCTCTCATTGTGCTGCTGCTGGCTCATATTGGAGCTGCGCTGAAACATCACCTATTTGACAAAGACACTATTCTGCTGCGCATGCTGCCTAACTGGGCATCGGCTGCCTTCAAAAGCAGGATCGCAACAGCTCTGACACTCCTGATGGCAGCGGCTGGCACCCTGTTCTGGATAAATGCAAGTCAAGGCGGTGCTCCCATATTGGCTGCTGGCGAGAGCGAGGTCAGCTTTATTGCGGACGTTACCGGTGAAGCGACTGCTGGAATTTTCACCTCATCAACGGTGGTTGCTACACTAGACGAGACCAATCCTGCAAATAGCACCATAAGCGCAACGGTGATTACCGCATCTATCACTAGCGAGAATTATCAGGTGGCAGGCTCACTGCCAGATGCAGACTGGTTTGATGTGGAAAATCACCCTGAAGCGATCTTCCAGTCAAGCAGTGTTGAGGCAGGTGTCAATGGTGAGCTGTTGGTCACTGGTGATTTAACGATAAAAGGCCTCACACAGTCAGTCACATTTACCATGATCCTGAGCACTGAAGACGAACGTCGTATCGCGCGTGGGTCGTTTCCAATAGACCGCCGTGAGTTCTCCATGGGACTGGAAAGTCAGGCTACAGCTGACTACGTGGGCTTCGAAGTGCAGATAAAGTTCAGATTCGAAATTTTGGTATCGGACGGATAACACAGAACTCGGTAGTATTAAGGCTCCCGCACTCAGCCAGGAGATAAACGTTTTGCAGATCCGAAAGATTCTAGTCGCAAACCGTTCTGAAATAGCCATCCGCATTTTTCGGGCGGCCAACGAATTGGGCATTAAAACTGTCGCAATTTGGGCTGAGGAAGACAAACTCGCCCTGCACCGCTTCAAGGCTGATGAAGCCTATCAAGTAGGTACGGGCCCCCATCTGGATAAGAATATGGGGCCCATTGAATCCTATCTCTCCATAGAAGAGGTCTTGCGAGTTGCCAAGTTGTCAGGTGCTGACGCTATTCATCCCGGCTACGGTCTTCTGTCGGAAAGTCCAGAATTCGTCGATGCTTGTGACGCTGCCGGTGTCACCTTTATCGGCCCCAGTGCGGACACCATGCGACGGTTGGGCAATAAGGTTGCCGCCCGAAACCTGGCCGTGGAAGCGGGTGTTCCAGTGGTACCTGCATCAGATCCATTACCCGAAGACCTCGATACCATCAAAAAAATGGCTGCTGAGGTGGGATACCCCATCATGCTTAAAGCATCCTGGGGTGGTGGTGGTCGTGGTATGCGCACTATCCGTAGCGAAGATGACCTGGCCAAGGAATCCAACGAAGCCCGTCGAGAAGCACGCGCCGCGTTCGGCAAGGATGAAATCTATCTCGAAAAACTGGTTGAGCGTGCCCGGCACGTGGAGGCTCAGATACTGGGTGACAAACACGGCAATGTGGTTCACTTATTCGAAAGAGATTGCACCGTTCAACGACGTAACCAGAAAGTAGTAGAACGCGCACCCGCTCCATATTTAAACGATGAGCAGCGAAAAGAACTCAGCGACCACGCGCTAAAAATTGGTAGGGCAACATCCTACTTAGGTGCAGGCACCGTTGAATTCCTCATGGATATGGATACTGGTAATTTCTATTTCATCGAAGTTAATCCGCGTGTGCAAGTGGAGCACACCGTGACAGAAGAAGTCACAGGCATCGATATTATCAAGGCGCAGATACATCTTGTTGAAGGCGCTGTCATAGGCACGCCAGAGTCTGGTGTACCGGCACAGGAAGATATCAAGCTAAACGGGCATGCCATGCAATGCCGAATCACCACAGAAGATCCTGAACAAAACTTTGTACCAGACTACGGCCGAATCACAGCCTATCGTGGAGCATCCGGCTTTGGTATCCGGCTCGATGGCGGCACCGCCTACTCTGGTGCTGTTATCAATCGCTTCTACGACCCATTACTGGAAAAAGTGACTGCCTGGGCACCGACGTCCGGGGAAGTCATCAAGCGCATGGACAGAGCGTTGCGAGAATTTCGTATTCGTGGGGTTGCAACTAATCTGACTTTCCTGGAAAACGTAATCGGACACCCAGACTTTCTGGATAATTCCTATACAACCCAATTTATCGATACAACGCCTGCGCTATTTGAGCAAGTAAAACGCAAAGACCGGGCGACCAAACTGCTGCAATACATCGCAGACGTGTCTGTTAATGGGCACCCAGATGCTCGCGATCGACCCAAGCCTCGTAAAGATACTTTGGCCCCGCAAGCACCCTGGTTTGAACGCTCAATAGAACCCGGTACAAAAGATCGCTTAGACAAGGATGGGCCCGTAAAATTTGCACAGTGGCTTCGTGAATCACCTCAAGTCATGGTGACCGATACGACCATGCGCGACTCTCATCAATCACTACTGGCTACTCGCATGAGGACCCATGACATTGTCGGGATAGCTGATGCTTACGCTCGCGGCATGCCCAATTTGCTGTCACTGGAATGCTGGGGTGGCGCAACCTTTGATGTCAGCATGCGGTTTCTAACTGAAGACCCGTGGGAACGATTGCAACTAATTCGGGAACGTGCACCAAACATTCTGTTACAGATGCTGATTCGCGGTGCTAATGGTGTGGGATATACCAACTATCCTGACAATGTGGTTCAGCATTTCATCAAACGGGCAGCAGCCAGTGGCGTGGATCTGTTTCGAGTATTCGACTGCTTCAACTGGATAGACAACATGCGGTTGAGCATGGACACCATACTTGAGGAAAACAAGCTATGCGAAGCGTCTATCTGCTACACCGCAGACATGCTGGATGCATCACGACCCAAATATCAGCTGAAGTATTATCTGGACCTGGCCCGCGAGCTTGAAAAAGCCGGTGCGCACATTCTGTGTATCAAGGATATGGGCGGACTTATGAAGCCTGCTGCGGCAACTCAATTATTTAAGGCGCTGCGTGAGGAAGTTTCATTGCCTCTGCATTTTCACACACACGACACCTCTGGTATCTCCGCAGCGACCGTGCTTGCTGCCGTTGCGGCTGGCGTCGATGCCATCGATGCCGCAATGGACCCGCTATCCGGTGGTACATCACAGCCGTGCCTGGGTTCGATAGTTGCAGCGTTGAAAGGCAGTCCTGAAGACACTGGCCTAGATAGACACGCTATTGAAAAAATCTCGTTCTATTGGGAGGCCGTTCGACACCAGTATGCAGCTTTTGAAAGTGATCTCAAAGGTCCTGCGTCCGAAGTTTATATGCATGAAATGCCTGGCGGGCAGTTTACTAATTTAAAGGAGCAGGCTCGTTCGATGGGTCTTGATTCTCGCTGGCATGAAGTCGCTCGTGCCTATAGCGATGTAAACGCCATGTTTGGCGACATTGTTAAGGTCACACCTTCATCTAAAGTTGTGGGTGATCTTGCGCTCATGATGATAAGTCAGGATCTGACCATTGAAGATGTTGTAAATCCTGACCGGGATATCGCGTTTCCTGACTCAGTTGTATCTATGATGCGTGGTGAATTAAGCCAGCCTCCAGGCGGTTTTCCACCAGGCATTCAGAGCAAGGTGCTGAAAGGCGAACAACCTTTAACTGAACGCGCTAGCTTGTCAATGAAAGCCGCTGATCTGCAGGCAGTACGTAAGCAGCTCAGTGAAGAGCTTGAGCAAGACATCAGTGAAAATCAACTTGCCTCGTACAATATGTACCCTAAAGTATTCACTGACTTCATGGCAGCACAGAATACTTACGGTCCCACTAGTACATTACCAACGCCTGTGTACTTCTATGGCTTGAATGTTGGCGATGAGCTATTTGTTGAAATCGAAAAAGGCAAGACTCTGGTTATTCGATGTCTGGCATTTGGAGATGTTAACGACCAAGGTATGGTTCGCGTGTTCTTTGAACTCAACGGCCAGCCTCGCTCAATCGCAGTACCAGATCGTCTGCATGGTGCCACAGGTGCGGCGACTCGAGCAAAAGCCGACCCTGCCAATGCGAGTCATGTAGGTTCACCCATGCCTGGTGTCGTTTCAACAGTAAGTGTCAAACAAGGTCAAACCGTTCAGACAGGAGATGTATTACTTTCCATTGAAGCGATGAAGATGGAAACTGCAATCTACGCCGAGCTTGATGGCACCGTCGAAGAGATGCTCGTTAAAGCGGGCGATCAGATTGATGCTAAGGATTTGTTGATTCGAATTAAGGCTGGTTCGTAAGCTGCGACTACACAATTGACTCAATAGGGAACAATGGTGTTTATGACCACCGGATTAAATTTTTTCATTTCTTAATCCGGTGGTATTAAGATGTCTAGCTTTCCTGCACCTTGAATTGCATATTGTATTCACGTCCAGCACGCTGCAACCAGAGCCAGACATAATCTGCAAAGCTGCGTCTGACAACTAATTCAAATGCGTTATCTGGCAACGCGCGTAGCGTCACTTGCGCTTTAGCCAATGTCGTATTGACCACTTTACCTGGCTGAAAATTCTCAGGACTCACATCATAAACCGTACTTTTCTTCAACACGTTTCTGGCATCATTTCCATAGAGCCGCATGACGCTGTATCCGCCAGTGTTATTGACAATAGCCAGATGACCCTCAACGGCTGTGCGCAAAGATTTTTCAATATCGAATGATTCAATATTCGGGCATGATAGTAACCATTCATCCGGTGTCATCCACCGCGCACAATATGCGCCAGCCTCAGTACTCTCCAAAGTTTCCGGCAATTCAATCCCAGCCACCTTTTTCAATGCTCCAGACAATGCGTCCCGACTGGCATTGGCTCGAAGCACCAGTAAACCAGTAAGCTTCATTTCTGCCAGAGTCACACTGGTTTTCGCTACCGAAGGACCCCTAGCTTTAATCGCATCAGCAACGTGCTGCATGGGAGTCTGCACCTCATTTGCCGCTGACACTGAACCAGCATTGGCAAATTGATCCATCACATTCACAGTTTTATCGTTCATGCTTTTTGCCTCGTCGAATCTGCATCGAGAAAGACGGTTGAACATATTTCGGCTTCTATACAGCTACCATCTGCCATTGGAAAGTAGACCTTCTCTCCCATTCGTTGCAATCCATCTTTGATGACAGCCATGGCGATACGTTTGTTCAAGTAAGCGCTGTGATAACTGGACGTGACGTGTCCAACCATGCTCATAGGAATGGCTTCATGCGGATCACGCACTGCTTGTGCCCCTTCAATCAGTTTTGCTTGAGAATCGGTTGTTAGCAACCCAACCAATTGCTTACGATTTTTCCGAACACAATCTGCTCGATTCATACCGCGTTTGCCAATAAAGCTAAAAGGCTTTTTGTTTGACACAGCCCAGCCATGATTGAGATCGAAGGGTGTCATGGAGCCGTCTGTCTCCTGACCTACGATGATAAATCCTTTTTCAGCACGTAACACATGCATGGTTTCGGTACCGTATGGCGTCAAGTTATAAACCTCTCCTGCCTTAAACAAAGCCTTCCAGACATGCAAACCATACTGCGCAGGTACGTTGATTTCGAACGAGAGATCGCCCGTAAAAGAGATTCGGAATATGCGTGCAGGAATACCTGCAACGTTCGCTACTCGCCAGTCCATGAACCCAAACGCTTCTGCAGACACATCAATTTCGGTCAAGCTTGCTAACAACTTACGACTATCGGGACCAGCGATTGCCATGGTCGCCCATTGGTCAGTCACGCTGTTGAAGTAGACTTCCATTTCCGGCCATTCAGTCTGGTGATAGATCTCAAGCCAGGCAAGCACTCGCGCAGCACCACCGGATGTGGTTGTCATCAGAAAGTGATTTTCAGCAAGACAAGATGTCACACCATCATCCATGACCATACCGTCTTCACCACACATCAAACCATAGCGACAACGTCCAGGAGCCAGTTTCTCCCAGGCATTGGTATACACCCTACCCAAAAATTCGCGTGCATCCTTACCCTGAATATCAATCTTGCCCAAGGTGGAAGCATCCAGAATACCGATGCCATTACGCGTCGCCAATTGCTCGCGAGCTATAGCGTCCTCCATGCTCTCACCAGAGTTGGTGTAATAAAGGGGTCTTTTCCACTGCCCGACATTCTCGAACTCTGCACCGTGATCCAGATGCCAGGTATGCATGGGTGTGAATCGCTGCGGGTCAAACAGATCATCTGTATTAGCGCCCGCCACGACACCAAAACTCACTGGATTGTAGTTAGGGCGGAAAACCGTAGTCCCGGTTTCCTGGATAGTTTTGTTCAGACTCTTGGCTACAATTGCCATTCCATTAATGTTGCCAGTCTTACCTTGATCTGTACCGAATCCTAGTGCGGTATAACGCTTCACATGTTCGATAGACTCGAAACCCTCTCGTGTCGTCATCTCGATACCCGCAGCAGTGACATCATTTTGCATATCCACAAACTGTTTGGGCGCACGACTGGCAGGTAGTGTATGTGGAACCAAATACAGCGGCATTGTGTCACCCACGACATCGTTGCCCGCAGACGCTGAGGGTGCGTCCATCTGGGTGTCACCAGAATTACCACTGGCTGCGGCAGCTTCAAGACCTGTTGCGAGGCCTGCTTCCAAACATTGTGCAAGTGTTTGCGATCCTGAAACGGAGCCTGCACTGAAACGTTGCTCTACAGTGCTGCCAGGAACAAAACCCAGAACCTCTTCTGACCAAACCGGTCGACTGCCAGTGTGGCATGAGAGATGGACAATCGGACTCCAACCACCGCTAGTCGCGATAGTGTCGCAACGAAGGAAACGAGTATCGCCTGTAACGAAAGTACCAATGGCGTTTATCGGTGCAACAATCGCCCCCCTGACTCGCTTGCGACCCTGTGCTTCGATAATTGCGCAACCAGTAAGCACTCGAATACCGCGTTCAACAGCCAAATCTACAATTCGTCCCTCTGGCTCTTTACGCGTATCAACAATAGCCACAACTTGTCGACCAGCGTCCTGCCAATCCAACGCGCTTTGGTAAGCGCTGTCGTTATTCGTCATTAAAACGAGGCTGTTGCCGGGAACTACGGCAAATCTATGGATGTAATGACTCAAGCTTGAGGCAACCATGCATCCAGGCAAATCATTGTTTGCAAAGACCAACGGACGCTCATGCGCCCCAGTGGCTAACACGACACTGCCCGCACGAACCTTATGCATCCGTTGCCGGGCCGTTCCATCTGGTGAGGTATCAGCGAGATGATCGCTACGTTTCTCAACAATCGTCAGAAAGTTATGATCGTGATATCCATTAACGGTAGATCTGGTTAGCAGCGTGACACGAGGGTTGTCTTTCAATTCACTAACAACCTTTGCAACCCACTCCATGGGCTCCTGAGCATCAATAAGTTCAGTGCCATAGAGCAATGATCCGCCTAATTCTGAGCGCTCATCCGCCAGTATGACCCGAGCACCTGCGCGTGCTGCACTCAATGCCGCAACCAGACCAGCAGGACCTGCTCCGACGACCATCACATCCGTATGGTGATGCATATGATCGTAACGATCGACATCAGGTTTGGTTGGTGCTCGCCCTAATCCGGCTGCTTTACGAATAAATTTTTCGTAGTTTTCCCATTGCGATTTGGGCCACATAAATGTCTTGTAGTAAAAACCCGGAGACATGAGCGAACCACCGAATCGACCGAATAAACCCATAACGTCGTGTTCAGCGCTAGGCCAACCATTAACAGGCTTGCTGACCAGACCATTGTATAAGCTCTGGTCGGTCGCTTTTACATTAGGAATTTGTGTGGCTTGCGTGGAACCAAGCTGAAGTATCCCATTGGGCTCTTCAACGCCTGCGGTCATGATGCCACGAGGCCGTCCGTACTTAAAGCTTCGACCAACAATGTCCACACCATTTGCCAGTAATGCGGAGGCAAGAGTATCGCCTTCATAGCCTATGAAACGCCTGCCATCGAAACTGAAAACTAATGGCTTACCACGATTAATTCGACCACCTGCTTTCAGTCGATTGCATTGCTGAAGTATCAGCTGATGCTTAGACATCATGAGCTTTGCTCCCGCTTGGATGACGCGTCACCGTGCATAGCCAGGTTCAAACAAGAGCCTGTCGGGCCGACAACCGGATTGTCATCCAGCTCAAGTGTTTCGCCACTCTTGTAGGTTGCGTAAATTTCGTAGGTTTGTGTATTCCGCGCTACATTGAAGAATTTCCGACACCCTGCAGCATGAACCCAGAGTTCACGATGAACACCACGGGGGTTTTTACGATAGTACAAGTAATGCCCCCACTGCTCATCTGTCATGGAATCAGGGTCTAAAGGACGGGGCAAGTGTGCCTGCCCAGCCGCATGAAATTCTTCTTCTTCGCGGTGCTCACCACAGTAAGGACAATGAATCAAGAACATGGCAAAGTCTGTTTAGTTATGCTGCAGATAATAGAAAGGGTGATAAGTGTTGGCAATTAATGCGCAACACCCGCTGCACCGTGCTCATCAATCAAAGAGCCATCTTGAAAACGCCAATAGTTAAAGGCTTTAGCGAGAGTATTAGGCTCACCGGTAGCTAACATATCGGCAAATACATGGCCAGAGCCCGGCGTCGCTTTAAACCCGCCAGTTCCCCAACCACAGTTAAAGAACAGATTTTCTACCGGCGTCTTGGAGATAATGGGACAAGCATCCGGTGTAGTATCGACGATACCGCCCCATTGCCGGTTCATATGCACTCTGGACACCACAGGAAACAGCTCGATAATTGCCTGCATGGTATGTTCAATAACTGGCAATGAACCACGCTGTCCATAGCCTACATAGCCATCAATACCAGCACCAATAACAAGGTCGCCTTTATCTGATTGAGACATATATCCGTGCACCGCATTGGACATGACAACGGTATCTAGAATCGGCTTGATCGGCTCGGATACGTAGGCTTGCAAAGGGTGAGATTCAATCGGTAGTTCAAATCCTGCATAACCTGCCAGAACTCCGGAATTACCCGAAGCCACACAGCCTATGCGATTGGCACTAATGACACCGTGTTGAGTCGTAACAACACCGGTAGCAGCTCCGTCCTCTAAAACAATATCTGTTACTTCTGTTTGCTGAATGATATCTACACCGAAACTGTCAGCACCGCGAGCATATCCCCACGCAACAGCATCATGCCGAGCCACCCCAGCACGAGGTTGCCAGGATGCACCGAGTATTGGATAACGAGTGGAGCCTGTACAATCCATGATGGGTACAATTTCCCGACACTGCTTCGCATCGAGAACTTCCCCATCAATACCGTTTAATCGATTGGCATTGACACGCCTTTGGATATCGCGCATATCCTGCTGGTTATGGCCTAGGTTCATGACTCCGCGCTGCGAGAACATGACGTTGTAGTTCAGCTCCTGCGACAGACCTTCCCATAGCTTCATAGCGTGCTCGTAGAGGTGCGCTGCTTCGTCCCAGAGATAGTTTGAGCGCACAATGGTGGTATTGCGACCCGTATTTCCGCCGCCAATCCAGCCTTTCTCAATTACCGCCACATTGATATTGGGGTTCTGCTTGGCCAGATAATAGGCTGAAGCTAGCCCATGGCCGCCACCACCCACGATAATCACGTCATAGTGTTTTTTAGGCGTCGGGTTGCGCCACATGCGCTGCCAGTGTTCCTGATGCCTGAAAGCCTGTTTAATCAGACCAAATCCGGAAAAGCGATTCATTAGGTTTTACTCGACACTCGGTTCTATGAGGCAGCCTCTATTGTGGACGTCTAGCGCCTCAAAAAAATGACTCTGCACGTACATTTTCTGCCCCTAGGCGACATTTATAGCATTTTGCGACAATATCACATAGCATGCATCTCCATGAACCGGAGAATAACCTCTAAGTTGCCACGAACGTCACCCGCATTTAGAGTGATGTTTCTGCTGCAACCTCATTTTAGCCTGTTGGCTTTCACAGCCGCTGCTGATGCACTCACCACCGCAAATCTGGTAGTGGGCGAAAAACGATTCAAGTTTCAGACCCTTTCCCTACAAGAAGAACGCATCGTCAGTGATCTGGGCATTCCCATTACCTGCGATCAAACCCTGGATGTTGAGTTAGCCTACGCATCAAACGCACAGCAGAACCTACTGGCGACCGCTGACCTGTTGATAGTTTGTGGTGGTTTTCGATGTGATCTGGAAAAAAACACGTCCATGAGCGCATTATTGCAACGAGCAGATCAGCAAAAGGTCATGCTCGGCGGACTTTGGAACGGTATTATCGGCGTTGCACATGCAGACTTGATGAATGGTCATGCAGCTGCCTTGCACCCGGATAACCAAAACATGGCAATTGAGCATTTCCCAGACATGCTGGTTCGGCAAGACACCGTTGTTATTGATCGCAACAGGGCATCGGCTGCCGGTCCTAATAGCGCCTTTGATCTGATGCTACTCCTCATTCAGCGACATGATTGCCTCGATACGGTGCAATCCATTCGCAAAATACTCAAAGCAGATACTGGCTCTGCAGAAAATGTCGAATCAGCTTTGCGGCGTGATGACGAACGATGGTTTCCTGACAATTTACAAAACGCCCTGCAATTGATGCGTAGCAATCTTGATAATCCCGTCGATAAGAATGTGCTCGCACAACACATGAACACGTCCACACGTGCGATGGAAAGGTTGTTTCAGCGCCACCTGAACACAAGCCCGGCACGCCACTACTTAACATTGCGATTGCAAAGTGCACATGAACTTTTACTGCACACGGACAAGAGCATTGGTGAAATTAGTGATAACTGTGGGTTTGTTAGCAGCTCTCACTTCAGCCGAACCTTCAGCCAACGTTACGGATTCGCACCGAGCACATTAAGAAACTCCGTCAATCGAGTGCTGGATGTCTAGTGGAGCACCAACGGCTCATTAGTGCTTGCGCCTGAACAGCAACAACGTTAGTAACATCCAGAGGGCTGACATAGCTCCACCCAGCATCTGAGTTGTATCATCATCTTGTGGAAGAGCTGCTGCAACGACGGGTTCAGCAACGATATCGACCTGATCAACTCCCGACCTATTAGAGTTATTTTGCAGGTCGATATCTGGTGTCTTGGAACTCACTACCGCCTCAAATGCTGTGAGAAATTCATCCGGTTCAACGTCCAGCAACAAAATACTGGAAGCATCTCCGGGTAGCCTGTCGAGTGTACACACCAACTCTGCGGTAAAATCTTTTTCGCACGACCAACCATTGTTGCTATGAGCCAGAATACTAGACGTATCTATCGACACCCGCACCTTGATAGTATGGGCGCCTTGAGAACCATTATTATCCACATGGATCGCCGCCTCATATCCTGACTCGTTGGTATATAGATGAGCAACTACCGAGATATCGGCCGCATATAATTCTGCTACCGCATTCAAATCGCCCTGACTAGGCGCTGCCCGCTGACCAATGCTATTCAACTCACCAAATAAGGGCGTAATAGTTGGTTCACCTGACTGCGAAAAATTGTACCGACCATAATGCATGATAGATCCGTAATCGTATTTTCCAAGGAGTTTTACGCTAGACCGGGCAACATCAAAATTGTGTGACTTATCTGCACTGATACTCGCCCAGTGAATTGTTATGTATTGGTCTCTATCAGGACGTGTGTGCTCGTGCTCGAGACCTAACACATGCCCAATCTCGTGCATAATACTACCCGTGGAACAGTTAGCACCTACCCATACCTCTTGCTGCCCCCCCTGCCGGCCAACCCACGATGCACACCCCTCCTTCTTCTTGAACAGAACTGAGTCCTTGGAAGCACCTTTTGCTGCAATCACCTCAGCAACAGGCATAAACGTGATGCCACTCACCTGGTTCCAATGGGAAATTGCATTTTCTATGGCAGCGATTGAATGCTGCGCTAACGCTGAACCAATTTTATACGGAACGATTCCATCAACCCATAGCTGTCCTGAATCAGGTACTCCTATGGAACGTCGTCCAGTCGATTTTTTTTGAAAGATATCCCCTTCAACTAACATGGAAGCATGTGGTAGCTCCAACGCTTGCGAAGGCTCCTGAGCTATATTTTCACTAATACTCGTCAATTCTTCAGCGCTGGTTGCAGAGCCAAAAACACACATCGCTATCAACCCAATAGCTGAGCTAACGGATGCAATCGAATAACCTTTCGCTGTGTACCAGAATGGCAAGTAAAGCCCCCAAAAGACTTAAGAGATGACAGTCACAGCGGCACACATTCCTCATTCTTGACCCTCTTTGGGAGAGTCTTTGCGTGCAGCAATGGTTTTGTTATGGGTTAAGCCACGCGAACTCTGGGCCGCGATGTACAATGAAGTAACATTTGCCACTGAGAAGTAACACAATGTCATTGAGAATCAACGACGAAGCACCTGATTTCACAGCCTTTACCACTCAGGGTGAAATCCATTTTTACGATTGGATTGGCGAAGGATGGGCGGTACTTTTCTCTCACCCAAAGGACTTCACGCCTGTCTGCACAACCGAGCTTGGTACTGTTGCGCACCTTATGCCGGAATTCGAAAAGCGCAATTGCAAAGTAATGGGTTTAAGTATTGACCCGGTAGACAATCACGCCGAATGGGCCAAAGACATTCACGAAACTCAAGGAGCCAAGGTTAACTTCCCTATGATCGCGGATACCGACCTCGCAGTGGCAAAAGCATACGACATGTTCCCTACTGATATCAGTGGCGATTACGAAGGCCGAACCGCTGCTACTAACGCAACCGTCAGATCGGTATACATTGTGGGACCCGACAAGCGTATTAAACTAATCATGACGTACCCAATGACCACTGGCAGAAACTTTGACGAAATTCTACGAGTCATTGATTCAATGCAGCTAACCGCTAATCACAAGGTTGCGACACCTGCTAATTGGACCGACGGCAATGAAGTTATCATCGTGCCAGGCGTTAGTGATGAAGAAGCCGACAAGAAATACCCACAGGGCTACCGCAAAGTTAAGCCATATCTACGGTTTGTAGACCAACCGAAGTAAAACGACAGCGGGGGCACAAAGCCTATCGTGTCCCCCGTTAAAGCCGAGTGATTGGTGCCGAACCTTTGGTACGATGCACAATCATGGCACCGATTTCTTCAACTGACATCCGGGTGGTGTTCAAGTACGGCACAGATTGTCTGCGGTACAAATTCTCGGCCTGTGCTATCTCTCTCTGACAGGTGTCAGCCATACTATATTTTGAACCTTGATAACGTTGTTGGCGAATCTGCAACAGTCTATATGGATCAATGGTCAGCCCAAAGAGCTTTTGCTTATGCTCCTCGAGCGCTGGCGGCAATTCTTTTTGTTCCAGTTCTTTATCAGTCAATGGGTAATTGGCCACGTAGAGCCCGTAATGCAGGGACAAATACAGCGACACCGGAGTTTTACCGCACCGTGAGACACCGACAATGATCAAATCTGCTTTTCGATAGTGATCGGTGTCCATCCCATCATCAGTTTGCAGGGCAAAGTGCACTGCCGCTATTCGTGATGTGTAGGCAGACTCATCCTGTACACCATGTGATTTGCCGATGGTATGTGAAGACTTAATACCTAACTTTTCTTCCATAGGACCAATAAAGGTCTCAAATAAATCGAATACACCGATATCTGCTTGAGTGAACAGTGCACGCAAATCCTCTTTTACCATGGTCAGAAAGACCAGTGGCGCTGAGCCCGTCGCCTCTCGAATATTCATACATCGTTGCACGATGTCGGCAGCTTTCGTAGCTGTATCGACGAAAGTAAACGTCTCGATCGTAAAGTCCACACCGGGAAACTGACTTAACAAACTGTGCGCCATGGCTTCCGCGGTCAGACCTGTTCTGTCTGAGACGATAAAAGCACTTCTCTGAGTGACTGTTTGCGACATCCTGGCTAATCTCTTGTGGAACCGGGTTATTCATTCATTTCAACGTAACCTAGCAGATCAGTCTATAAATAAAGATGGCTAGGGGAATATGCCAACACAAAGTTAAGCAAGCACGGTTCAAGCCGCTATAGTGAGCGCATCGATAGACTCTACAGTACTCTAAGGAAAGCACGTGACTCAATACATCCAGTGGTTTAAAGATCTCGGTATGGATGATGTTCCTGTCGTCGGCGGCAAGAATGCATCATTGGGCGAAATGATCGCCAATCTGTCCAATGTGGGAATTCAGGTACCCGACGGATTTGCCACCACAGCTGATGCGTTTAGAGAGCACCTGCAAGTCAGCGGCCTGGAAAAACGTATTAATGCAAGACTGGACGACCTAGATACTGAAGACATGGCAGCGTTGGCACAAACCGGCGCTGAAATTCGCCAATGGGTCGAAGACGCCCCACTTCCAAAAGGATTGGTTGACGCAGTAACGCAAGCGTTTGAAACAATCAGCCAAACAACCAGTGGCGACGTTTCTGTGGCGGTGCGCTCCTCCGCAACCGCCGAAGATCTGCCAGAAGCCTCGTTTGCAGGTCAACAGGAAACCTTTCTAAATGTAAAAACACTGCCAGACGTTTTACAACGCATCCGTGAAGTATTCGCTTCCTTGTACAACGACAGAGCCATTTCCTATCGTGTCCACCAGGGCTTTGCACATGCTGATGTTGCATTGTCAGCAGGTATTCAACGGATGGTTCGAAGCGACATAGGTGCCAGTGGAGTTATGTTTTCCATTGATACTGAGTCCGGATTTTCTGATGCAGTTTTTATCACCTCTTCCTGGGGCTTGGGGGAATGCGTAGTGCAGGGCTCTGTAAATCCTGATGAATTCTATGTTCACAAACCCACGTTAAGCGAAAACAGGCCTGCGATTCTCAAGCGAAGTCGTGGTACCAAAAAAATTAAAATGATTTACGGCCAACAGACCTCTGTCGAGACCGTGGATGTTGACGAGGTAGATCAGCTGCGTTTCTCCTTGAACGATGACGATGTGCAGGAGCTTGCACGTATGGCTATCACTATCGAGAAACACTATGGACGTCCCATGGATATTGAATGGGGTAAAGATGGCAACGATGGACAGCTGTATATATTACAAGCTCGTCCTGAAACCGTAGAATCTCGCGTTAACAAGAATGTGATCACGCGCTATCAGCTGGCGAATCATAAGTCTCAAGTGTTGACCACTGGGCGAAGCATAGGACAGCGCATAGGTGCTGGAGTAGTTCGTGTCGTCAATAGCCTTGAGGATATTGGTAGCGTCCAAACTGGAGACGTACTGGTGACCGACATGACAGACCCTGACTGGGAGCCTGTTATGAAGCGTGCAGCGGCAATAGTGACCAATCGTGGAGGCCGTACTTGCCATGCAGCGATCATTGCTCGTGAATTGGGTGTCCCAGCAGTCGTCGGTTGTAACAATGCTACAGAGTGTCTCAGCGACGGGATAGCCGTCACCGTCAGTTGTGCCGAAGGAGATACCGGATTTATCTACGAGGGTGATATCGCGTTCGACATCGCGGAAACGCAACTCGATGAACTCCCAGAGCTTCCGTTCAAACTCACCATGAATGTGGGTAATCCTGAGCGTGCATTCGGCTTTAGCCAATTGCCCCACCACGGCGTGGGTTTAGCAAGGCTAGAATTCATTATCAGCAACACAATTGGTATTCATCCAAAGGCATTAATCAATTATGACTCAATGCCTGCAGACGTACAGGAACAAATTAATGAGCGGATTGCCGGTTACGCTGACCCACAGACTTTCTATATTGAAAAAATAATCGAAGGAATCGCAACGCTCGCGGCTGCTTTTGCGCCACACCCAGTCATTGTTCGCTTGTCCGATTTCAAATCCAATGAATACGCCAATATGATTGGCGGAAATTTGTTTGAGCCCGAAGAAGAGAATCCGATGATAGGTTTTCGTGGAGCCTCACGGTACCTCTCTTCATCATTTGAAGACTGTTTCGAACTGGAATGCCGTGCACTCAAGCATGTCAGAGAAGTCATGGGGTTCAAGAATATAGAGTTAATGGTGCCTTTTGTGCGCACACTTGAAGAGGCAGATCAGGTACTCAGCCTGATGGAGCAGCACGGCTTGAAACGTGGTGAACACGATCTTCGTATCGTCATGATGTGCGAAGTGCCCAGTAACGCCATTCTGGCTGATGAATTTCTCAGCCGTTTCGATGGATTTTCCATCGGCTCGAATGACCTGACTCAGCTAACATTGGGCCTGGACAGAGATTCCGGCCTGGTTGCACATCTGTTTGATGAGCGAGACCCAGCTGTTAAAAAGATGCTCAGTATGGCAATCGCTGCCGCGCACAAGCAGAAAAAATACGTGGGCATTTGCGGACAAGGGCCGTCTGACCATCCAGATCTTGCACTCTGGCTTATGGAGCAGGGTATTTCCAGCCTGTCATTGAATCCCGACACTATCGTTGAAACCTGGCAATTCCTGGCCGGTAATCAACAGAGGTAGTGCTACTCTGTCGCGGTAGATGAATAACCCTACCGAAAAATCTGGGTCTAAAAATCTGACACCTTCGCTGTCAGAACTCAACGACGTTGAGCGCGAGGAAAGAGTCCGTGCCCTTCGCTCAATGCTGGCAGCGACAGAAGCCCGACAGAATAAAATGAAACGGGTCCGCCACCAAACATTAGCAGCGGGTCTAAGGGTGCAAATCCGGAATGGCATCAACAAGGGTGCCAAATGCGTCATTCTTGATGCTGACTATATCCACAGCAGAGTTCTGCTCGAATTACCCGATGGCATTAACGATACCTGGGTTAAATTTACCGATGTTTCGCCGATGGCAGATCCTGACGAGGAAGACAGTAACCCGCTACAATCTTACTAATGTCTCTGATCACTCGCATCTTTAGTCTGGATCTTCGCTCCATTGCACTCTTCCGAGTGTTATTGGGATTCCTATTGCTGTGCGATTTACTGTTGCGCAGTTTTGATCTGTCCGATTTCTACACCGATGCGGGTGTTCTACCTCGACACGATCTACTAACCATCAGCAATAAGTGGTATTGGTCACTGCACGCCGCTGGTGGCGAGCTTTGGTGGCAAATTCTGCTCTTCACAATTGCAGGGATTGCCGCAGTCGCTCTCATAGTCGGGTATCGCAGCAAACTGGTGGCCCTCGTATCCTTTGTGTTGCTGGCCTCTCTACTCAATCGCAATGGTCTGATTCTACAAGGTGGTGACCAATTGCTGGTTGTCATGTGCTTCTGGAGCCTCTTTCTTCCTCTTGGTGCCCGCTATTCATTCGATGCCTCATTGTTACCAGAGTTTCAGCACAATCCGAATTCGAACGTAAGGCGTGAAGACATCGTTCAGAGCTATTTTTCAGTGGCGACAATCGTTATCGTTTTTCAAGTTTTATATCTGTACATCTTTACGGCCATCATGAAAACCGGCGATGCCTGGTTAGTACGATTTGACGCCGCATTTTACGCAGTTAGTTTGCAACATTTTGCTACACCCATTGCCACATGGATTAAGCAATTTCCTCCGCTGCTGGGGCTCGCCACACGTTATGTCATTGCGGTGGAATTTGTTGCTCCCCTGCTAGTGCTCTGCCCCTTTTTCTGGCCCTGGATACGGCTTACTGGTCTATTGCTTCTGGCATCTCTCCATGTCGCTTTTCTCTTAATGCTGAATATCGGTCTTTTCCCGCTGATTGATTTCATGGCCTTGAGCTTGCTGCTTCCCGGTGCGGCGTGGGCTATGGTCAAGAAAAACAAACAGCAAAAACCAACAATAACCCGATTTAATTCCATCAGGCTGTATTACGATAAAGACTGCGGTTTCTGCCTGAAAATGTGTCTGATACTGCGTACGTTTTTACTGAGTACCGATACGGAAATTCATCCAGCTCAACAGTTCCCGAAGATCTACTCCATCATGGAGAAAGAAAATTCGTGGGTTGTAACCGACGAACACAACCAGCCTCATATCCATTGGTATGCCATGGTGCTGTTGTTTTCGGCTCGCACAGCTTTCAAACCCATCGCCTGGATTATGTCTTTTCCACCCTTGTTGTGGGCAGGCAATAAAATGTATCGGTGGGTGGCTAACAATCGTGGATTGATGGGCACGTTATCTCACAGATTTGTTCCTTATCGCAATTTAACGGTTAAATCTACCATTGTTGGTTCGCTAACCGCGGCATTCATGTTTTATGTAATCACGAGCTACAACGTATACTCTCTTCCTCAAGTTAAACAGTCTATGCCTGCGCATGTCTACCAGATTGCCAAAACAGCTCGCTTAGACCAACGCTGGGACATGTTTGCTCCCTACCCGCTTACTACTTCTATCTACGTACTCTTGCCGGGCAAACTCCGCAACGGCACAGCGGTAAATCTCTATCCCAAGACATCTGATGATGCGGCGTGGAAGCCTCCCGAACGCTATTACTCATTGTATGAAGGTTACCGATGGCGCAAATATTTTGGTCGTATAAACAGCCATAGCAACAACGCAGTAAGAAGCGCTCTGGGCAGTTACTTGTGCAAGTCCTGGAACGACCAACCCCGCCCCATAGACACTCAGCTGGCAACCTTTGAAATCTATTTCGTAAAACACCACACCAACACCGATAGCTTACCGAAAAAAGAATCTCGCCATAGGGCGTGGCGACACTGGTGCTATCCAGAATTTGCAGATACATAGTCTCTGTACTTACTAGCCCGTATCAGCTTAGCCATTAAACTGGGTTACCTGATGCGAAGGTGATCTGAGGTCAACTCTTGGATATTCTTACAGCCCATCAATTGCATATCGCGGGTGACCTCTGCCTTCAATCTAGTGAGCGCATGATGCACTCCCACCTGACCGCTTGCCGCCAGTGGGTACAAGTAATATCGTCCGAGACCTACCGCCTTCGCGCCCCGAGCCAGAGCTTTCAAAATATGTG
>JBLIIE010000035.1:0-36127 GCA_047634635.1 Granulosicoccus sp. | reverse complement strand
GGATCCGTAGTTACTGGATCCGCTGTTACAGGATCTGCTGTTACAGGATCCGTAGTTACAGGATCCGCTGTTACTGGATCCGCTGTTACAGGATCTGTGGTTACTGGATCCGCTGTTACAGGATCGGTAGCTACAGGATCCGTCGTTACTGGGTCTGGCGTAGTTATATCATTGCTAGATTGGATTATGCTTGTACCATCGACTCCGAATTCACCAGCGTTGAAAACGTTAGCCCAACGATTGGCGACAATGGACAGATCCCCCGATGCGTATCCGGCATATATTCCTTGTACAATCGATTTGCTTCCTTTAAGAAGAGTAACGGTATCAGTAGTGAAATTTATGGATGCGACAAGACAGTCGCTTTCGTTGGGTTGGAATTCAAATAGTCCACCGTTATTATCATAGAACCACTGTCCATCAACATGCGTAACTGCGACTAAATGCTGTGCACTCTGTGAGAACGGTGAGGGACTGAAGCGACTAAATACGCTCTGTTTTGACCACAGGATCCAACCACTTCCAACCGCGTTGTCACGGGTTGCAATCCCATAACCCAAGTCTCCCAAGGCAATTGATGCGGGACATCCTTCGATAGTTCCTGCGGTGGTTCCGTCAGTAGCTCCATCAACGTAATACAGGTCAATAAAGTCCCAGGTTGCTGTAAATGAGGAGGCCCCGTTCGACGTGGATATAATCCCAACTGCGAGTCCAGTTTGACTAGTTAACCAGCTCAATGGGAAAGCGGTGGAAGGCGAAAGCTCGACTACAGGCTCAGAACTACCCCCATGATTTATTTGATAGCTAGCCGTAACCGTTTGCGTCCCAGGATCCACCGTCAGTAGAAGATCTATTGACACTGCATCTGTGATTGGCAGCGCAACACTTTTAACCCATTCGTACACCCCATTGCGCTCAGCGCCAAACTGCAACCCACCATCAGCTCCTGCGGCATTTACAACAAATTTAATGTAGTTATCTTGGTCACCCGTCCCGATATAAAAACCCATAGACTGGTTGGGTTGTGGTGTAAGTCCTGAGAATGGAGATAGAATACGTGTGTGTACTGTAAACTCTGGAGTGCTGGGCGTAACATCAACACCGAATTGAAATCCATATTTCTGAGTGTTGAGGCCATTGATTGGATCGCCTGCAGGGATGTGATCTATCGTAAACACACCTGCAGCTCCACCTGCGGTTAATTGATCTAGATTAAACTGATTAAGGTAGTCGGTTGAACCATTGTTCATCAACCCCGAGAAACCGAGATTAAATAGATAGCCAGCTGGCGTACTATTATTTTCCCAGTTATAAGAAAGAGGTATGCTCGTGCCGCGACCATTACTTGCGTCAAGTGCGAAAGGATCGTCAAGATCAGCTAGGTTATCATTATCATCATCGTCGTCGATTAAATCTGATACAAAATCCCCATCGATATCACTGGGGACATCAGCGGCAGAGCATGGATTTGTGTTGTTCGCGGACTCATCACCATTGGTAAAACCATCTCCATCTTGATCTCCTCCAGCTTGTAGATTTTCGCACTCATTCCCATTCGTCGATCCGGAGTTTGTGTAATCCGATGGCTCAAAAACATAGACTTTTTGTTCAACAAATTCTGCAACCCAAATCGTTCCAGGAAAGAGCTCATCGTCAGCTAACGCTGTTACGTCTAGCGGTATTGTTCCAACATTAGAGAAAAGAGCTGTTTTTGAAACAACACTAGTGCCTGCATCGTTTAGGTGTAGGCGATATATTTTATTATCAAATGCAGCCGCAAGAAGATCTCCGTTAAGTTGATTGCCTAGATTCGACGCTCTGTATTCAATTAGACCATTAACAGAAGTTCCAAAACTAATCAATGAGCCGTTGGCCCCTGTGCCCTTATAATCACATTCAATTGGATTACTAGCAGTAACTGGAGATTGTGGATTTGATGTGTTGAACGTATTACCACTGTTACCACGTGTAGGGTTGGCATGGCCGCCATAGTAGCCTTGGCCAGTAATTAGATGCAGACCATCAAAAAAGGTTGATCCTGGCTCCTTGATACCATTCGTGCAGACGCCAGCAGAACCTTCATTTACTGGTATTCCACCCCATCCGCCATTGGGTCCGTTATCGATGGTATACATGTATCCATTGCGAGTGACTTCTATATCATAAGCGTTCCGAAATCCAGGTGCGTAGACTTGAACAGGTCCACCAGGAACCAGCTTTGCTTGATTTAGTCCATTGTTACCACCGAATGGGTCGTTTGCATCTGCCACACCTGCACGTGTCTGATCATTCAGTGTCGGCAGATCGTAAGTATTGTTCCCAATAGCTGTCAGATCAATAGATAGAATTGCAGCACTTAAGGCGTATTCTGGTAGTAATGCAAAGTTATTTGATGTCGCACCTTGGTTGGTGTTGCCTCCAGCAGACACGTACAATAAGTTGCTAGCAGCATCGAAGTGAAGACCATTGACAGAATGATTCTCCTCTGATCGTGATAAGCCCCGGACAAGGTCGAGTTTTTGCCATTGTCCATTCTGCTTTGTTAGTCGCGAGATAACACCAGAATTCGTGTCCAGATTGGTATCCGAAAAAGAAGCTCCCCCGCCAAAGCGTGGATCACTTGAAGCGACGAAAATTATTGGATTGGACGCAGTTCCAACAACCGTAAATCCTGTCACCAGTCGGTTAACAATTGAATTATTTGGCTGTCCATTATCATTGTGATTCGGAATATCTCGAACTAAATTTATAGTTTCAGTGCTCTGTACATCGTAGTTATTAGCACCGGCCCTTGATACTGTGTAAACCTTGATAACACCGCGCATATCTGACACATACAACTTATCATCAGGACCAAACTGCAGAGAGGTCGGCTTAATGCTTCCAATACCAGAGAGCTGGCTCTTTCCAAAACCGATCGCAGCTTTTGCGCGAATCTCAAACGGTATCACCTGGAGGTCAGACATCTTTTGATTTTTTTGTTCTGCACTATTGCCAATCGCCGTGCCATCTAGTGTAAATATTTCAATACCACTTTTGCCGGTATGAGTAACGAAAAGAGTACCGATGGTTTGACCCACCGTACTCGGTTTAAAGCTCACATTAATCGCATGAGATGCTCCTCCCTTGAGCACCACAGGACCTATAAAATTCGTTTTAAAAAGCCGTTCGTCAATCTCATTTAAATAGACAGCTTCAATCCGTATTATGTTTTCGTCATCTAGCGCACTATTAGTCAGGACAAATTGCTTGGAAGTGGATTGACCGACATATATATTTTCAAAATCGACGCCGGTAACATTGCTAGTTAATGACGGTGTTTCCAACACACTGGAAGATACAACTTCCTGCGCAAATACTACGGGTGAGTGAAATTCTATAAATCCTGTCAACATGCACATAGCAACAGCAGTTCTGTACCGTTTTATTGCATGCGGAAAGATGTTTGAAACTCTACTTGCGACCGATCGAGTTGAGACACGATATAGATGACACACCTCGGTGCCAGAGTAAGAGTTGAAGCCCATCACAGAAATCCGTTTTTATTGTTGGTTTATATTTCTTTTGACAGAATCTACAAAGTGGGCTGTCATGACAATGCAATTGAGATAAACCTGAGAACCAATGCAAATATTGCAGGGCGGGTATTTTTAATTTGTAGATCAGATCTCGTTTGACAGATTATTTATAACGCAACTGTATTTTTATTAATACAAGCTAGGTACAGTTTATTAAGGATCTGATCTGGCATGAGTAGCTGGAATAGGGTTCGAGATATTAATTGGTCCTGGCTACTATCATCTGACGCACGTTTAACCAAACGTTTGACCAAACGAACTTACGTGGATTGTGCGCGCACTTTGGCTCGAGCGCGCTTTGTGGCCACGGTATACAAAATCTGTGAATGGTCTTGTGCAATGGCGTTGAGGATGTCAGATCCAGTTCCTCGATAACCGTGTTGGTCAAGGCGTTTCATGGCTCCAGGACCCAACTTGACCAACAGTGTAATGCTCATATTAGAACTGATCTCATTACTCAAATCGTTCAGTGCCAACCAAGCCTCTGTTGCTGGACTCCAATACAGTTCCACGAGCCGCAGATGGGAAACCACTGGAAGATCGTCGTTATTGTAAGTACTATTAATCTCACGAACGGTTCGATTTGCTTTCAGCACGCCCTTGGGGATGTGTTGGGCCGAAAGTCCCACAGACACGCCGTACCCGCCACTGGCCAGCAACGTGGATGCAATCTTGAACGTAGGCTGTGTAACGTCAGTTGATTCAAAGTGCCGTTGTGCGCGCGCCAGCACACCCATTTTGACTGTGTAAGTGAGGTCTGTGTGGCCCCCCCTATTCACTCAGACCGATCACTATGACGCAATCAGGCCGCGCCAGTTGCACAGGATTATTGTGATTTACACCCAGGATTGCAAAGATTCGATTACTGCCTGGTAGGTCAGGATATTGGCCCAGTGCCAAAGATTCTAGCATCGTGCCATTGATCAACCCGCTTCTTCGTTTGCAAAGTAGCCAAAGTAGCCAAAGTAGCCAAAGTGCGATACGCAGCTACCTGAATCTAATACGAACCGGGATGCGTTTGAACCCGACCTTACGACTCCACCATACATGGAACGGGTGTGGACAACTTGATCATCGTCAGTCCAATAATAGGCGTCGGCGACCAGTGTTTTTAGCCAACTACGTACAGAGTCGCTTTCAATATCACCAGCCACAACGTGCAATTGTCCAGCAAGGGGTTCTTCAGCTGCGTGTAGCCACTAAATGAGAGGTGTTTCAGGCACCACGGCTTCCAGGCCTGGCAGTAAACGTCGAGCAGCAACGGCCCCCATGAATTCCACCAGATCAGGCGGTACTGGGATATGTGCCAACTTTAGTGCCCATCGAAAAACGGATAGTTAGGCATCTAGTCGCTTACTCGCCAGCAACGTACCGCGTGCAGGGCAAGCGACCTGGACAAGGCGGCGGCTCGGGCCAGAACCTCCGTAACAAGACTGCCTCTGGAATGTGTGGTCAAAAGTTGACCGAGTGTCTGCTTTGCAGGCCTTTACCAGTGTGATCGCATTGTCTATAGGACTGACGCCAAGGGTGCGATGTTCTAACGCATATACCTTATTATCGTAATGGGTAGAGAGTTCATTGATTTGATCTGAATACTCAGTCCATAATTTCGCAAATGAGCTAGCCGAGTTACTGAATGTGCCATGAATAAAGACTAGGACTGGTTTGTCATCACGATCAAGTCCATTGTCATTTGCAGGAAATGTCTTAACAAGTGGTTTGCCCTTGAGGTGCGGTAGCGAGCGGCCGGACTGCATCTGAAACTATATTAATATATTCCCTATATAATGAAAGACTCTGGGGTATTCAGCGAACAAAGGCGTTACATGATGTGGTTTGCCTATCTCCAACCGTATCCATGCTGTGCAATTCAAAACTTGCCCTCGTGTCCGATTTATCAAGAGAAATCCGCTATGAAATTCGTCCTTATCGTGCTTGCTTTGATTGCCCTTTGGTTTGTGGCGCAGCAGTTTATGAGCAGCGGAAAAGCAAAAGATAATATCCAGCTGGGCGAGAGCTTTCTGGATGGAAATAGTGAGGCAGATGGCGTTCAAAGCACCGCTTCTGGATTGCAGTATAAAGTCCTGGAAACTGGCACAGGAAGCATCTACCCTACAGCCACTGATAGAGTCAAAGTACACTATCATGGCACACTGATAGATGGCACCGTATTCGACAGTTCAGTTGATCGAGGGGAACCTATTTCTTTTGGCCTAAACCAAGTGATTCCTGGCTGGACAGAAGGTTTGCAATTAATGGTCGAAGGCGAAAAGACACGACTTTTTATCCCCAGCAAGTTGGCTTATGGCAATCGTGCTGCGGGTAAAATCAAACCTGGCTCCACACTGTTATTTGACGTCGAGTTGATAGGCATCAATGTCGACTAAGTCTTGTGTCCATATATAAATTATTAAAGTGCAAATAACCTAGCAATACTGGAACACTCACCCTACGGAATTATAAGGGTGAGTCATAAATGTAAAGTAATTGCGAATAGTGTTCATCCTTAGCAGAAAAATACTTTTGTGCAACCCCACGGCGTTTGATTATTCAATTGCTTAGCTTAAAGAGGTGGATAGAAACTACTCGTAGGGTTCGACTCGTTCTATCTTCAAGCGATAGCCAGATTCAGCAAGATTGCTTTTGATTGTTTCAGTTGATAGCGTTCCTATGGCCCACACAGGCATATAGGTGTCTTCCACCACAATTGCTTCTTGGGCATTGGCGTGAACTACCTGATTTGCCGGTGGTGGGGGTGTATGAATGCAAGCACCATAGTAAGGCACTAATAGGAACTCCTTCATCTTACTCTGACCATCAAAGTCCAAAGGGACCACGTATCCCGGCAGCTTTACGCGCTTACCATCGAGGCTTTCCACAACGGGCGCGTATGCCATCATCTCCTCTATTTCGGCAATCTCTATTTCAGATTCCTCACTACCATCGAAGAGTTTATCCAGTTGTTCCCTGGACATATTTTCTAACGGGCTCTGCACCGGCCTGAAACCTTCAGGTATCAGCTGCTCCCAGCTAATTTCAGTAGTGGATTCATCATCCCACTTTTCATCTAAATCCCACCACCATGCTTGTGCTGCAGTGGTGCCAAGTAACACTGCTATGACTGTAATAAACAGTTGTTTTCTTATGATAGCTTTCATTCAATATACTCCGTAGATAAACAAGTACGAACACTCATCGCTACATCCGGTGCATCATTCCATCGGCAACTGACTGACGATAAGCTCGCCAGGCCGGTAAGCAACCCACAAGAATTCCCGCTGTAAATATGGACGTCATTCTGAGTCCATCTGATACTGTGAGCATTGAAAGCTCAACGTTGAAACCGTAACGTTGCTGAATCCATAGTGTTCCAATAACCACTACCACGTAATGCAGCAGTACACCGACAAGCAATCCAAGGAAACTTAATACCGTAGACTCTGCACACAGCAAAAGAAAAACATGAGCAGGCCTTGCACCAGATGCACGTAGTATTGCCATTTCTCGACGTCGCTCATTTAATCCCGCAAACAGCACAGATATCAAATTCACTAACCCTGCCAAAACAACGAATGAAGACACTAGCAACAAGGCATTCTCTGCAACTCGTACTAGGCTCCACAATTCTTGTATGGCGACCCCCGGAAGTATTGCCAGCAAGGGTTCTTCGCGGTATTCATTGATAGCGCGCTGCTCACGAAACACGGCCCCGCGCGAGTTCAATCCAACCAGCAGCGCTGTCACCGCCTTGGGTTTTAGATCCATGCTGCGAATGTCATCTTGACTGGTCGCAGCCCCAGGTACTGGCATGCCATTAGTCCAATCCACATGCATAGCCTCTATTCCTAACAAACTGACATGGAGTGTATGGTCGACAGGTGTGCCGGTGGGTTCGAGGATGCCTACAACCTTAAATGGCTGTTTATCATGCTCAACCAATGCAACCTTCCCTGTACCATGGGCAACGGCTATAGAATGACCCAGTGGATAACTTAGCTGTCTGGCTACTTCACTCCCTAGGACTACATCAAATACATCTTCAAATTCCTGCCCTTGTTGTAGCTCTAATGATCGATCACCTGCATATTGGTAATGCTTGAAGTAATCTGGCGTGGTGCCCAACACTCGGAAGCCACGATGCGAATCTCCCAGTGAAAGAGGAACTACCCAATCAACGGCCTTACGGCGTTTTATGTCCCTAACACTATCCCAGCTTATGTTGTTTGTCGCACTGCCAATCCGGAATACCGAATACAGTAGTAACTGAACAGAGCCGCTGCGTGCACCTACGATCAAATCAGTTCCTGATACTGTTTGAGTAAAGCCCGTGCGCGCATCCCTTCGCACCTTGTCCACCGTTAGGATGAGTGCCACACTCATAGCAATAGCAATAACCGCCATTAATGCTGTTAGCCATCTATTTTTCAAACTCTTGTAAGCGATGTCCAGCATGTTATCGCCCCAATCCCCTTTCACTAACACGATTGATCTGACTCAAATCCACGCTACGATCAAACTCTGGAGCTAGTGACGCGTCATGACTGACAAAAAGTAAGGTTGCTTCAGAGTCCTGTACCTCATTGAAAAGCAATTTCAAAAAAGAGCTTCGTGCGTCTGCATCCAGAGCTGAGGTGGGCTCGTCAGCAATAATTAGTGCAGGTTTGCCTATCAAGGCTCTTGCAACAGCGACTCGCTGCTGTTGACCAACACTTAACTGCATGGATGAACGTGACGTGAAGAGGCTCTCAGGTAGCTGCATCGCTTCTAGTAGTCTTCGAGCTTCTTCTGTCAGAGTGCGACCAGCCTGCTCTGCCTTTTCACGACGAATTTTCGAAAATCGGCACGGTAAAGTTACGTTTTCTGTGACGCTAAGAAATGGCAGCAGGTTGAACTGCTGGAACACCAAACCGATGTGCTCCGCTCTGAAGCGATCAGAGTTGGCTCCATCCATGGTAACCAAGTCGACACCATCAATAACCAGTGTCCCTGCCTGTGGCTTAGCTATGGCGGCCATCAGACTCAACAGCGTTGTTTTGCCAGACCCGGAAGGGCCACGCAGAAACACACGCTCCCCCCGGCGTATGGAAAACGCCTCAATATCAAGGATTGAGGGTAACGACTCGGACCAACTAAAACGCAGATCCGAGATCGCTACCATCGTGTCAACGTTGCTCACAGGAATAAAGCTCGAGAAGAAAACACCTTCACTGAACTGATGACAGATCGATTACTGAGGAATTTCCATTGATCTCAAAAGCTGTTTGACCTGTGGGCCCAGCGACCTGGACATCTATATCTACAATTCCAGGCCATTGGTTAGTCAATGACAACGTAATTGATGCTAACTCACCTGGCATATCACAGCTATAGATATACTCAGCGAAGACCTCTGAGTGACTTGAAAGCTCTTCATGTTCTTCATGCTCTTCATGCTCTTCATGCTCTTCATGCTCTTCATGCTCTTCATGCTCTTCGTGCTCTTCGTGCTCTTCGTGCTCTTCGTGCTCTTCGTGCTCTTCGTGCTCTTCGTGAGAATCGCTAACTTGTACTGACTCAATCTTGCATTTAGATTCTGGGTTGATCTCAATAAGCCGCTCAGATTGCTTCAGTAAAGCCATGGCGTCATCGAGCTGTGTCTGCTGCACTGCTGTTGATGGGGCATGCTCAAAACCAACCAGATTCATCCATGGGCTTTGAAATTCGACGAACAGATTTTGTTTGTCAATGACAACGTTAACTTGGGATGCACCATGCTCATGGCTATCCAGATCGCGCTGAGTTTGCGCAAGAACCGAGCTACTACCCACTAACAGACAAGCACAGGCCATTAAGCCTGCTGAACAGTGTTTCATTGTAAATTTCCTGACCGATTGATTCGAATACACTAATTGGGCACACCAGACCCGTAAGTCAAATGCTTGAAAGCTCAATTCAAAGTGCGATAGATATCTGACTAATCGACGTGGGCAGGAGGTCCCCTGGTATCGTAAAGGGCAGTAAAGGTTTGAATGACAGCCGCATTTTCGCGGATGTAGACCGTGCGAAGGTGCGCAAAAACCTCGGCACTTCTCGGTTCTGCAGTGAATCCCGCCTGTGCGCTTCCGTGTAGGTGGAAGATCAGGCAGGTTATCGACTCTGAGGTTTCAACACCAGGCAATAATGTTGAATTAACGCTCTTTAGTTCACTGTCGTTGTCATCATGATTGTGGGACTGGCTCAAGGCATGCTGATGCGTATGACCTAGAACTTGGTGGGTGTGATGATCTTCTCCCTGAGCCTGACATGGCTCCATGCTTTGAGGGATATTCAAGTGCTCCAACGCGTGAGCCAATGACGAAAACTGCCCAAAGAGGAGCAGAAACGTCAACAGAACGTGTGTTGTGAAGCGGGATTTCATATCTAAATTGTAGAGCAATTATCGTGCTAGTGGCAAGTACCATAATAAATTTGCCACTATGCTCTCGAATCCTTTAGTTGGTCAGTGAGATGGTATGAAGTCTGACAAATACTGCTGAATTCAATCTGTGTACTTATGGGTAGCACGATCAATAGTCAATTGACACATCAATTGAACCAATATAGGCAGTACGTTCCTGTAAAGGCTCTGCCGCTTGCCCAGCTCTGAACGCTCCAAAAGAAAATTCTAAATCCCACGAACTCCATTCGTTCAAAGCTAATATGACGTTAACCTCTCGGCCAATGTCTTTGTTAATACCGTCAAACTCGATATCCAAATTACTGTCTTTGAGCGAACGGTCCGCTCTGCGTTGATGGTAGTCAAGGAAAAGGAATTTCAGGTAACTATTATCTAGGATTGGATACGATATTGCGGCCCTCACAATTTGTAGGTTCGATAACTCAGGGGACAATACAAGGCCATAGTAAGAAATTTCATCATCGTTACTCTGCAGCCCGGTTTGTCGAAAGCTGCGATCAATATCATCCTCAGTATCTCCATCGATAGACGTACTCGCGAAACCTAAGCTTATTTGTGGACGTCCCATGATCTGAGTCCAAGTAGAAACTCCGAGGTCGATGGCCCAGCCATTGACAATCATGCGCTGTTGATCAGACACTGATTGCGTCTCCTCATCGTTGTCCTCAAAATCGTAGATGGTCTCATTCCCTACGACGACTGCTACATCTGCCCAGTATCCAAAATAGGGCCGCTCTTCATCATCAGAAAATTCGCCTCTTGCCTGAAAACCAGTCCAAAGTATTTTTTCATTACCTAAATCACCAACATCATTACTTACAGTATCGCCTATCTCAATTTGGCGTCCCATGTCGTACTGGCCTAAAAGAAAAAGTGAAATTTCGTGTTGCAATTCTGATGAATACTGGAATTCACTTAAAAATTTCAGTTTCCACGGCTCATCTGGCTCGTCCTCTGGTTCGTAATTCATGCCAAAACTCAGTGTATCGGTAGACAATCCAAAGCCGTTGCTAAAGGACCAACTGTGGTCACTAACGACATACCGAATAAGTGTGATGTCAGAATCAACCAACCATCCACGATAATCTGCAATCGATTGCGTACCAACCGTCAGGTTCCGATCAATATCATCGTCAGAAAAATCTAGATTTATCCATGCTTCGCCAAGTGACAACGATGAATCCGCTATAAATTTATCTTCTTGTCCGTTTGTATTCGTATCGATCTCTACTTCCAGAAACCCTGACATTCGCTCGTCAAACTGAACGAATGATGAAAGTGACGTCTGGCCTCCGTAGACAATTGACTTTCTGTTATTTTCTGATTCTGTATCATTGTTGACAGTAGTAGAGACAGATACTGAACCCTCCACAGTGTATTTAACGCCACTGTCCTCCGTTTCCGTGAGAGGAGATTTAGTATTTTGGTCCGCCAACAACTTACTTGCGGACGAGCGGATAAGTTCAGGCACACCTCTGGCGGTTGCCAAGAGCTCCAGTACCGGTGTCGCCAGATTAATATTATCCTGCAAGACAAGAGATCTGGCGTATCGCCAATACCGCTTTGACTGATTAATGGTTAATGAGGGAACGCGAGCATCTATCTTTGCTTGTTGCTGGCTACTAATGAGAGGGGATTTGGTAGTTTGGTCTGCCAATAAATTCTTTGCAGACACACGGATGTGTTCAGGTACACCTTTGGCCGTTGTTAAAAGCTCTAACACCGGTACTGCCTGATTTGTCTTATCAAGCGAAACAAGAGATTTGGCGTGCTGCCAATAACGATTTGACTGACTAATCGTTAATGAGGGAACGCGCGCATCTATCTTTGTTTGTTGTAAGGCATCGATGGGCAGGTTGTTCTCTGCCCACAGCACTGGGCTACACAGAATGCCACATTGCAACGCTGCAAGAATAAAGAAAGGGTTTAGGCGCTGCGGAGCCGAGTTACAAAAAATAGGCCGTTCTTGAGGAATATTATTTGAGATAGGGAATCACCACGAATTTAGATTTCGCCACAATATTTGCAACATCAGACGACCGCTCACGATATCACCTTGATTCTTTCAAAACTCTCTAGGCTTCTTCAAAAACACTCCATTGTTTCTGTATCAGATAAGTACTGAGCCCAATGGTAATTCAGTATTTAACCCTCATAAATTCGTTTACTTATGAGGGCTTCCGCAAGACCAATATCATCTTGCGATAGCATCCGCCTAGGTTTGACGATATTGTTACGCACTGACTGTTGAGCCCGTTTCTTCTGCTAGTGCAAGAATATCTTGGGCTGTCGCATTTTGTATGCCAGCTAATGAATAGAAATACTTCAGTACCTCAAACTCACTGTCAGTTTCTGGGCTATTTTTTAAATACTGTTTATATTCTTTAGAGCCTCGTTCGTGTACAAAATTCCAGGTAACGGACACTGAATCTTCCACCACCAGAACATCGTGAAGCCAGCCATGTGGAATGTAAATCATATCACCAGGGCGTACCTCTCCGTGAAAGTCCGGTTCGTGTGACAGAGAATTTAAATTGGCACCTCTGACATCGGTAAACCCACCAAACGAGCTTGAATCCGAGTCTGCTTGTAATTCCTGCGCTCGGTCTGGATGATATAGCGCAGCCTCTTTAACCCCATGGAACTGACAGACTACTGCATCCGTACAAAACGGATCACGATGCAAGCGTGTGCGCGCACCACGAGCTGCAATAAGTAAACCTCGGTATGGAAAGCGATCGATGTTCGGATTTGCCTGTGTGTCTTGTTGTGTGAGAGGGACTAACATGTTATCACTCGGAATACAGTTCGGTTTTTGCCAAAAATCTTGTATCGCAGCAAACGCTTCGTCACCCCAGGCGAAGTCCACATCTTTAAGTTGGTTGTACCAACGTATGTATGGAATATCATCCTCGTAATCACCATCACTGTTTCCGAAGTAATCCTCCATATATTCAGCAGCGCTTTGAATGTTTTCAAGATCGAACAGCGATCCGTATACTTGTGCTGTTAGATCGCCAATTGAAATATTCAAAGCAGCAGGCATCCACTGCTCAGCTTCGTAAGGAATTCCTCTGACCACTACGGGCTGGTTTTTTGAAATATAATTTTCAGCAAACTCTGCTGGAGTAATATCAGAGATAATGTCGAGCTGCATAGTCACACCTTTGTATTGATAGTTTGTTGTTTTTTCACTTCACATGCCACCCAATGGATCCTACTAACAACTGCCAAGGCTCTGCTAAGTTTCCTAATATCAGGCGAAATTTTCTGAATACTTGTCTGCTCTATCTCGAATTATATGACAGCAATTCGATCAAGATCATTAGTGGTGAATAGCTTTGCCTTCTGGTTTCGCCATATACATAGACCGATTCATATCACCCCTGAATACAGTCGCCAGTGCGTAGTCCAAGATCGACAGCCCTTCTTGTAATTGAGCATCCTCAATAGTAAGCGGCGTCAGAAACTTGATTACCTCATCTTCAGCGCCGGAACGTTCAATTATCAGACCGTTGTCAAACGCAGTGGAAGTGATCGCAGCGGCAGCCGTTGGATCGGCACAAACAAGTCCGCGCATAAGGCCTCGTCCACGTTTTTCCAGTAGTTGATCTGGGTATTGGGTAAGTTTTACATCGAGCCATTGACCAAGCAGATTTGTTTTTCGGTCCACTTCTTTTTTTAGATCAGGCGTACGCCAGTAGTTGTTCAGAGCACTGGTGGCTGTCACAAAGGCGTGACTGTTTCCGCGAAAAGTACCGTTGTGTTCTCCTGGCTGCCATTGGTCAAAAGATCGTTCTATTAATACAACCGACATTGGCAGACCATAGCCAGAGAGAGATTTCGACAATGTCACTATATCGGGTTTAATATTATAGTCTGTAAAACTCAAAAATGAACCGGTACGGCCGCATCCTGCTTGTATGTCATCTACGATCAGAAGAATATTCCAGTGCTTGCACACCGCCTGAAGTTCTTGCAACCATAGTGCACAGGCAGCGTTTAGACCGCCTTCGCCTTGTACGGTCTCGACGATAACAGCTGCAGGTGTATCAAGTCCGCTTGATTTGTCGTTAAGAAGTTTTTTGAAATAGTCCACCGTATTAATCGAACTGCCAAAATAGTTGTCATAAGGTAGAGCTGTAGAACCAATCAAGGGCATGCCTGCGGCATTGCGGTTGTATTCGCTTCCAGTAACGGCAAGCGCCCCAATCGATACACCGTGAAAACCATTGGTAAAGCTAACAATATTACTTCGCCCCGTAACTTTCCTGGCTAGTTTTAATGCTGCTTCTACCGCATTCGTTCCTGTAGGGCCTGTGAACTGGACCACATAATCCAGAGCGCTCGGTGCAAGAACACATTCATGAAAAGCTTCCAGGAATTGATCTTTCGCTGTCGTATTTAGATCGAGTCCAAGTGTAATGGCATCGCGGCTTATGTAGTCCAGCAGGGGTTCCTTCAATGCAGGATTGTTGTGACCGTAATTCAGAGCACCACAGCCTGCTAGAAAATCCAGGTAGCGTGCGCCTTGGTCGTCCCATATCTCCGCTCCAACAGCCCGATCAAATGTTCTTGGAAAAGCGCGCGAATAACTTCTTACATTGGATTCGTACAATGTGTGATCTCTCCTCAGATAGTAGAGTCCAGAAACTATAACTATGATTGAAACTGCAGACTGTGAACACGATCATTACTCAGTAAAAAGACAATAATCTGAATGCAGAAAACTGCTGGATATTCGGTTTTTATTGCGCAGTGTCACACTTTTACAACCTCGAGCTATAAGTCCATAAATCTGACATCGTTTATTAGGTTAGAGCGTAAAAAAACATGAATAATATACTCACATAAGTAGGTGGGTAATTGTATTTTTGTGATCCAGTGTTGTAATAAAATATATATCTAATGTAATGAATACAGAACAGCGTTCAAATAATTATACTAATAAAAAATCTTGTTACAGCTTGATTTTTCATAGCAAATTTCTATTCCCCCTTAGTCTTCAGCTTAATCGCGCCGTATTAAAGCTACCACGAACAATGATCATAAGACTGGGGTTTCTGCATGAGAAAAATTGCTTTTGATATTCAATTTGCGAATTAGAGAGTTTTAAATATCAACGCTGTGTCGTTCGATGCCATGGGTTGCTGTTTGAAACAGAACCCCATTAAAAGCGATCTCGAATACCGAGACCGTGAACGGACAACTTAAGTAATGAAACTCCTTTCGAGTGTGCAGAGAGTGTCAATTAGCGAGCCAAACGGATCTGTAGCATACGGGATGGATATCAATGTTGCTGGATATCACGACTCTTTATATGCGGACAACGGTATCAGCCCACCGGAATGGTTAGCGAGGGCGACTAAAAATAGAAAAGCGGAGTATCTGTGTGGAAGGGTTCTAGCCAAATTTGCACTCTCCTTTTATGGATATGCAGACAGTCCGGTGAGCGCGGATATCAACCGTTGTCCGGTGTGGCCTAATGGAATAACGGGTTCGATCTCGCATACAGATGGTTATGCTATCTGTGTTATCGGAAAGAGTCGTAAAATCAGTGGTGTGGGAATTGATATCGAAGCACCATTTGATTTAACGACATACCACTCTATCTCGCAGGTATTTGTGACACCGGAAGAGACAGAGTATCTGGCGAAAACATTTTCCGAAGAAGATTTAGGCTGGATAGGTACTGCTGTTTTCTCTTCCAAGGAGTCAATATTTAAGTGCTTATATCCGAAGTACGGTCAATATTTTGATTTCGAAGAGGCAGTACTCGTGGAAATCACGCCAAACTGCATCCTACATCGGTACAGGCTTTCACCAAAGGTGGCAATCGCAAACGAAGACAAGAGCATCATAGATGTCAGCGTATCAAGATTCCGCAATTTCATTGTGACAATCTGTAACACTTAGGCACCTTTATTTTGTCCTGGCTCCTAGTCGCTGGTCACAATTTCTCAATGCTTTCCGAACTATACGGACTGCTGTCATTATCAAGGCGCCACCTTGATCAGCTATGAACCCTGGAATTCAAAGGACTCCTGTGCGTAAGGTGTTAACATCCGAACAGTCGGAGGGACGGTGTATTAGTTTTTCACGGTGGCGTCCGAGCATTTCACCCATTTACCTTTACCAACACTTCGGTGTGGGATATCCCTTGCAACAATTAAGTCTAGAAGGACAGCGTGCCGTCTCCGATATGTCCCAACGCTACAACCTGAGCCGCGAAGCCGTAGAGCATATGCTCGTTTCGGTGAACAACGGGTCGGGCTCTATGGCGCAGTTCAACTGCCCTGAGTTGGGTGGCTCAGGCCAATGGATGCGTGGTGGCATGACCATGGTGGGAGACATGTTCAATACGGGGTTAAAGGCGACGGTCAATAATCTGTGTAGTGAGATCAGCAATTTGCTGGCAAACACTCAAGTATTTCCAATGATCCCAGCTGGCACACCTGGCAGCGCGCAATGGTGGCCTGAGAACCTGGGAGCCCCATTTAGTCGCGGTGGTCAAAACTCGACTCAGTATGCGGTTTTCCCTAATCGTCTAGCGGTGGAAGTTGATGGCCAGGTGACAGTTTACGACACACTGGATCATAATATTGGTGGTGTCAGCCAGCAGCAAGGTGATGATAGTTCGCTCTTGTTCAGTAGTCAGTACGGGACCATCTCGGTAAGTAGCCTCCCGGTTATCAGTGGTCTCAATGTCGTACCACCAGTGAATGCCAATTTTGCAACGCCTGAGTTCTTACAAGAGCCACAACCTGCCCCTTTATTACCGCTTGAAGCGTCTCCCGCTTACGCACCAGTGAGCGAAGAATCAACCGGTATAATACTGGCTTTAATTGAAAAGCTTGGCCAGTTGCATGAGGCAGGTGTGCTGGATAATGAAGAGTTTAAGACGAAGAAAAAGGAATTACTTGCAAGGCTCTGATACAGAACTGACGCTATTTACATTTTTCTGGAGACCGACCTTCCTGAATGGCCGTTAATATGAGCATGACATTCTGCAACGATTGATAAGGCGATGGCTTCAGGGAGCTCACCACCAAGATCGAAACCAGCAGGGCCAGCTACCTCAGTTCTAATCTGACTATCAACAAGATTAGCTGCTTCCATCACCCGCTGTTTACGAATAGTGGGCCCAAGTAGCCCAAGATATTTCAGTGGGGCGTCCGATAGGGCTTTAAGAGACGCTGCATCAAGAGCGATATTATGAGTCATTAGTATTACAGCATCAACCTTCTGCTTAGTGGCGTAGTGGCCTAGTTCCTCGACAGAACAGTTGAGTATCGTATTGGCTGACATGAAATACTCCCGCCTTGCATTTGCGGGCCGAGAATCCCACAGCGTGACCTCCCAACCTAATTTACCCGCTAGTGACACCATCGGTCTGGCGTCTACTCCGCCACCGATTACGAGTATATGAGTATCTGAATCAACACTTACGCTGAGCCACTTGGCCCCCTCTTCGCTTAATAGTTGAGTACGCTTATTGGTTGTGCAACCGTCCGTAGCCTGAATAACTCGAGTGGCAATCTCGCCGTTTTCATCAGGAATTTTGATTTGGAAGATGCTGGATTCTCGCCGGCTTAGAGCCTGATGAATTTCTCTCAGGTGCAAATAATGGTTTTCTCGAGTGATCGGCAAAAGCACGACGTAGACTGAACCGCCACAGCCAATGCCGAGTTGGAACGAAATATCGTCTTCATCGCTTCCATCGTAACAAAGCTCTGATGCTCGACCACTTTGCATCACTCTACGTGCACGCTGTTGAATATCTACTTCGAGACAACCACCGCTGAGTAAACCAAACTGCTCACCATCTCCATTGAAGAGCATCATTGCTCCAGGCTTTCGGTAGCAAGGACCCTCCGTTTTATACACCGTTCCAAGCACCCACTCAGTACTATCACAGCGGGGATGCCACTCATTCAGTAATGCTTTAATTTGGAATGTCATTTCGCTCTCACATAGCAATCTTCAAGTTGGGAATTCGTCATTTGGCGGTAACGGTGGCTTACAGCTATTTGAATAGTCACAGTCGTGATCCTGTGTCTGGCAAATTTTGCATTGTGTTTACAGGGTTACAACTGCTCGTCAAGCCATTGAGTCACCGTGCGAAGTAGCTGGCGTTCATGGTCAGTATCATCGAAGAAATGATAAGCACCAGCAATTACCCATTGCTTGTACAAATTATTGTGAGCAGATGCTTGCTGGCGCATCTCCGCTGTTTGCAATACGGTCGGAAAGTCTCTACCGCCGAAGATATCAAGCACCGGAATATCAATAAACTTCAATGATTCAGCACTGTTTATCGTTAGTTGTGTGTGCTGCGCACTCATTCCTATAGCGACTAGGGCCTTTACGTCGTGCTTGTAACGGGCTAGGTAATAGCTGGCCATTGTCGCACCCTGACTGTGTGCTACGACAACAATAGTATCAAGGCCTTGGTCGATCAAATACTCTGTGGCTGCGAGCATACGTGCTGGTACTTCTGGGTATAGAGGGACATAATTTTCGTAGGCAGCGCTTTTTTCCAGCAAGGGCAATTGTATCGACAAAGTATTCCACCCATGTTCCGTCATTCCGACTCGGATGGGTTGCACCACCTGTTCCCAATCAGGGTGCAACCCCGTACCGTGAAGCACAATCATGCCTTTGGTAGACACAGTTTCTGATTCGGTATAAATACCCAGAAACCGATGCCCCTTTGCGTCTAGAAACACAGGCATTCCATCAAAAATATTATTGACTGTCTGATCTATCCAACGCTGTTCCCTGTCTGCATTCGTGGCCAGAAGAGGCAGAGGTAGTAGCAGGCACAATAGTAATAATAACTTCATACAGAATAATTAGTGTTTGTTGAAATCTACTTAGCTTTTGCAGGCAAGACCTACCGACAAACTATTGCTAAGTCATTCCAGTCGAAATACCTTCCCATTGTCTGAATCTGTCAACAGATAAAGATAGCCATCAGGGCCTTGCCGGACATCACGAATTCGACCAAGCTCACCAGCCAAAAGGCGCTCTTCATGCGTGACTTCTAAGCCTTCTATTTCCAACCGGGCAAGAAGCTGAAATTTTAATGCACCAACCATCAAATTGCTCTGCCAGTTCGGGTATCGCTCACTGTTAATAACAGCAAGGCCCGACGGAGCTATCGATGGGTCCCAGTAGGTTGTTGGCTGCATCATGCCATCCTTCTCACTCCCAATGCCTATCTGCGTGCCAATGCCATAGTTGACGCCAAATGTAATGATTGGCCAGCCGTAATTCTGCCCTGACAACACGCGATTGAGTTCATCCCCTCCCTGTGGGCCGTGCTCATGCGCCCACAGTGTGTTGGTTTCGGGGTCTATCGCCATACCTTGGACATTTCGGTGTCCATAGCTGTAAATTTCAGGTAATGCGCCGATTTGATTGACAAATGGATTACTTACAGGAATATCTCCATTGTCATATATTCGTACAATGGAGCCGTGATGTTGATCAAGTCTTTGTGCCGTTTCTTTTGAACCACGGTCCCCTAAGGAAATATAAAGATAACCATCCTGATCAAAGGTCAGACGTGAACCGAAGTGACGTCCACCACTCGTTTTGGGTAGTGCTTTAAAAATTACCTGAACGTCTTCCAGTTTGTTGCCGTTGAGTTTGCCGTACATTACCTCCGTCCCATAACGCCTATTTTCACCAGCAGCGTAGGACAGATATACTCGCTGGTTCTGGTCGAAGTCTGGGTGTAAGGCGATATCGAGTAAGCCACCTTGTCCTATAGATGCAATATTTGGTAAACCCGAAATGGGTTCGGATAGAAGCTGCCCATCGACAACTCGTCGCAACGCGCCTGATCGTTCTGTGATCAACCAGTCGTCCGCAGTTATAAAGGCTATAGACCAGGGATGATTAAGGCCGCTGATGAGTTCGTGAACAGTGAGTTTTTGTTTTTCAGTACTGGTAACCAGAGTGGCTAAGGCATTGGTTGCCGTAACAAGGTGCACGAAAATGATGCAACTACTAATAGCGATCCATGCGCAAACTCTGGCGTGCGCAGTAGTGATTCGATTCATAGGTAGCCTCTTGGTGACTTTAGTAATTATCGAACACTTTAAATTAACCACTATCTCTGGATATTTGATGATCTGTATACCCAGTTATCCTAAGCTTTAGGCCAAGCCCGATAAGTATCAGGCCTGACTTTATTTCATCTCAAAAATCGTTGTCAAACTTACTTACTTAGGCGAAAGTAACACCATTTTTAGCCATAGGCAGCTTTGTTATGCGCTTGCCAGTAGCCGCATAGATAGCGTTAGCCAAAGCGGGACCTGCAGGTGGAAGACCTGGCTCGCCCACGCCAGTTGGTGCTATGTCTGATTGCACAATATGCACCTCTACCTCTGGCATGTCGGCCATGCGCAGCGGCTCGTATTGAGGGAAATTCCCTTGCTCTACAACCCCTCCTTTCATGGTTATTTCATTACGCATCACTGCACCAAGGCCATAACCGATTGAACCTTCCATCTGGGCACGAATGACATCAGGATTCACAGCGACACCGCAATCCACTGCGCAAGTTACCTTATCAATGGATATAGCGCCATCTGCATTAACCGATACATCCATCACTTGAGCAACGTAGGTATTAAATGATTTATGCACTGCGATACCACGGCCCTTGCCTTCGATGGGTTTACCGTTCCACCCAGCCTTTTCTGCTGCTAGCTTGAGCACTCCGGCAAATCGTGCCTGATTTTCATCAGTTTCGTCTAGATGTGCTAGTCGGAAATCAACAGGATCGGTGCCCGCTGCCTCAGCTGCCATATCCATGAGTACTTCCATTGTATAGCCCGACTGGCTGTGCCCAACAGAGCGCCACCACAGCACGGGCATTGGAGATGCGTAATCCGTCAGACCAAGTGATATGGGAATCTGATAAGGAGTATCCACTATACCTTCAACGGATAAATGATCCACTCCATTGTGCACCATCATACTTTCCATCGGTCCACCCTTAACAATTGATTGTGCAACAGAGCGATGGCCCCAAGCCGATATTTTCCCATCGTCACCTATGCCTATGTGCGCACGTTGCGCGAACATGGGGCGATAATAGCCACCAGCGAGATCATCCTCACGAGTCCATACCAGCTTGACGGCTTTTTCCCCACCCAACGCCATAAAGGCTAAAACAGCTTCGACATGGTAGTCAGAATCTGCGTTTGCCCTTCTGCCAAACGAGCCACCCGCGTAATAGGTAACAATCTCTACCTTTTCCGGTGGCAATTGTGTGATCGCTGCTAGCGTTGGATGCGTAATCATTTGGAACTGGCAGCCGTCATGCAGCCGAATTCCACCCCCTTCAGTTGGCTCGATGACACAATTGACAGGCTCCATTGGGGCATGAGCAAGTAACGGGAAATGGAAATCAACTGAAACACTTTTCACGGCTGATTTCGCAGCCGCTTCAATCTTGGCCAGGTCGCCATTTCCAGTAACATCATAGGTAGGATCTGCATTCAATTTATCAGTATACTCATTGAGCATTTCTGCCGAACCACGTATGTCGGCTGCGGAATTATCCCATTGCGCGCTAATTGCGCGCCTTGCCTTAATAGACGCCCAGGTGGATTCCGCGTATACCGCTACACCAGAACTATTAGGCAATGCCTTGGCATCAACAAAGCCATTGACTGAGCTGGCTTCTCCTAAGTCAAAACTCTTCAATGTGCCGCCGAACAGTGGTGAACGCAGGATCGTGACATAGACCATGTTTGGTACTTTCACGTCAATAGAAAACATCGCCGTACCGTTGGTTTTAGAAACGCTGTCTTTGCGTTGAAGCTTGTTTTTACCAATCAGCCTGAAACTAGCAGTATCCTTTAGCTTTGGCTCTGCCAATGGTTCCAGCTGAGCTGCTTGTTTAACAAAGTCACCGATTAACCCTTTCTTATTTTTACCGTCACTCAGCTCGCCATCGATAAGCATGACTGTCGATGCGTCGACGTTCCATTCAGCCGCCGCAGCTCGAACTAACATATCGCGTGCTGCTGCCCCAGCCTGTCGATATTGCATAAATGAATTGGCCATGGCTGTGGAGCCGCCAGTTCCCTGCCCACCGAATGCTAGATTTTTATATTTTTCATGTGAAGGAGCGAACTCAACCTGAACCTGATCCCAAGCTACGTCCAGTTCTTCCGCTACCAGTGTGGACAAACCAGTGCTGGTTCCCTGACCCATTTCAAAATGTTTGACGATAACTGTTACGATCCCATCTGGCGCAATTTTAACAAAAGCGTTGATGTCGATAGATTCAATGGGGGCTGGACCTGCGGCCGTGGCAGCCAGTGCACCGCCTGCGTTGAAACCGATGATCAATGAGCCACCGAGTGCAGCAGTACTTTTAAGAAAAGCGCGTCTAGTCATTGGTGCTGTTGTTGATGAGTCCATGGCTAGCCCTCCAGGATGTCGGATGCACGGTGAATACCCGCGCGAATCCGTTGATAAGTGGCGCAACGACAGGCGTTACCCGCCATGTACGTATCAATTTCATCGTCACTGGGTTTGGCGTTGGTCGCCAAAAGACCTGCGGCTGACATTATTTGGCCTGATTGGCAGTAGCCGCATTGCACAACATCAAGTTCTTGCCACGCAGCCTGCACGGCCTTGGCCTGTGGTGTAGCAATAACGTCTATAGTGGTTACCTCACTATCACCTACCGCACTTAGCGGGTAAACGCATGAGCGTTGAGGTTGTCCATTGATGTGTACCGTGCAGGCACCACATGACGCTACGCCACAACCAAACTTGGTACCGGTAAGGTTTAGCTCATCGCGGATTACCCACAACAGCGGTGTATCTGAATCCGCTTCTATCTCACGCGACTCTCCGTTGATCTTCAACGTGATTGACATACCCTCTCCCAAACATATTGCTATGGTTTACGTACAGATAGACTTGTTGCGTAACCTCATAAAGGCATGTAGTTACACATAATCAAGTCTGTGGCGCGTCCACGTAAATTAAGAATTTTTAGACCAGTCGTTAGCCTATAAAATGCTAGATAGTTTCCTAGTACTGGAGCGTAAGCTTGTAAGGCTGCTTTTTGGTGGCTTCCCCTAAGCGTTATGCTGGTGTTGTTATAAGGAATCGCGACCGAATGGCTTGAATGCTGTGTCTATACTTTGGTTTGTTCCTGCTGGTAAGAATCTGCCTAATGAAATCTACTTACCAGCTGGTAGGGGTCGGTTAATTTTGAAAGATTACATATGCAAGGTTCAATTAGAGGTTTAGTAATCACACCTATCGGGGTGAAAATTTCATACGAAAAAATTACTAGCCTTACTCACATTTATCTTCAGTCTGCCCGATGGCCAAATTGTTCCTCGGCTGTGGCAAGCCTATTTTCAAGGGCCCGCCCAGATGAAGTGCTAGTTCCAGGCGGGCACAGGCTAACTTTGTACTAATTACGCCGGGGGTAAGATGACAGCGTCGATAACATGGATCACTCCATTGCTAGTTTCGATGTCTGCTGTTGTAACAGTTGCGCCATTGACTTTCACGCCATCAGTTCCATCAATCATCAGGTTTCCACCTTGAACTGACGCAGCTGATGTTTCAGTACCCACTACGTCTGCTGCCATGACTTTTCCCGAGACCACGTGGTAAGTGAGAATTGCAACTAATTGGTCTTTGTTTTCAGGTTTTAATAAGTTCTCAACTGTACCTTCAGGTAGTGCCGCAAAGGCATCATCGGTTGGTGCAAATACCGTAAACGGTCCATCACTTTTTAAGGTGTCGACCAAGCCTGCCGCTTGTACTGCCGCAACCAGAGTACTAAATGACCCTGCCTCTACGGCGGTGTCAACGATATCTTTTTTCATATCACCGGCATAGGCTGACAATGACAGCGCCGCTCCGGCAACAATAGCGAGTATACGTTTCATAGTGATTCCATAGATTGTTAATGAAAGAGAAAAAGTGTTCCCGTTGACTAGATAACCAATAAAGTTATTAATCTAAAAAAAACCCTCGCAAGAACAATACAATTGTGTAAGTGAATTTTGTGTGAATGACATTTCTACACATCATGATCAGGAGCGTTGCTTCAACCCGGAATCAAATAGATTGCCAAACGTTTGTGGCAGTGAATTTATTCCAAGTCGTCTCGGTACCCTGCCCGTCTAGAGGCTATACTCCGGCGGTCAACATCTACTGTTTCACTTGCAATGGCCACATCACCTCAACAAGCGGTGAGGCCACTGGCTCTCACGCTCCTGCTATCGGCTTTGTCCATGCTTTTGTGGAACGATTCGGTGCTAGCGCATGCTGTTACCCAGGGTGACAAGGGATACATTCAAGAAATAAGCGGTGTTACCATTATCCCGTTCATCTATCTGGGGGCCAAGCATATGGTCACTGGGTACGATCACATCTTGTTTCTTATCGGTGTCATCTTCTTTTTGTACGGCATGAAACAAATTGCGCTCTACGTCAGCCTATTTGCGATTGGACACTCCATCACCATGCTCGCTGGGGTCTATTTTAATTTTGGTATAAACAGCTATATTATCGATGCGGTTATCGGTTTCTCAGTGGTGTACAAGGCATTGGACAATCTGGGTGCCTTTGTGCGCTGGTTTGGCTTCCAACCCGACACTCGGATAGCAACCTTGGTATTTGGATTACTGCACGGTTTCGGACTCGCATCAAAAATAATCGAATACGATATTTCAGCCGATGGTTTGATACCCAACCTGCTGGCTTTTAATGTCGGTGTAGAGATTGGGCAGCTGCTAGCTTTGGCAGCCATTCTTTTGCTAATGAAGTACTGGCGCGCCAGCGCTTCCTTTGCTCAACAGGCTTACGCTGCCAATGTCATGTTGCTAACATCAGGCTTTACGCTTATGGGTTTCCAGATTGCTGGTTTCGTTGTTACCGAACTCACTCACATACACTAATCAAGAGTTATTTCAGATGCACTCTAACGCAAACGCGCGTGTTTCAAACGAGTTGCCCCATGTGCTAGGCGTGAATGCCACCTCCGGCGGACTGCTAAAAGCGACATTGGGAGCCGCTATTGTTGCCAGTGGGATTCTCACGTTTGCATGGCTGCCAGCCGAATACGGTATTGATCCAACGGGTGTTGGGCATCTGCTCGGACTGACAGAAATGGGACATATTAAAGAAAGTCTTCACGCAGAAGCTGACGCTGATGCAGCGGCTGCTAAAGTGACACAAAACGATGTGTCTGATATCAACGCATCCGAGATAGCTTTGAAACTAGAAGCTATTCAGGTGCAGCTGACAGCTATTTCAGCAACCGTTGATGCTCAGGCCATAGCAGCCGATAAGCAAGAATTAACGCAGCTCGCTGAACTACCAAAACTCGCAGGTCAAGCAGTTGTAATTGAAAGTCAAGTAGTCATAACCGAAACGCCATGGCGTGATGAAGTTAACTATACTCTCGCCCCTGGTGAAGGCATCGAAGTGAAACTCGTTATGGACGAGGGTGCGGTCACCGATTTCGAATGGAGTGCAAATGGTGCACTTCTCAATCACGACACTCACGGTGATGGTAGTGAGCAAAACATTAGTTATGAGAAAGGCCGATCTGTGCCTGGGCAAACAGGTCAGTTGACAGCCGCATTCTCCGGCAACCATGGTTGGTTCTGGAGAAATCGAACCAATGACCCGGTTGTAGTTACGTTGCGCACACGAGGTGCTTACACAGTCATGGTGTTGCCTTGATTCACCGTAATTGCATTGTCATGTTAAGTAACAAAACTGTAGAAATTCAGTTGTTAACGTATATCCTACTCAGCGTATCGAGCAAGCACCAGATTTGCATTAACGCCTCAAAACCCGAAACCATTAGATAGCGAGTGGCTTATTGGGACTTCACGAGGTGAGTTTGTCGCGATATCCAAATAACCTACTGTTTTGTCAGGACCATCGAGATTTTGTGTGGGAGAAATGAGGTTATCTCGTATGGCAAGCACAGTGAATATAATTTATACGCCACTGGCTACCCCCAACAAATGACCTGTCGATGATTTTGTGGACGTGATGACAGGACTCGACCCCTACTCCAAGTGGGCAGACAACCCCATACCCATGACCACATTTTTTGTATTTGACCGTTAGAAGTAATCATTGAAATTCCCCTTATCTGATACCTAGGTATCGTTGTTAAAAATATGTCGTCGTTCTCCTCTGATAGATCTGGCTCAGGCGGTTTAATGTTCAACGCTTCGCGTATCTTTTTTTGCGTCTCGGCCCGAACGGTATTCGAGCGCGAACGCGTCAAACTGATTCAGCTCACTTAACGTTGAGTGCAACTCGAGTAGGCCCTTTTGATACGCGTAATTAGCTGTTCCACCAAGCGTCGCCGGAATAGTCATGAGAATACTCGTACAGGCAAGAAGAAACCTTTCTTACAACTAATCCAACGCGTTCCCTCCTTCGATAGACCACTACTGGGGACAGTGCACATGCGGATGGTGGGTCAATCTGCCGAAACCAGCATCGTTAGTTGAGCAAAAGGGTGGTCTAGATTCAACGCTATCCATGCAAGAAACATCCACGCAATTATTGCAAGTATGAGGATACCCATCGTACGATTAGCCTGTTGCAGAACCAAGCTAATCGTCCCTTGCAGCTTGATGACCGCCGAATCGTTTTTTTCCAGATTTATCGACATTATATTTGCACAACCGCAGTCGACTATCAGCACTAGCCGACGGCAATTTAATTAAGCGGTCTACTCACACTGTGCGCTTTCATTAAAAGGCAATTATCAGCGGGTATTGTCCCCAGCGCAGCAAAGACAGCGCAGAATAGTCGTAACGATGGCCTGTGCAATGTGCTAATGCGAGGTCAGGCGCAAGAAGAACGGCCGGATTGCTCCGACCTCTACAAGGAGGAGTCAGCCAAACAACCAGCATTCAATTACCACTATCGTGATACCGCGATCATACACTTCATCAATGTGGATCAGCCGGGTGAGTCGAATGCGACTCGAGGGCAATGGTTTCGGTGTGGCCCAGTCGTTCTGCTAGCTCGTTGTATTCGTCAATTTTTGCGGTTACCTCGAAGATGATGCGCTTCATGTAGCCAACTGGATTACGCAGCTCCCAGTGTTCCGGCGCGATGACCAATTTGCCCTGAGATTGTTCGTGTTTGAGAAATTTCGGGGAACACCAGACTTCCTCACCCGTGCTGGAATGGTGGAAGAACCAGAGTTTCTCTTCGCCTGCCTTCTTGAACATGGGAATCAGACTGGTCAGGATAGCTTGATGATGAATATCGATGCTCATGGGTCACCTCACGAAATAAAGTACAACAGGCATGTTGTACCGTTCCTAATGTACCGCCGATAGCCGCTGAACTTAAAACAGATATCTTGCAATTAGGTCCAGACTCGAGATCATCGCATCGATTTAATATTCCCAGCAAACCGGTACGTAGCAGCCCATAATCACCTCGATAGCTGGGTGCCCCCCCCTGTGCGGCCTAATGACAACCCAGTTAAAACCGTCTACTCGACGTCGATGCCTGGTTCGAATCACCAGGTTTTGTAGCTGACGCAAACCGCAAACACAATTCACGATGCTTACCACACTCACCTAGCGAGTTGGACCGAATGCTTCAAGCATACACAATGGCTAACGTCACTGCAATCAACGACGGGGGCTCTTCTGGATATCCCAGAGCAAAACGATATCAATGTCTACTTGAAGCTCGCGCCTACTCCGTGGACCGAATGAAGCGCATGCGAATTCATAAACGCGAAAGTCTGATGCCGATAATGATTCATGAACAGTGACTGTATGTCAACGATTGTCCGATAGACATCGGATCCGGGATGTTCGGAAACTTCAATTAAAATGCACTGATAGTTGAGTGACTGGAGTCGAATGAGATCCGCTGGATGAGTGATTGCGAAGTAACACAATCAGTGCGCGTTTCATCCGGCAGCTCTCTTCACAGATCAGTCGTTACTAAAGGCTTAGTATAACGAGCGATTCGCGCCCTCGAATAGCAGGTTATTCCTCACCACAATGTTGGAGACTAATATAAAAAAGCGTTACATCCATCAAGCGCTACTTCACCCACCCATGCGATCACTTGAGCATTAGTCGGAATGATCAATATCCGACACCTCTGAGTTATGATAAACACAAGGGTCCTGAACCGCTCAACCAGAGTCGGCGCCTAGAAAGCGGTCCATCAGAGCATCAGCAATCTCAATCACTGTAGACCTGGCATTTTCCGGACTTGTGCGAACGATGTCGAATAGCGCGATTAAAGCTTCGGTGCCTGTGGCCGAAGAGAGCGCACGCATTAGAGCTTCGAATCGCTCAGGCGTCAAACGACGGCGCTCGTCTTCAAGTGCCATCTCGAACATCAGCACCCGTCTAGCACCACGAGGGACGCTATCGATGGCACTGTCCGCCTGCCATGCTTGGTTACGGGCAAGAAAATGGTGAAACTCAGTTGGCGACCTCAGGGAGCCATGTAACAATCCCTGACGGTGCGATGCACGCCTTTACCGCTAAGTGTAATTTGCCGGCGCGTTTGCTAATTCTGAATGCGCCGGGGCACATGCATGTTCGGTTTTTCACAGAACTTAGCAATCCCGTGCCCGACGATACTGTTCATCCAGCGCCGATGGATGGTCCACCAGACTTGGCAATGGTCATCTCGGTTGCTGAATCAGTCGGCATGACCACTCTTGCCCTAGCAGCTACTTAAGGCCAAGTTAAGGGTCGTGACTGCAAGCTCTTACAGACGACATCAAGCAGAGCTAAAAAACACTCCAATAGTACGCTCAGCCCCTACCATGGAGTACTTGATAATATGCAAGTGTGATGTACCGCCAACCTACTCTTACCCGACACATCAGTTGCTGACAAATTTCTGTCTGAACTTAGTAAAATTGCTAGTGTCGCAGTTGTAACAATAATTATTTTTTATAATAATTATAGATATTGTTAGTCATCCGAACAAAAAAGGCTTATATGAGCAACATGAATCGCCGCAAATTCCTATCATTTCTGAGCGTAAGCACGGCTCTACCCACGCTTACTTTTTCTAGCCATAATACAGCTCTCGCAGCTGATCTGCCTATGGTAAATGCTGAGTCTGCCCAGGCAATGGCACTAAAGTACACTCCCTTATCCCAGGTTGAAGGTCAGTCTTGTAGTACCTGTGCGTTATATCAGGGTAAATCTGATGCTAAATTGGGAATGTGTCCATTATTTGCTGGTAGTAACGTCAGCGCTGATGCGCTGTGTATTGCATGGGCTAAGAAGGGCTGAGGCAATATTTTGATCGTAAACAATGAATTTGTCAGGAATGGTGCTCCCTGAAAGCGATACTGAATTTGAATGTCTAGCCACCACCAGCTCGCATCGTGTGCTTACGGTACTCGCTCATGAACTTATCAGCTTGTTCTTGTGAGTAGCCGTCAAATTCGAAAATGATCTCCTCCATCGGTAATTCGAGTGAACCAAGATGGCGGATGGGTTCGTGATGCACCGTAATAATTATTTTTTTATCTTCATCATGAACGATGACCTGGTTATCAATAATTTCGTACGGTCGGTCGCCACAGGCTTTTGGTAAGCAGGACATAAATTGTGCATCAGTGGATTGAGTCTCGATAATGTGTATTGGGTTCATCAGTAATCTCTCCTGGTGGTTTGAGCAACAAGTCGTTCAATCCCTAGTATTCATAGTTCTAATTATTTGAGTCTTGATTTGTATCAATAAAGCAGTCTATCCAGTCGTATATTCTTAGAAAACAGCTAAGGAGAACGATATGAAGCGAAACATTGGTAAATCAGAAAGAGTGCTCCGAGCTGTGGTTGGTCTGGGCATTCTGAGCCTGACAGTTATTGGCCCTCAATCGATGTGGGGATTGGTAGGCGCAATACCCTTGGCAACAGCTGCGATCGGTTGGTGCCCTCCCTACTCTTTGTTGGGAATCAACACACGCAGAACCAGACGTAGAAACTAAGCCTTTGATCTCTCCCGTAGCTTTGTCACTGTATGCCCCCTGCAGCTGGTTGAAGAAGGGATTGACCGATATCCATGCTTGTCGCTACCGAAGTTTTTTTTGGTGTCTGTTTTGTGCTGATGGGATATGGAATCGATCATGCGCACGAAGGCAATAAAGCACTTGCTCTAGCGGTTGCTAAAGGGTTTTTGTTCGCTGGGCCTTTTGTGTCAACAAGTCTATACGAGTTGTCAAGGCAACGACACAAACGGGTGTCGGCAAGCCATACCATTAAAAAGAGCTCGTCTCGGTATTCGTCATTTTCGAATAAACGTTGATCTGCGTGCACAATTAGATCCGTCAGCTTAGCCTTAATTTGACTATATTAGCGTAAGAAAGCTAAATTCATTGATTTGCAGTTTGTTGGAAAGCCAGAATCAGCATTGAATTCGATTGTCCAAAACAGATGGTTTGATGCGCCAGTGCAATGTCCTGTTCAACCAATGGCTATTTGCTTTTTAGAAGCTCAGTGTCAATGTAGACATCGGCTTCTGGAGTAAATGCGAGAGCGGCAAAGGCAAAGTGAGTGCCAACGTCAATCCGTGATAATTGAGTTCCTTTCAGCGATCCAGACACCGCAAATCCGAAAACATTCCACAAAGATTTAGTCTGCTCATCAAAAACTTCGCCATCAATTTTTGTAAAAGTCAATTGAGTATCATTAACCTGGCTAATGTAGCCTGCAACTACCAGGACCGTCGCTGACTTGGAAATATCCGTTTGATCGAGTGGGGACGCATAACCAGCTCCACTCAATATGACAACAGGAATACCTTTTACAATATCATTGATTACGCCTTTTGTATTGATGCTACTGTACGGATAGAGTTTGAGCGAATCATCTAGACTCAAACTCAATACCCGCTCCATCGGAGGTAGACGTGGGTCCGTAACGTCATTAAACATCATCGGTGTATTATCGATGGAGTCATACCCCTGAAATGGGTTTAAGCCGTACTTACGTCGAAAACCAGTATCTCGCGAAAGAACTTTGGATTTGGGATAGCGCTCAGCAAATTGACCAAATGAAATTAACTGAGAGGAAAAATCAATAGTCAACTTTTCCCCTGTGTATTCACCGACAATGGCAGTACCAATAAACTGTTGCCACCATGACTCTGTCTGACGATCAAACATGATGAGTCCGCTGTTTCGTAATAATCCTGTGCTACCGAATGTCAGTGTTTTGGATCCCACTTTTCTGCTTAGTACTAATCCGCTGTGACACAAGGGGCAGAAAGTCACCACAATGGGTTTTCCTTGAAAAATGTCATTAACTATCTGGTGATAAATTAAAATTTGCAGCGGATATGCACGTGCACCGTTGCCAGAGACCACCACCATGACGGGTTCGTTCTCATTTATCCATTTACGCGCCTGTTTGATCGATTCAAGGCGAGGCCGATTGATAGAGGGGATGCCATCTTTCGGAATTCCTCCAGATTCAATTTCTGATAAAGGAATATTGTGTTTCGTAAAATCGGTATTGGGCCAAGCTGTTTCCCATTCACTGATTTCATCACTTGATACAACGCCTGCGAATAACAACAATTGGAAAACTACGATCCAGAGGCATTGCTGACGTATGGAAATCATTATTGTGCCTTAATTATTGCTATCGGCGGTTACTCGATTAAAGCTGGCTCAAGTCATATTAAAAGACCCGACAAATAGTATGCACCTGTACTACTGACTTGTGTAGACTAATTTGCACAGTATCTATCTCCATAAGCGGAGTTCGATCAGTATCCAATGGGCGCAATAATAGTACAAGGTTTGCTGATCTGTGGGTTAACGATAACCGGTTCAGTCTATGGTGCCCATACGCCAGCAGAATCCACATCTGCAGCTAACTCGACTGTGACTGATCAACAATCGATCAAAGCAATCGATGCATCATTTCCTTCGTTAATAATCAATCCGATGACTTTCGACGAACCCTATGATGCTGGCTGGCAGATGTATGTGGACAATGATCTGTTTACGGGTTCGGATATAGATCGCGATTATACAGGTGGGATTGCTGTAGCCTTTAGTGGTCGGCGTGCACGTGAATGGAATTTTTCATTAGATTCCTGGCTCGATAGAATTGACAAACTCACTGGAATGCAGGTACTGCAGTTTGCTGATGATGGATTCTCGCGACACACCTTTGAATTTGGTTTTGTCATGCTGACACCAGAGAATATAACTCTCACAGAAGCACAAACTGACGATCATCCGTATGGCAATTTTCTGTTTGTCGCCAATAGTCAGCAAGTCACCTTCCCCGAAAAGGGACTCATACTGCAATCAGCCCTTACCGTAGGATTAATCGGAACCGATGCAGGCCCTGAGATCCAAAATGTGATCCACTCAGCTACAGGTAGCGAGCCTGCTCAGGGGTGGAACAATCAGATTTCCGAAGGAGGTGAACTAACTGGACGCTACTCTCTAATGGCGCAAAAAAATCTAGTCAAAACTTACGCTAAATATTCTTATGAAATTTCGAGTGTTCTTGAAGGAAACATTGGATTCAATACGGATGTCGCTGTCAGTCTGGCTGGTCGATTTGGAAAACTAAGATCGCCTTGGTGGAGTTTTGTCCCACATCAATCCGACTACATTAATCTGGGTCAAACTATCACCAGTCGAATTGATCGGCGTATCATGCCTGCGGAAATTTTTGGTTGGGCTGGTGTGAAAGGTAAATTCAGCGCCTACAATGGTTTTTTACAAGGACAATTTCGAGATAGCAAAGTCAAATATGATAGCGATGAACTTAAACACGACGTGTACGAAGGCTGGTTAGGTGTAACTCGGACTTGGAAGAGCGGATTTGGATTGAGCTTTTTTGTTCGTAAACGAACTGGGGAAATCAAAGGACCCGGTAGTCGTAACCCACGATGGAGTGGGTTTATTATCAGCTTCACCAGTTAGCCTGCTTCACAAATTTACTCTCAAAATAAAGATTGGCTAAACCGTCGATCGTGCATAGCAACCGATGTCAGATACAACCGAAATTCACTAGCTGGTTGTTACAAAAGTAATTCACTAAGCCCAGGATGACTGTCTGGCCTACGACCCATAGGCCAGTGAAATTTACGATCCGACTCTGATATTGCCAGATCATTAATACTGGCATAACGATATGACATCAATCCATTGAAGTCAAAAGACCAGTTTTCGTTACCGTATGATCGAGTCCAATTTCCTTGATGGTCCCGCCATTCATAAACAAACCGTACTGCAATCCGGTTTTCGTTAGACGCCCAAAGCTCTTTAATGAGTCGGTATTCAAATTCGGTTTTCCACTTGCGGGTAAGGAATTCTTTAATCTGGTTACGCCCCTTCAAAAATATAGCCCGATTACGCCACTGGCTGTCAGATGTATAACCCAGGGCAACACGCAAAGGATCTTGACTGTTCCAAGCGTCTTCGGCAAGTCGAACTTTTTCAATTGCTGTATCGAGGGTAAACGGAGGTATCGGCAGGCGATTTTTATCCTCGATACTCATTGAGATTCACCCTTATTCTGATTGAGTTTTTCGATTTGTAATTCTGTAAATCGAGGAGTAATATGTTGTGGACCATTCCAGTCAAACGCCTGAACAGTAACGACGAATGAGCGCTCCACTCTGGCACCATAATCTGCAATTGTTAGTTTATCGAACAACTCGGTCTCGTCGCCCTCCACAAGGCGGATTCTACCCAATAATTTAATACGCATCCGATTGGCGTAGTCCATAAAAGATAACGATACCCGATCATCTAGACGTATATTGCCTACGCTGACGTACTGGCGATTCCCTGTATGGTCACAAAATTCAAGCACATTTTCGTTAAACACTCGTACAGACCCGATCTACCCACCACGATGTAGTATGTAAGGCCAATCTGTTTGTCTGACTGTGGCCATATGGAGGCTATCTCGTTCGGCGATAAAAATTGTTTCGCGTTGAGCCAGGCTAGCTTGAATGTCTGGACCTTCGTCCCAAGTGGAATATGCCTCTCGGCTACCATTGTCTGTCTGAGCTTCACGAACGGATTCGGTAAACGCTATTTGTGCAAACTTTTGTCCCATTATTTATTTCCAGTATGTATTGAAGCGTGAATCACTAGTTAGACGCCCCATCCAAATCACTCAATGATTAATTCAGATGGAGCGGTGAACTATCGACTGGTGGCTTTACCACGTATTAGCAGATTGGCCTCTTCAGTGGTCCAAACGGTGTTGGCAATAAAACGATAATTCACCATTGCCGCTGCGAAGCCATCGCCCTCCTCGACTTGGGCCCCTGCGGTGGCATCCGCAACGATAGCCACCTCAAACCCTTGCTCCAGAAGCTCTCGCATATGAGATTCCACACACAAGTTGGCAGACATGCCAGCTAGAATGACCTTGTCGATTCCTCGTTTTCGTAATTGCAATGCCAGATCGTTGTTTTCAGGGCCATAGATCTTATGTGGGCTTGACACAACAGTTTTACCGTCTTGAATATAAGGTTTGTATCGATCGAGCCAATCCGCGCCAGATCCTTCAAATCCGTCAACATTTAGTGCGTCTTTTCGATCAAACATGCCAATGTTGTGCATGAGTTTTTCAAGTGCACCTTCAAACTTCCACCCGTGATCATGTGGGAAATAATAGTGCGGCGAAATGAAAACAGGCATTGCGTTTTCCTTGGCAGCCTTAAGCAAAATCTCAATGTTTCCGACTGTATTGTTTTCAGTGACATTTTTTCCTACAACCCCCCAGGCCACACCATCGGGGCTTAGGAAGTCATTCTGCGGATCGGTAATCAATAATGCTGTTCGGCCCTCCACTATCTCCATACCAGGATCTGGTAACGCTGCGTTGACGTTAGAGACTGCGCCTGTGAGTGCTGCCAATAGTGCACATGTACCCATTGATATTTTCATGGTGTTCTCTCTTTTTTTAAGCTGGTTGTAAGTGAGTAGAAGAATTAGTTAACAGTGCGTTGCATGAAAGAATCAATACGATCGGCAATAAACTCAAGATGTGTTTCTAATGCGAAATGCCCCGTATCGATAATGTGCTTCTCAACGGTATTGAGATCACGTTCGTACGGATGTGCACCGGAGGGTGGAAATATGTAGTCGCCTTTACCCCACACGATCAACGTAGGCGGTTGGTGTTTACGAAACAGTGCCTGCCATTCAGGGTATTGTTCGACATTAGTGCCGTAGCTTAAAAACATCTGCAATTGAATGTCTTTGTTGCCTGGTCGGTCTAGTAAATATTGATCGTGATGCCAATTATCAGGACTCACAAGTTCGGCTTGTTTTTCTGGGATTCCGTGTGTCCATTGCCATTGGGTGGCGCCCAGTGTCAACAGGGCCCCTCGTAATACCTCACGATTATCTGTGGATGGATCTGCCCAATATGCTTTGATTGGGTCCCAAAAATCTTCCAAGCCTTCCTCATAGGCATTACCGTTCTGGATAACAAAACCTGTTACACGTTCTGGGTGTTTGGCAAACAAACGGAAACCAACCGGTGCGCCATAGTCCATTAAATACAGGGCATATTGTTTAATGTCTTTCTCTTCCAGCAATGCTTCAATGACGCTAGCGGTATTGGCAAACGAGTAGTCAAACTCATGAACCAGTGGCATGTCGCTGGCTCCGAATCCCGGATAGTCGGGAGCGATAACGTGGTATCGATCTGCAAGCTCTGGGATAAGCTCGCGGTACATATGACTGGATGTCGGGAATCCATGGAGTAATACAATGGCTGGATTAGCAGGATCGCCCGCCTCACGATAGGCTATATTGATACCTTGAATGCTTGTCGAGCGATATCGAGCATCTGTGATATCTTGATCGGATGTGTCTGGCGTATTGGCCTGAGCGAACGGTATTGCACTGGCCATCAGTGTCAATGCCAATAGCGACAGCATACTGCGTGATCGTCCAATTTTAGGCTTGTTGAACATAATATGATTCCTGTAGTAAGTTGTATGGTTGGTGCTCAAGCAGATCAGCCTTTACACCGATATTGTGAATTCAGCACTCGCACTCGGTGGGTAATAGATCTAGGTCAGTGGTAGT
>JBLIIE010000034.1:0-36575 GCA_047634635.1 Granulosicoccus sp. | reverse complement strand
TTTTGTAGCACCAGGCATGGTCGATGGACCACGTTTTCGCGACAAAGTCGTGCCGCAGGTAGCAGAGCAGCATGGGATATCCATTGAAGAAGCTGCTATGCGCCATGCCGCCGAGTACGCACTTGGCCGAGTAAGCACCGACGAAGATGTTGCATCAGCCACACTCTTTTTAGCATCTGACAAGTCACGCCAGATAACAGGTATCGATATGCCTGTAGACGGTGGTTGGGCTTCACTATGAGTAAAACTATGTTTGATCTGATTCTCAAAGGCGGAACGGTAGTTCATGAATCGGGCAGAGAACTCGCCGATGTCGCAATTACCGGAGAGATAATCACCGCCATTGGAGCCCCCGGCACACTAACGGGTGCTGCAGAGATTGTTGATGTCTCAGGACAATATGTAATACCGGGGGCCATTGATATGCATGTGCATTTCCGGGAACCGGGTTACACGCATAAAGAGGATTGGGATACCGGTACCCAAGCAGCGGCTATGGGTGGTGTTACTACCGTGTTCGAAATGCCCAACACTAATCCACCCACACGATCAGTTAAGGAATTTAAGCAAAAACAAGAATGTGCGAAAAAAGCTTGTGTCGATTTTGGAATATATGGTCTTTTAGCCGAAGACAACATCGACGAGATTCAGGGCTTGATTGATGCCGGTGCCAATGCATTCAAGTGTTTTATGGGCAACACATTCGGCAATCTACCTTCACCTTCAACGGGTGCGATGCTAGAAGGTTTCGAGATCATTGCACCGTCCGGTTTGCGTATATCGCTGCATGCAGAAACTGCATCAATTATGGCTTGGCGACAGGCAAAACTTGAGGCAGCCGGGCTTAATGAACCATTACATCACATTGCTGCTCGCCCAGAAGTAGTTGCCATCGAAGCCGTGGCACGCGCAGCTATACTGTCTGAATGGACGGGCGCTAGAGTCCATGTGTTGCACATTTCATCTGCCGGTGAACTTCGCCCCTTGGCTGAGGCTAAGAGCCGTGGCGTTGATATAACAGGGGAGACATGCCCGTGTTACCTATTTCTGAATTCAGAAGACTATGAGCGACTCGGAAGCGTCATAAGGGTTAATCCTCCGGTTAGAGAGCACAAAGATTCAGTAGCCATTATGGAGGCTTTACATTCTGGTGTTGTGGATATGATTGCGACTGATCATGCACCACATACGCTAGAAGAAAAAACGAATGACAATATCTGGAAGGCTGATTGTGGTTTTCCAGGTGTTGAAACTCAGATGCCCCTAATGCTGTCTGAAGTTGCTGCAGAGCGGATGACACTCGAACATTACGTTCGAATATCGTCAGCCAATCCTGCACGTGCATTCGGACTATGGCCAACAAAGGGACGTATCGCTATAGGTGCGCATGCGGACATTGTCATTGTAGACATGGATCGCGAAGAGAAGATCGCTGCTAATCGTCTTCATAGTCGCGGCAAGGTCACACCCTTTGAAGAGCGCACAACCATAGGTGCGCCCATCCATACGCTGGTGCGTGGCCGTTTTGTGCAACGCGATCGAACACTTGTGCAGGGCATGAAAGGCCACGGGAGACAAGTTACCGAGATACAGAGTATGCCCAAGTCCGCCCCGTGTAATACGGATCAATACCTAGCCGCCATTTTGGCGGAAGGGGGCGGAAAATGAACGGTGACGATCGCTATGTCCAGCTAGATAAAGTTGGTGTCACTTTTGGCGAACAAGACGATCAAACTGAAGCCCTACAACCAACATCAATCAATATTGAAAAAGGCGAATTTCTGGCACTCGTTGGACCATCAGGATGTGGGAAGTCGACGATTTTGAAGTTGGTTAGCGAGTTAATGAAGCCAACCACTGGCAATATATTTTTTAGTGGTCGTGAGCTGGGTGCCGATCCTATAAGAGTTGGAATGGCTTTTCAAAGTGCATCGCTTTTACCGTGGATGAGTGTGAGGGAAAACGTCATGCTTCCGCTTAAAATAGTGTCACCGTTCAAGAAATCCTTTCGCGTCAAATGCAAAGGGGAATATCGCGATCGTGCAGATGCACTGTTAGAACAGGTTGGTCTCGAAGACTTTGCTGACAAAAGCCCGTGGCAATTATCAGGTGGCATGATGCAGCGCGCAAACCTATGTCGTGCCTTGATCCACGACCCAGATCTTTTGTTGTTAGATGAGCCGTTTGGCGCCCTCGATCAATTTACCCGAGAGGAGCTGTGGCAGACACTTCAGGATCTTTGGATTGAGCGTGAATCAACGGTCATGCTGGTAACCCATGATCTTCGAGAGGCAGCTTATCTGGCAAGTCGCATTTGTGTCATGAGCGCACGTCCAGGGCGTATCATCGATGACAGGCAAGTGACATTCGCTCGCCCACGCTCGATAGATCTGACCTTTGAGCTAGATTTTTCGGAGTTAGTACGAGAGCTTCGTAACTTGATCGTACATACCCCATCAAGTAGAAAGGTGGAGGCGGCATGAAATCGAGACTCCGCAAGTTAGCGCCAACAATTCTCATCGTTGGTGTCTTTGTGTTCTGGGAGCTTTTCTGTCTGATTGCAGGTATATCCGAGCTGATTCTGCCAAGACCTACTCGAATCATTGCTGCATTCATCGAATACGCACCCGCTATCCAACCCCATGCCTGGCAAACGTTATACACCACGTTGGTAGGCTTTGTATTTGGTGTAATGATCGGATTATCACTGGGTGTAATCATAGGGTCATCAAAACTTGCTTATGACACAGCATATCCATTGCTCGTAGGCATATCGTCCATACCCAAAGTTGCAGTTGTACCCATATTTGTACTGTGGTTTGGTGCTGGAACCGTACCGGCGATCCTCACGGCCATGATAATTTGTATTTTCCCTATTGTGGTGAATGTATCTACTGGTATTGCAACTGTGGAACCAGAACTTGAGGATGTCATGAAATCTCTCAAGGCGAGTCGTTGGGAAATTCTGTGGAATGTGGGTCTCCCGCGGTCCATGCCTTACTTCTTCGCCTCCTTGAAGGTTGCAATAACGCTTTCATTCGTTGGTTCGGTGATTGCTGAGACGGTTGCATCCAACAAGGGCATCGGCAACATGATGCTGATAGCGTCGTCTTCATTTAATGTTCCACTGGTTTTCGCTGGTCTGATGATCCTAGCTGTTATGGGGATTTCCCTTTACGCCATTTTCTCGGTTATCGAGCGTCGCATGGCAGGGTGGGCTCTCAGAAAATCGTGATGACAGTAGATACTACCAATTTTTTTATATCCGTTTAAACTCAACTAAGGAAATATCCATATGAAGAAGCTATGCACCTTGGCGTTAGCCACGCTGTTGCTGTTCGGGCCTGCCCATGCTGAAGATATTCCCATCAAGTTTACGCTTGATTGGAAAATTCAGGGCGTACACGGATGGTTCTATCTAGCCAAAGAGAAAGGCTATTTCGCAGATGAAGGACTTGATGTCACTATTGACCAGGGAGCAGGGTCTGCTGCGACGGTAACTCGGATTATGTCGGGAGCTTATGACGCTGGTTTCGGCGATATGAATGCGATTATTCAGAACGCTGCTACGAATCCTGACGAAGCACCTGTAATGGTTTATCAGATTTATAATCAACCGCCGTTTGCCGTTCTAACCAAAACGGGTGGCCCGGTTACAGATCTGAAGAGTCTTGAGGGGCGCAATGTAGGCGCACCTCCGGGTTCGGCTTCTACAAAGTTGTTTCCTGCACTAGCGGAAGCAGCAGGCTTTGATGTAAGCAGTGTTGAAATAACCAGTGTTGCACCAAATCTACAGGAACAAATGCTGATACAGGGGCAGGTCGACGCAAGCCTTGTGTTCAATGTTACAAGTTATTTGAACATCATCGGATTGGGTATGGACCCCGACACTGAATTTACATGGTTCCCGTATGGTGAAGCTGGTCTTGATATTTATTCAAACGGCGTCATGGTATCGCCCAAGTTGATAGCAGACCATCCTGAAGCGGTCACAGGTCTGGTATCTGCAATTGCAAAAGCCATGGCAGATGTCATAGCGGATCCTCTCGAAGGCGTTGCAATAATCAAGAAGATTGAGCCACTGAGCAATGAAGAGCTAGAGCTGAAACGACTTCAGTTCGCTCTGAATAATCTGATCTATTCAGATGAAAGTAGAGTAAATGGCATTGGTGCTGTCGATCCAGCTAGGCTTGGTCGTTCGATTGAAATCATTAAAGGACTTTATGATTTACCAACAACCCCAGAAGTTAGTGCGGTGTTCTCGGATGCCTACCTACCCCCTCTAGAGATGCGTAGTTATTAATGACAGACAAGCAACGAATTGTTGTTGAGCAGGCCCTGATTGGCGAGCAGTATTCGCTTTCAGGGCCTGTAGAGATAGTCCTATCAGAGGGACTAATAGAAGCAATCAATCCGGCAGACACACCTCAGGGCAACCGCTTGATGGCGATGCCATCTCTCACCGATGCACATAACCATGCTCGTCCCTTTTCCACCACCTCTTTTGGGTGTGCTGGTAACCCTCTGGAAACATGGTTACCAAGGTTAGCCGTCATGCCATCGGTGGATGCCTATACGGCAGCGGCGGCCTCATTTGCCCGCTCACTACTGGGTGGAGCTACTTCGGTTATGGTTCATCTCACACGACCCATGGGCCTTGTTTCTTTGCCAGAAGAGGCTCGCCAGATTGCCCAGGCCGCACAAGATGTCGGCGTCTCCATTGGATTTGCTATTTCCATGCGTGATCGCAACCCATTGGTTTATGGAGACCATGCACAGATGTTGGCAAAACTCGATGAAAATGCCCGAACGATCGTTACACAGACATGGTTACGTCCCATGCCATCTGTAGCCGAGCAACTTGAACTCGTTGAGTCCGTTGCAGAGGCTGTAGAGGACATGCCTGGGCACGTAGATGTGCAGTTCGGACCCACGGGAGTGCAGTGGTGTACCGACGAATTGTTATCCTCCATCGCTAATGCTTCTGCCAAGTCAGGTCGTCGTATACACATGCACCTGCTTGAAACACAGCCACAACGTATATGGGCAGATCAGACCTATCTGCAAGGCATTGTTTCTCATCTTGAAAACATAGGCCTGTTGTCGTCACGGCTAACGCTTGCACATTGCGTTTGGGCAAATACTGATGAGTTCAAAACGATAGCGGCGAATGGCTGCCGTATCGCTGTTAATGCATCGTCTAATCTTCACCTTCACTCAGGTATTGCACCCGTTGCTGACATGCTAGCTGCGGGAGTCAATGTTGCCATGGGACTCGATGGCTGCGCATTTGATGAAGACGACGACGGTTTGAGAGAGCTGAGACTTTTTTATCTACTCAATCATGCTCGTGGCTTTGGAGCAGAGGCCATGACACCCACCAAAGCGCTACGTGCAGCTTGCTCAACCGGCAGAGCCGGATTGGGTTTGGGAGCAGGGGGAATATTGGCTCCTGGCATGCCAGCAGATCTATTGCTACTAGATCAGTCGGCGCTGGATAGAGACGCACTCATGGATGTTGACCCACGCGACTATATTTTTTCACGTGCTACCAAAGCGCATATTATTGATGCGTATTCTTCAGGACGGTTAGTGATTAAAAATGGCATGGCTATTGGAGTGGACCTACCGAGCCTGGAGAGTAAACTGAGAGTATCCATGCGTGCGGGGCTTACGTCCAAAGCAGACATCATCAACACCTGGCCAGACATTGAACGATTCATAGCTGAACACTACCGAGGGTGTTGCTGACATACAGTATGCTGAGATATTCAAGTACCTATGTGCGATTCCAATGATGCCTTAACGATAAAAAAGATTGATCATCGTTGTCACGATCGTTTTGATTCACCAATAAGACTACAAAAGACATGACCCAACTCATTATTACGGCAGGCCCTTACACGTTTGAGGCACGCCTTGAAACAGAACTTGCACCCAAGACGTGCGCTGCCTTTGAAAAAACACTTCCCTACGAAAGCCAGCTTGTACATGTACGTTGGAGTGGCGAAGGCATTTGGATACCGCTGGGCGATCTCGACTACGGTGTTGATTACGAAAACCACACCAGCCACCCGGCACCTGGACAATTTATACTGTACCCGGGCGGAATCAGCGAAACTGAAATACTGCTCGCGTATGGTGGGGTGGATTTTTCATCCAAAATGGGGCAGTTGGCAGGCAACCATTTCATCACCATTACCAGTAATCAAGAAAAACTGATCGAGCTAGGTAATAAAGTATTGTGGGAAGGAGCACAACCGATCTCGTTTAAGCGAAAAAAGTTGGATCGCGCCTGATAAGGGGAATTCCATAGAAGTGGGTCTGGGGGATATTGCGATTGTCTGAGCACCTCCCGTTACACTGTTTGTGATGCTCCGCATAGGCAGCTACAGGTAATAATTCATCCTGGACAGAACAATGAAACCTTGTCGATGAGTGAGTGCTGCACGCAATTACGCACGGCGTTTTAACGAGTTCGCAGCATCAGCCCCAAACAGAATCGAATACAGGCGTTATCGATAGCCTAAGAACGAGCTATCGATAATCGCAACTTTGACTGTAGTTAAGCACTACATCTGGATAAGCGGTATCCCTAATTAAACACGTTCAAGCTCTTGACGATTATTCTCAAGCCACGAATCCACTCGACTGACAATGGCGTCGACTTCGTCATGCTGCATGCCTTTAACTGCAGCAAGTTTTTGCACTACTTTGTCAACACGTTCTATATTTTTCGCTCCAGCTAATAACGCTCTGGCGGCTGAAGAGGGCTTGAGTAATCCTTTTGCAGCGTTAGCGTATTTTACAAACGGAACAAGATCATCTGGCGAGGCACCACAAGCAATACATAATTCACCCACCCAGTTGTAGATTTGTTCAGAAGCCGCTATGTCGCTATGCACCGCATCTCGGATTGAGCGCGTGTCTCCATTCAGAACACATCGATAGTTTCCGGTAAGTAACATCAACCACTTCGCAAGTGGTACATAAACGCTCTTATGAACCCTTAGCTTCACAGGTAGCTCAATGCTTTCACCCTCTATCTCAAATCGAATATCCGCTATATCTTTTTCCAGTTTCTGCAGAAGCTCTGTGTGGTAGTCTGAAACGAAACGGGCCACTTTGAAGTTCGTCGGCAAGCCTACCTGTAATACATTAACCGGTTCATCAGGAGGACGAAAGGCTTGCGGATCCGGACTAGCTAAAGTGACTAATGCTGGGTCGAACCGGCTCCAAACCTCTGGATCTGTGTAGGCTGACTCTACGTCAGCTGTCCTAATACCTGGCAATCTAGCAAGAAACGGCAGAGGAGGCATGTTCATTATCGATACACAGGGCAGATTAGATGTGGCAATCCGCTCCATGAGCTCTTTCACTGCACCGACTGAATACTGTGGTTCCTGCATGGCTAAAACGATGAGGTCGAATGCTGTAGGGTCTGCTGATTCCGCAGAGCATGCTGTGATTCTCCCAGTAAGCTCTTGAGAGCTTAATTCGATCGGCTCAGCCCTGCCTCTTACAGGCAAACGTACCAAAGTGCCGTGACTATTGATGAGCTCTTCTTCAGCTGGCAGGCACACCATCGTGGTTGAGTGCCCAGCCAAGGCAAGTTTTGTCGCAAAAAGAGAGCCGTAGGAGGCTCCAAGCATGAGAATGTTCAATTTAGATTCGGTATCCGGGATGGGGGCAAGGCAGGAAGAGACGTTCAATTCCTGTATTGGTAAATCATATAGTAAGTATTGGCTACATAACCAGTATTTTATTACATGATCCCGATCAGGCCTATTCATCAGGTACTCGTGATGATGGGCAATGCGATACTAAACACACCTGATTAAATTGAACGTACTGTTGCAGAGGTCACTCTAATTCTGGTTCTGTTCGCCGATGCGTCTCAAGTGCGCTTTTCTCGGCTCGTCGAGAACTATAAAATTCTCTTGTGGAAAAGGAATTGCTGGTTTGCGTTGTGATGATCGTATTTTTATCCATTGTACTGCGTGGAATATCGGCTAATCCATTGGTGCGTGATATCGCTCGTTTACAATCGCAAAAAAATAGCCATAAAATCATTCACTCGAACTGTATACATATTACAGAATTTGCAGAGCCGACATTTATGAGATAAGGGCGTAACTGGCAAATGTCGACAGGCACTTATTAAGCCGTATTAGAACTATTTCACTTTTGGCTGATAACGTTTAAGCAGTGTCTGCAAAGCTGATGCATGAGTGAAAAGTCCCTGAACCGATACGTTAATTTCCTCAGCAGATTCTTTTGAACGATGGATTTACTCAGCAACTTTCTGGATAACTGTGGGGATTGTGTTGTTGTCTTCTGAAGCATTGGCAATGGTCCTATGAAGTTCATTGCTAGTAGCTTTTTGTTCTTCTACTGCCGCTGCTATTGAAGGCTGTGAGTCGCTAATAGTATTCACGATTTTACTGATTCAGCCCAATAAGTAGACCAAATGCAATTAGAGCAGACCCTAATAACGTTGTTACCAGAATCGTACTAACAGATTTGCGGTTAGGTCCGCGAGAGGGAGTCTTGTTCATTTTTTCTCTGATTCTACCGATATTTGAGCTACGACCGTCAAAGCAGCTCTGCCAGAACTTTTTGTCTGGCAGATCAAAGTATTTATTGCATCAACAGGTTCTCAGCATCGACACCAATCGTAACTGAGCCAATGTTTTTGCCTGTATTCGGATCGGTTATAGCGATACTGACTTGAGTCTGAAATCGCTGGGTAGACTCGTCCATCTCAACTTCGTCTACAAACGTGGTTTTTGGCTTGGCACTACACCGCTTTTACTAGTGCAGATTTGAGAGTTATTAATCGACTCTTGATTCTGCTCTCAGCAGCATGCCATAAAGATCACGTGGGTCATCAGGATCGGCCACCAGGTCGAGTTCTGTGAAAAAACCGGTGCTGCTCAATTGGTCTCGCAGGTAACGTAGCGCCGAGAAATCCTCGATTGCGAATCCGACGCTGTCGAACAATGTAATCTGAGCTTCGCTGCTACGACCTTTGGAAGCTCCGCTAATAACTTCCCACAATTCAGTAACTCTGTGATCGTCGGCAAGCTGTTGTATTTCACCTTCGATACGAGTCTGTGGTGGATATTCGACGAAGATATCCGAGCGAAGAAGTATATCGCGATGAAGTTCAGTCTTACCGGGACAATCTCCACCGATGGCGTTGATATGAACACCTGAGCCGACCATGTTGTCGGTCAAGATGGTCGCGTACTGCTTATCGGCTGTGCACGTCGTTATTATCTCAGCACCTTCAATCGCTTCATAGGGGGACTTGCATTTAACAACCTTTAAGCCTGAGTTCATCAGATTCCGTGCAGCCTTGTCGGTGGCATTAGAGTCGATGTCAAAGAGCTGCACCGTGTCAATGCCCAGCACCGCCTGAAAGGCAAGTGCCTGAAATTCACATTGAGCACCGTTACCAATCATTGCCATCGTACGTGCACCTTTAGGTGCAAGGTATTTAGCGGCCATGGCTGATGAAGCTGCGGTTCTTAAAGCCGTAAGAATTGTCATCTCTGAAAAGAGCACTGGGTATCCATTGTCGACTCTTGCCAATACTCCGAATGCGGTAACGGTTTGAAACCCTTCGCTCATGTTCTTTGGGTGACCATTCACATATTTGAAACCGTACACTTCACCATCACTTGTTGGCATTAACTCAATGACACCTTCCTTAGAGTGGGACGCGATACGCGGTGTCTTGTCAAATAACTCCCAGCGACGAAAGTCATCCTCGATATAGGCTACCAGTTCGTTAAGAACGTTCTTTACGCCAATGCTGTGGACAATTTTCATCATGTTGTCGACACTAACGAACGGGACGTAAGCTAGTACTGAAGGTGCGGATGACATACTTAGAAACTCCAGGTTTGGTAATCCATGACACGACCTCCGAAAAGACTCGCGGTCAGGTCAATCATTAATCGCGCCTTACGGCCACGATCATTAAGAAAAGAGTTGAGCTCAATTAAATCAAGAGAATTAAGCAGGCCACCGTCGTGCAGCGTCTCCATGGTTAGGTGTGGCTCGCGAAAGGTTGCTCCTCCCGTTACGGTGGTAGCCACCGCTGGTGCAAAGTCCGGTTCAATGAAACCCAAGAAGAGTGATGTGCGTACATTTTGTACCGGACATCGTTATTTACTCTGCTGTATCGAATGATTAAGTTTGAGGTACACAAATGGCAGAGTAAATAGCAATATTGATCATATTGGAGAATGTTTGTTTCAATATGTATGGTATATATGACCAATATGATAAAAGATGACTTGGATCTACAGCTAATTACGGCACTGCGTCATGACGCACGACTACCCATTTCTGATTTAGCCAAAAGCCTTGGCGTGTCACGAGCAACATTGCGTGCAAGACTTGACCGGCTTAAAAGCTCTGGGGAAATTATCGGTTTCACGGTTGTTCTCAAAGAGGATGGCCACCAGCTCCCGATACGTGCCACCATGATGCTGGCCATTGAGGGAAAACGCGCAGACAGCGTAATTCATCAACTCAGCGGTATGCCAGAAGCGCAGGCTATCCATACCACTAATGGTCGCTGGGATATCATTGTTGAGCTAGGTGCTACCGACCTTGCTGCATTCGATACCGTCCTTGGGCGTATACGTATGGTTGAAGGTGTGTCAGCAACCGAAACAAATCTGCTATTGGCAACCCGCAAAGCCATCGTATCGGCGTGTACCTTAGATACCTAGATACGCCTGCCGTACGTGTTCGTTATTTGCGGCCACAGATGCTTCGTCTTGCAAAGTGATAACGCCCGTTTCTAGCACATAGGCGTAATCAGCGAGTCGCAACGCAAGATTGGTATTTTGCTCAACGAGAATCACGGTGACGCCTTGGCGATTAATATCTACGAGAATCTGACCGAATTCGTGAACGACTATTGGCGCAAGCCCTAATGAGGGTTCTTCAAGCAGTAGCACTCGCTCGCGGCTTCGACATCAATGCGCGTCCAATCGCTAGCATATGCTGCTCAAGGTTCTTGCATGTTGGTGTCGTCGTTCACCCAATCGTGGTAAGCGGTCGTAAACGTTTTTAAGTTCAGCTTCGATGACTAACTTGTCTTTTTGAAGATAGGCACCAAAATACAGATTCTCGGTAACACTCAAGTCCTTAAAGATTCGTCTACGTTCTGGTACAAGCGCTAATTTGTGCCGTACGATACGATCTGCACTGAGAGTGTCAATGCGTTTTCCATCGAGTTCGACACGAGCTGCCAGTCCCATGAAATCGAGTACAGTAATGCATTGTCCTGGGCTTGTTTTTGCGCGTTACGATCCAGACTGAGAACAGCTTATGTACATACGAGGTACGATAAGATCATTATCGACTTTAGGCATAGGCATCGTGGTGGGAACTAGAAAATTATCCGCTATCAGCTCCCACCTTGCAGCGGTTAAAGCTCCTCTCCTTGATTCAATTAGTATCCCGGCATTATGTCGGTACAGAGGCGGCGTTAATCTCAGCCAGTAATTCAGCTGTTGTCACCTGTCGGCAGTAACCTTTTATTGTCTGTAACGAGTGATCATGACGTTCCTGAGAATAAGTCAGACAGGCATCGGTTACCTGAGTAATGAGATATCCCAAATCACAGGCATCCCGAATTGCGCTTTCCACACACTGGTCGGTAATGAGCCCGCTGATGACAATTTGGCGGACACCCAGGTTCCTGAGCAAATAATCAATGTGGGTTGATATAAACACGGAAGAGGATGTCTTGGGCAACCAGATTTCATCGCCGACTGGTTGTAGCTCGTCGATAACTTTGCCATCCCATGATCCCTTTGGAACATGAAATCCCGTAATTTTATAATCAAGACTTCTGTCTCTGCCATCTTGTGTCAGACTCTCGATGGTTGTGTGAATAACTTCCATGCCAACATTTCTGCTGGCTGATAGCAGTGCCTGCATATTGGGAATTACCCGATTTTCAAGCTCCAAGAAATACCAGCCATATTTTTCATCGAACTCGTCAGGATCGAGCTCTCTAAATTCTGCCCCCATTCTATGAGCGCTGAAATTCTGGACGTCGATGAAGAGCAGAGAAGCTTGCTCTATATTCAACGGAACTTCCCGGGTCAGTTTCATTCTGTCCTTTCCTGTTGATTGCCGACAGCTGCTGATATTAAATTAGCCACTATCGTCGCCCATTTTTCTTGTCCGGTGGGCGTACTTATTAGATCGTTACGTATTTCTATCAGGCTGTGCAAAAGACCGAGTCGTTCGGCGTGTTTGGGCACGAACCAATCAGATTCATCGTCAATCTGATACGGCTCATTTAATCCTATTTCTAACTTCGGATACAGTTTCCTGGCAGCGCTGGCAATTCTGATAGAAGTCTCTGTATCCTCACGATAAAGCAAGCCAATATCCCAAGGTCGTTTATTACCATTTAGTTCAGGCGTAAAACTGTGGATTGAAAAAGCCCATCGACAAGTGCCTAAACCCAGATGTTGTGTTACCTGCGAATCGAACGGTGCAAAAATTTCAACGATGCGACTTTGCCGCTGATGTTCGTCGAGATGGTCATTTCCGGGAACCCGTGTTCCGTGGCTGACCTCCGGCATAGAGTCGGCAGCCCCCGGTGGGCGATTACAATCAATAACTAGTCGGCTGTAGCGTTGAATGATGAGTGGCGTATTGAGCTTTTTACTAATCAGCCGCGCAGTGGCCTCAGCACCAATATCGTATGCAATATGCTGTAGTAGTGCAGATTTAGGTAAACCCAAAGAGTTCAATCGCTGCGGTACTTCACGACCTGCGTGTTCGCACACTAAAAGTCCGGGCTGAGTAGACGCTCCACCCAGCACTTCTACAGGGCAGGGGTCATATTCACCCAGCAACATTGAACGAGAAATGCTTTTGATAAAAGCTAACAATCGACATGATCAGCTATAGTTTTCGAAGTGACGTTGTAATAAGTTTGCTGGAACATAAGAAAATAATCAATCAAATTGTTATTCAAGGAATTTTCTGATAGATTATTTTCAACTGAATGCTCTGACAATCAAACATGAATGTTCGCTCTAGTATCGAGGCGAGACTCTCTGACATGACAATGGCAGAGCATAAATTGGCGACGACGCTGCTTTCTGATTATCCGTTTGCGGGGCTTGATTCTATTCAGTCCTTTTCAAGTAGAAGTAAAGTGTCACCACCATCCGTCACGCGTTTTGTCCAAAAACTTGGCTGCAAAGGCTATTTGGACTTTCAACGATGCCTCATCAGCGAGCTTAGAGAAGATCAACGCTCCCCAGCGGAGCTGCAACTCTCAGAGGAAAAAATTCACTCTGATCAGGCGCAGACACTGTCGCAGTTCATTAGCAATGCCTCGCAACTGCTTAAGCAACTGCCTTCAGCAGCTATTGAAAGCCGGTTTGCGCATTTGTGTAATTTACTGTCGGATGAAAGTCGATCAATATTTTTTCTCGGTGGGCACATGAGCGACCCCGTGCTGCAAATGCTGTCAAGACACCTTCGCCGTTCACGACGCCATGTTTTCCATTTAAATTCTGACCCTGAGAGTTGGCCGGACGTTCTGTTGCGCATGGGAAGGAAAGATATTTTTCTCACAATGGACGTAAGACGATATCAACAGTCGTTGTACGATTTGGCGAAGCTCGTTGCAATCGACCGCAAATCTAGAGTTGTATTATTTACAGACAGATGGATGTCTCCAGTATCAGAATATTCTAAGGATGTGTTCCCCTTACCTATTGAAAACGGCAGTGCTTGGGATAGTTATCTATGTGCGATCGCATTTTGCGAAGCTATCATCAAGCGTGTTGGGGATGGCAATCAGAGCAAAACCCGTCGCCGTCTGAAAGAGTGGGATTCGCTACGACCAGAGTTGATGAAATCGTGATTAGCGAGCCACTGGTATTTGTAGCAACGTCCGATCTTGCAGGATTAACGCGCGGCAAGGCAGTTGCTAGATCTGAACTTCTGGATAGAGTCGATCGTGGCATTGGTTGGGTACCGACCAATGCACTGATTACCTGTTTTGATAATCTTGGCGAAAGTCCGTATGGGTCACTAGGCGACTTGTTGCTCATTCCCGATGTCAATACTGAGGTAATGGTTGATTTCGAAGACGGAACTCGACCTGAAAACTTTGTTATTGGGAACATCGTCAATCTAGATCGGACGCCATGGGAGTGCTGCACACGGACTCATCTGACAAGTGCATTAAACCGTTTAAAGTCGGTTGCCGGATTGCAGTTATATTCAGCATTCGAGCACGAATTTCAATTTGAAGAGCCATCTGAAAACGCTCCGGCTAATCCTGCGTTTTCTATACAGGGTTTCGATCTTCATGCTGATTTTGGCGAGGTGTTGTTTGCGGCACTCAGTCAGGCCGGTATAAAACCGGACAGCTTCATCAATGAGTTTGGAACGGATCAATATGAGCTTCCTATAGGTCCTACACAAGGCATTCACTCTGCGGATCAAGCGCTTGTGTTTCGCCAGCTTGTGCATGCCTGTTCGAGACGTTTCGGCCAAAGAGCCAGCTTTATTCCCATTCGACACTTCGATGCTGTTGGTAACGGCGTACATATTCATTTTAGCTTGCAAGATGCGGACGCAAACCCTGTCACTTACGATCCCAATGGAAAACACTTTCTTAGCGCAGCGGCTGGTTCGTTTGCCGCTGGAGTACTTAAGTATCTACCTGAATTTCTATGCTTAACGGCTGCCACAGAAATCTCATATCAACGCCTCACACCTCATCGATGGAGTTCTTCTTTTAATAATCTCGGAGCACAGGACCGAGAAGCAGCGGTCAGGATTTGCCCGCTAACTTCAACGTCTAACAAAGTAGCGGCCAGGCAGTTCAATTTAGAATACAGGGCGGCTGATGCAACAGCATCCCCTTATCTTGCACTTGCTGCGCTTGTTCACGCAGGGGTGCAGGGGATAGAAGAAGGCTTACGCACACCCAATGCGACAACCGAGGATCTGTCACTTTTCGACAAAACAACTCTTGCAGGGATGGGAATAGAACGTTTACCCAGTTCGCTGAGCGAAGCACTGGACAGATTCAACGCAAGTCCGATGATTGAAAAGTGGTTTGGTAAGGTCTTCTGTGAGGTTTATACAAACCACAAGAAAGCTGAGCTAAAAATTTTAGAGAGCTTGACTTTCGAAGAAAAATGCACAATGTATGGGCGGGTTTTCTGAACATGCTTGAATTGCATCAACTGACCAAACATTTCGGCGGCGTAAAAGCTGTCGATTCAGTTTCACTAACAGTTGACGATGGTGTTGTGCATGGGCTTATAGGGCCTAATGGTGCTGGCAAAACCACGTTGATTAATCTAATTTCTGGTTTGTTAGTCCATAGCAGTGGAACTCTCAAACTTGATGGCCAATCCATTGATCGTCTGGAGGCGCATGAACGAGCGAGAATCGGACTTGCTCGGACATTTCAAAATTTGCGTATTTATCCGAATCTGACAGTCGAGCAGAATATCGCTGTTGCGGCAAGCGCTTCACGCAGTGCAGGGTCGGCGACAGCGTCTGCGAATAGCGATATCGTACAAGAGGCAATGAACCGATTTGACCTTCACGACAAACGTGCACTTCAGGCATCTGTTTTATCCTACGGACATATGCGTCGTCTTGAAATAGTGCGCGCGTTGGCACTGAAGCCCAGCGTTTTGATGCTGGATGAACCGGCGGCGGGCATGAATCAGCAAGAGACCGAAGACTTAAAAAATGGTCTTGATTGGATCCGCAATACCTGCCGATGTGCGATCTTGGTGATCGATCATGATTTACGATTCATTATGTCAGTGTGTGAAAGAATTACCGTTATGAGCATGGGTAAAGTTCTGATGACAGGCTTGCCATCAGAGGTCTCAACGGACCCACGAGTAGTTGCAGCCTATCTCGGTGAAACTGCAACTGAACATCAAATCTAAAATAACAGGAATAGCTTTATGATTAGTAGAAGAAAACTAGCTGGCATGGCGACAGGCATTGTTGCTGGCGTGTGCGCTTCAACTGCCGTCAATGCGGCAGACACCATTAAACTGGGTTTCGCTGTTCCGTTAACCGGAGAATATGCACCTTACACATCCGTTCAGGGTGCAAAATGCATGGCAGAGATTATCAACAATGCCGGTGGGGTTGATGGCAAAATGTTTGAGTTAATGATTCAGGATGTTGGCACTGATTCCCAAACGGCAATTGCTTTGTCAGAGAAATTTCTTGAAGCAGGTGCTATCACGATTTCGACCATTCCATTTTCCGATACCATGATTCCTGTTGCTCAGCTTGCAGCTGAGTATGGTGCAACCGTGATTCAGGCGCAGAGTACACAAGTTGAAATGCATATGGGTATCGTGGATAACTTCATCACGAACGTCTCCCCAGACCCATTCACCGCTACTGCTGGTGCCAAGTTCGCACTGTCACAAGGTGTCAAGAACGTTGTGCTGTTTACTTCTGATGAAGGAGGTTCCTGGTCTGCCCGCACGCCGGTATGGTTTGGTGATGTCATAGAAGCAGGCGGTGGCAAGGTTCAAGCATCACTGAATTTCAGCTTTGGCACATCTGACTGGTCGCCACAGATCGCAGAATTGAAGAAACTGGATCCAGTTCCAGATGCCATCTACATCTCTTCTGTAATGCCTGATGTGGGAGTACTGATTCGCCAAATGCGCACCTCAGGACTCGATGCATGGGTGATCGGGTCTGACGGTCTTGATGATCCATCGCTTGATGCGATCGGTGAAGCAGATGCGACAATTCTTGACAAGGTTGCTTTTGCTACCCTCGCACCTTCACATCGGGACAGTGCCATGGCTAGCTTCCAGGCTGAGTGCGAAGCTTTGGATATTCCGGTCTCCGGACTTTTTCCTGCCTTAGGGTCAGACATAGTTATGGCGATTGCCTATGGCGTAGAAAAATCGGGCAGTACGGATCCAGTTGCAGTCCGTGAAGCTATACGTGCCGCTGACAGCATCACCGTGAAAACTGTAGAAAGCGTGTCGTTCAAGGAGCATGGTTCCTATGCCCAACGAACTATACCGGTGATTGGCTTTAAGGATGGAAAACGCATTTTGGTATCCAACGAGATCCCTGATGGCGTGCCAAGCGACTGGAATTAATCCAAGACCCTACTGAGCTGTAGCAGGCTCCGGCTGCAAAGCCGGAACCTGCCAGGCAGATTTAGCTTTACCATGAGTTACGCCTGACTATGCTTGAAATAAATGATCTTCGGGTCTTTCACGGTCCTATTGAAGCTGTGCACGGAATCTCTATATCCGTCTTGCAAGGGCAGTGCGTTGTACTGCTTGGTCCCAATGGTGCGGGCAAGACATCCACGTTGTCGGCTATTGCTGGAATTGTACGCTGCAGCGGATCGATAACCTACCAGGGGCGGGAATTGGCAGCACTTGCGGCTGAGGACAGACAGCAACTAGGCATTGCCCTCTCGCCAGAGGGCCGACGGGTATTTAGCAATCTCAGCGTCCGGGAGAATCTGTTGATTGGTGCTGCGAACCGCAAGGATTCAGTTCAAGTGAAGCTGGATATTGAAAATTGGTTTGATTCTTTTCCTGTTCTAGGTGAGCGAAAAAATCAAACGGCCGGTACGCTCTCTGGTGGAGAGCAACAAATGTTGACCATAGCGCGTGCCCTGATGAGCAAACCCGGCATCCTGCTGCTTGATGAGCCTAGTCTGGGACTCGCGCCTCTCATATGTCAGCAGGTATTCAAACTCATTCAGGATCTAAAAGACGAAGGGATGACCATACTACTCGTTGAACAAAATGTACGTGAGGCTGTTCAGTTAGCGGACTACATTTACGTGTTAAACACCGGCACTGTTGCCAAAGAGGGTGATCACAACCTTTTTGGAAAGGAACGTAATTTGATGGCTGAACTGACGGGCATTCATTAGATGGATTATTTTGTACAGCAGTTTTTTAACGCCTTAAGTTTCGGTGCAGAGTATGCACTTCTGGCACTTGGCTTGGCGATCGTATTTTCAATCATGGGGCTCGTCAATTTTGCCCACGGCGAAATCATCGCAGCTGGCGGATACAGTATGTTCGCCATTTCTGCTTTATGGACAGGCAACCCGTGGGTGGTCATCATCGGTGCGTTAATAGTCGCAGTGCTAACTTCCGTATTGTTGGAACGCTTGGCATTTAGACCGGTTCGCTATGCTGATCCTGCCACGGGGTTACTAACCGCATTTGGCGTTAGTATGATTCTGCAAAATCTTTTTTTGCTAGTGGTGTCACCCCGTCCTATTGCTGTTACCAATCTCTACTTTCTGAATTGGCCAATCAACATCGGTGGTGTACAAATCTCAACGCTTCAAATATTTGAAACTGTCACTACGCTCGTAGCCATCTCTCTGCTAGCGTTATTTCTACGGCGAAGTTCTTTTGGAATTGCAATGCGTGCTGCGTCGCTTGATTTTGAAATGGTTCGTTTGATGGGGATAAAAGCGAACCGAGTCGTGGCAGTGGCCTTTGCTATTTCGGGGTTACTTGCTGGATTGGCCTGCATATTTATCATGGCACGAAGGGGTAGTGTTGATCCAACATTCGGGTTTAATCCTGTTTTGAAAGCATTTGTTGCTTGTGTTTTAGGGGGATTTGGTAGCCTTGGCGGCGCTGTATTGGGTGGATTTCTGCTCGGCGCTATTGAGGTGGGCATGCTGGTTTTATTGCCACAAAGCTACGGTGGCTTGAAGGAGGCGTTTGTGTTCGGGATCGTTGCGCTCATACTTGTGTGGCGGCCAGATGGCATTCTTTCACCAGCAGTTGAAAAAGGCGACAAGCTATGAAGCTCACTAGCAATTGGTTTAATAGTGGGACACGAAGTGCGTTGGTGGGGGCTTTTATTCTATCGGTAATATTAGTCACTCTCGGACTGTTGGTGGCTCACTACGGTCAGCGCTATCAAGTCAGAATGGTCTATGCGGCATACGTTAATTTGCTGGTTGTTCTCGGCCTACAAGTATTTATGGGAAATGCGAATATCACCAATTTGTCTCACAGTGCTTTTATGGGAATTGGTGCCTATGTGGCAGCTATTTGCGTTACTCCCGTAAAGATCAAAGCCATCTCACTCCCAAACGCACCTTGGGGACTGAACGCGTTTTCTCTTGACCCAATCACCTCTGCTGTAATCGCGATAGTCATAACGGCATTGATTGCGTTGCTCGTTGGCTTGGTGATTACACGACTGACTGGAATTGGTGCAACAATTGTCTCGTTAGCGGTGCTTGTTATTGTTCATTCCATTTTTCTACACTACACGGATATCTTCAAGGGCAAACAGGCATTCTTTGGTATTCCCAGAGTTTTTAACATTTACAGTATTTTGATAATTACAGTTGTTGCGTTGTTCGTCGCCAGGTTGTTTCGGGAATCGCATTGGGGTATACAGCTAAGATCCAGCTCAACCGACGAGGTAGGGGCGAGGGCGATGGGTGTAGATGTGTTCAGAGTACGACTGGTAGCTTGGGTACTCGGCTCTGTATTTCTGGCAACGGCAGGAATATGTTACGCCTATTTTTTAGGCACTATCAGTGCCCGCCCTTTTTATTTTAACCATGTATTTCTAACCGTCGCCATGTTGATACTAGGAGGCATGCGCACAGTCACTGGCGCAGTACTCGGAACTGTAATAATATCATTTGGCCTTGAAGGCATTCGATTTATGGAAACAGGCCCCGAACTGATTGGAATCAAATTTCCAGAAATGTTGGGGCTCTCAGGCATCGCACTTGGCGTAATTATTGTGGCTACGATGGCACTGCGATCAGGCGGTATAATGGGCAACACAGAAATAGAACAGGTATTTAAAAAACGCCAATAACGAATGGCAAAATTCCATTTGGAGAATGCAATCGTGAACTGTCAACACACTATCCATAAGCATAATCATCACTTTGGCTGGGATAACAGCATAGAGCCGGTGCTAAGCGTTGCTCCGGGTCAAACCATTGAGATCGAAACTATCGATGCATCTGGTGGACAGTTGAACGCCAACTCGACAGTCGATGATCTCCTGCAGTTATCTTTTGAAAAAGTAAATCCCGTTACCGGGCCTATTTATATTGAGGGTGCGGAACCCGGGGATGCAGTTAGTATCAGTTTTCTCGATTTCGCACCTTCAGGATGGGGCTGGACTGCCAATATTCCAGGTTTCGGATTACTCGCAGATCAGTTTGAGGAACCGCGGCTACATATCTGGGAATATGATACTAAAAGCATGGCTCCCGCACTTTACGGCCCAGGAGGCCAGGTTCCGCTAAAACCCTTTTGTGGAACCGTTGGCCTGGCATTGGCTGAAGCTGGTTTACATTCAGTAGTTCCTCCACGACGCGTGGGAGGTAATCTCGATATTAGGGATAACGCCGTAGGTACAACGTTATACCTACCTGTTGAGGTTGCTGGTGGCCTGTTATCACTCGGAGATACTCATGCTGCCCAAGGTGATGGGGAAATTTGCGGTACGGCCATAGAAAGCCCAATGGTAGTTGCAGCAAAAATAGGGCTCATCAAACAAGCAAATTTTATCTTCCCACGCTTTGAAACGCAGGGTCCGGTAAGTCGACATTTGGATAACGCTGGTTACCGCGTAACCACTGGCATTGGCCCTGATCTTATGCAAGCAGCACGCGATGCCGTATCAGGAATGATCGATTGGCTGTGTGCCACCACAGGCATGTCAGCTGTGGATGCCTACATGCTGTGCAGTGTCTGTGCTGATCTTCGCATCAGCGAAATTGTGGATATGCCGAACTGGACGGTCTCTTTTTACTTCCCTAAAAATGCACTGGGCTAAGCTATTCAACGATGTGAATAGTAGAATCGCGGCAAACACCTCTCACTTGGGTGCTTCACCCACGTAGACATCGATACTTTGCGCAGCATTATTTCCAAAACCGGAAGCATCCCAAAAAGGCTCTAATGGTTGTGTGTCGCCGGTGCTGTCAGTTGCTCTACAACGCAAAGTATGAGCTCCTGGTCTGGCATTCCATTCGATTGACCACTTGGCCCAGGCATATTGTCCGGTAGGCGACGATAACTTCGCCGTTTGCCAGTCAGTACCGTTGTGAAATTCAACTTTTTCTATAGCCACCCCGTTACCCGCCCACGCACGCCCAATAATCTCCACCGGGCCAGGACGCAGATGACGCAGGCGTGTTATCCAGTCGGGAATTCCTGGTGGCGTCATCAGACTTTTTACACGCATAGCTGTTACCGGGCGTCCTGGATCGTTCTTGTGCTCACGATATCGATACGTATTTACTTGCTGAAAACCTTGGTACGGTGCGTTAAGTGCCTGGATGCGAGTGAGCCATTTAACCGATGCCATGCCGTACCAGCCAGGCACAATAATTCTTAGTGGCGCGCCATGCTGAGGCAGCAATGGTAGTCCATTCATACTATGGACAAGCATGACATCCAGGGATTCAATCTGCTCAAGGGTCAAGCTACGTCCGAAGGCATGTTCGACGCCCTTGTCGAAACCTCTATCCGCGCCGGTGAACGCGATCTCGACGGTTCCACTCACAGGTTTAGCTCGCTTGATCAGCGGTGCCAGAGGGGTGCCTGTCCACTCAGAAGTGCCAACGGCCTCATATGACCAAGGCATTGAATGGGTTCTAGGTGACAAGCCGGTTCGTCCGTTGCCTGCACATTCCAACGTCACTGGTATTGTGATTTGAGGTAAAGCGCGAATGTCATCAAGACTTAACGAAAGCGATGTTTCGAATCCATCGGCGAATTCAAGTCGATGTGTTTCAGCATTAATGTAAGGAACATCAAAATGAATTAGTAGGTAATGTAAACCGATCGGTGTCACGTCGTGCCGCAGTGTCTCCAGTAAAATCCCCGAATTGCGGTTTGCGAGCCTGACTTCGTCTTCTGAGAACACTCCGTCCTTGGTCTCTGGCCGTGTCTGAAAATTCTCAAATACGTCGCTAGTTTTTGTCATTGGAATTATTTTGATATTTACTGTTTTGTCCGAATCTAGTTCCAGACGCCTATGAAGTCTAACCGACACTGATTTTATCAACAACTTTGTGTACACCTGGTTCAAGCCAAACAGCTGCTTCAACAAGGTTTCGTTCGTAAAACGCTTTGACATGTCCCTCGAGTGTCACTTCACCATCTTTCACAGTCACTGTGACATGTTTTGCTTCTAATTCAGCATGTCGGCTTAAGGCGTCCTCAATTTGTGTTTTCACGTCTTCTGCAGTCACTTGCTTTCTCAATTGAATCTGGTTAGATATGTTGAAAACACCCCGTATTAATGCTATCTGTTGCTCTAAGCACTGGCGCTCATGGTGCCAATCTACCGTGCCGGATAACGTAACAAAACCCTCACTGACTTCTGCCAGAACATCTGAATCTGCGTGCTTAGTTTGGCTCTCCAATGCAAGCACGATGTCATGAGCGATATCACTATCCTCTCGCATATGCCCATTAGGTAGGCGCAACGTCAGCTCGTCTGCAATTGCCCTGACACCCTGTACGCGACCAACCGCTTGTCTGACTGTGAATATATCGGGATAGGCGCTTACGTGCCCAGTAAGCGTCACCGTGCCACTATCTGCAGTGATTATGACATGAGTAGTGTCTACACTCGAAAGGCCGTTCAGCTCATCCATTACAGATTCTCGAAGCTGGCTATTTTTAATCATATTACTATTTTCCATTCAACGCGTGCCAATCTCTAGCCCAGTGGACGATAAAAAGAGAATTACTGGAATAGGCTAGCAATGTATGAGATACACCCGAAAAAATTCTTTCTCTTTCATCAGTTTTTTGAGATTATTCATAATGTCAGTTCCCGAATCGTACTCAGGCGTTTGAGAAGCTGTCATGGTCAGAATAGGGGAAACAAGATTCAATACACGTATCTCTAATAGCCACTCAGTGCTCTTTGCCATTGCTATGATGGGTTCAAGGGAGGCTAGTGGGTCGTGCAGGCAATGAAAAGCTAGAAGTTTTTTATACTTCATCATATTTTCACCCTAATAGAAATGGTCTGATGAACCCCATTTTGTAATATTCAGTGCATCGCAGATTTGAGCTAGATCAATTGTTAGCACATCAAATGCTGTACCAGGCGATATCAAGCTGGACGACTGGTGGAGACAGCAATTACTTATCGCTGTCGATGGCAGGCGTTGCAGTTGCCCACTAATTGACCAATACCTGAGTAATTAGGTGGTGCAAGATCTGCCAGCGTTCTGGCCTTCATAATTTCGCTAATGAAATCATCGATGTTTTGATCAATCAGTAGGTGATTAGTGGCGGGGAATTCTGAATATTCAGAAACAGATGTCCCACTACTCTTTGGGCTAATGGATATGGCGAATTCTTCAAGTAGTTCCATTTCATTGACAATTTCCTGATGAATTGAATCACGATTATTATCATCCAAGCTTATGTTGGGAACCTCAATAAGCGATTGCAGATTGGCCATGTGAGTTGCCATTTTCTGCATTGTTCCCTTTACATATTCGTCTTCAAGCCAGACAAATTCTCCAGGATAGGTTAGAAGGCGAATCTGCCCACACCCAACTAGAACAACTGCAAAAAAAAAGATCACCGATATTGTATGAATAATATTCCGTATTTTTGGATTTGTGTTGATGTTGCTCATTGAGATAGGGCTCACTGATGCTGAATTCTTCAGAAAGTATGGGCCCGTTTGAACACTGCGCACTTGATTCTAATCAATTGACTAAAAACAACGTCACGTTCTATTTTCGCAGGTCTCAAACTTGAAAAGAGTGCTCTTAGTATTGATCTGCATCAAGAAGTTGGCTACCGTGGTGTGTTCCTTCGATGCGCTTACGCTAGGTAGCTTCAGCGCTGAGTATAATTAACTGAAAATATTTGACATAATTATTAAACCGGATTCATCCTGATGACTTCTGAAAACGAACACAAATTTCATTCTGGTGCCGACCACGAAGAAATTTTGGAACAGGTTGGCATCGCGGTATTAACGATAAATGCTGAGGGCATCGTACTGCACACCAATCAGGCCACGGTAGTTATGTTTGGCTACACACATGCCCAAATGCTTGGTAAGAATGTGTCTATGTTGATGCCTCCCTATCAAAGTGCACAGCATGATACCTATTTAAAGAATTACCTGACGACGGGTGAACAACGCATTATTGGTAAAGGCCGTCGAGTTGAAGGTCTGCGCGCAGATGGCACAATTTTCCCGATGCATCTTGCAGTAGGCAAATTCGAAAGTAGCGGTGAAATATTCTTTACCGGTATCGTCCATGATCTTACTGCTCAGGAGAAAGTTCAAGATGATGCCTTACGCTTCGGGCGCATCATAGATAACTCTATTAATGAGATATTTATCTTCACCTCTGACACGTTAAAGTTCACCCTGATCAATAGTGGAGCTCTAGAGAATCTGGGGTATACGTTAGATGAACTGTTGCGCCTATCACCCTTTGATATCAAAATTGAATACACCGAAGAGAGTTTTAAAACCCTTGTTGCACCACTACTTAGCGGGAAATTAGATCGGTTAGTTTTCCAGACGGTGCACCAGCGTAAGGATGGAACCCAATACGATGCGGACATCGTACTGCACTTGTCAGATTCTGTTACACCTCCAGAATTCGTAGCGATTATCCAGGATTGTACTGAGCGAAATACGCTTCGTGCAGCGATACAACAGTCGCAAAATCTTGACTCGATTGGCCAACTGACTGGAGGTATTGCGCATGACTTTAACAATCTACTAACAGTTATTACCGGCAATCTAGAGTTACTGGAGATTAATACTCGGGACACTGACAGTCTTGACCTAATTGATGAGGCGCGAAGTGCTGCGGCTTTGGGTGCCAATTTGACCAGCCGGTTATTGTCTTTTGCACGTCGTAGTGCCTTGTCGCCAAAAAGGCTTAACCTAAATGATTCGGTCCTCGATATGTCTGATCTGTTAAAACGCAGTGTTGGCGAGGGTATCTCTTTTCATACCATTCTTGATCCTGACGTTTGCCCGGTTAAGCTCGATCATTCTTTGTTGGACAGTGCGTTGATGAATTTATCGATCAATGCTCGTGATGCCATGTCAGGGATAGGAACCCTGACAATCCAAACCAGCAATACAACGTTGTTATCGGGCCAGGCTGAATTACTAGGAATTGGGACTGGAAACTATGCGGTTTTAACAGTGAGTGACACAGGGACAGGAATCAGCACTGAGGACTTACAACATGTATTTGAACCGTTCTTTACTACAAAACCCAAGAGCGGGGGACACGGGCTTGGATTGAGCATGGCTTATGGCTTTGCTCGACAATCTGGCGGATGTCTGACCGCAGAAAGTGAGGAAGGTAAAGGTGCACAATTTACTATTTATTTGCCTAAGGACGTGTCTGTAGATGAAGCGCAAGAGCCGCTACCCACCGACACCAGCGCTTTAGGACTTCGTAAAATAATATTGCTAGTTGAAGACGATGATAGCGTAAGACGACTAACCGAGAGACGTTTGCGCCACATGGGCCATACTGTAATCTCGGCGGCTAATGGAATAGAGGGTCTGTCCAAGTTCAAGGCACATTCTGAAATTGATTTGCTAATCACTGATATCGTTATGCCTGGAGATTTAAATGGGTGGCAGTTGCTTTCAAATATACGCAATGAGAGAGCTCAGCTACCCGTGATTGTATCCTCTGGATATTCTGAGCAATTAGCAGATCAAGACGAAAATTTGAAAGCCAGCGTGATAGTTCTGCACAAACCTTACTCATTTGATGAGCTCAAGTCGAGTATTACGCTAGCCATGATCGACTAGTGAGAAGCACAAAATCATAAATTTAAGCGTGGCTCAAACACCACCTCAACGAGTCTGAGAGCTTCGCTCAACTGGCTCAGTAAATTGATAGCCAAGTCCGCGAATGGTTTTAATAGGATCCGGAACTCCTAGAGACATCAGTTTTTTGCGTAATCTGGCTACTTGATTGTCAATGGTGCGATCGTTGGGGTTCCAGTTTTGTCCCTTCATATGATCCATTATTTGATTTCTCGAGAGTGCTTGCTGAGCATGTTTGACGAATGTTTCGAGTAAATCAAATTCTGCAGTGGTTAACATGCCCTTGGTGCCGTCAAAAGACTTAACGTCACGAATTCGTGGACAAAGAGTACAATTTGCAAACTGGTACTCTGGCGCCGAAGTAGTAGAAATTGAATTGGTGGTCGCTTGTAACTGATTCAACTGAGTACGTCTTAACGCAGACTTAACTCGAGCCAGCACTTCCCTAAGTTGAAAAGGCTTTGTGATGTAGTCATCGGCCCCGAACTCTAAACCCAGGACAGTGTCGATCAAATCGCCCTTACCACTGACCATAATGATAGGTACGACAGTGTTGTTTCGTATTTCACGCGCGAGTGCCAGTCCATCTTCGCCAGCCAGTTTCACGTCCAACGTTATTAGATCTACGGACTGATCTGAGAGAACTTTTAGGGTTTCATCCCGATTCTCTGCCTCAGCTACCTGATAGTTCTCAGATTCAAAACAACGTCGCAAAAGTCTACGAATTGGAGCCTCATCGTCAACAACCAGAATAATCTGTCTATTTTTCGACATAAGGTGTTTGAAACGCTCCGATTACGTTCATTTGCTCTAAGCAGACTGTATCAGAATTTGATCCAAATCAATGGAGGCTGGATGCCATGTGTTACACAAAGATTTAAATTTTACACATATGTGGTCACGGCCTAGTCAAAGTGGTGATTGTCGTGGACCGTGAGAGGCATAATGAAACTGGTGGTAGGCGTTTTGCAAGATTTCAATACGGCAGGTGTACTTGCCTGCCAATTGATTGAACTCAGGTGTGTCGCAGATCAGATAATATTCCTGACAGAACTAGCTGCATCATCTGACTCAGTTGATAACTACAAACCCAGTTTGTGTCAAATTTACCAAGAGGGTCAGAACGCGATTTGGGCTATGAAAGAACCTGAATATTACAGTTGTGGAATACGTGACAATCGTATGATTAGCTGGAATTCACGTGAGCGAATTAAGCGTTTTGAGCAATTCCAGCTCGATAATCCATATACCTCAGATGACGGTATTCTTTCACCGCAACATCCGCTTGCGCTCTTGCATTTGCACAACCGTTCAGAGGAGTCACTAGCGTTAATCAAATGTGTGGTTAAATTTTCACGGGATCGTGTGCAAATAATTGACTATCCAAACTGGTAAAAATTGTGTTAGAACTAATGCAGCTTCACCGACTTTGATCCAAGTCAAGGGACAGCGTAGGGTTAATGTTAGGTTTGTCCTAAATGCACAGGAGAGAAATCCATGGCATATCAGACGATTTTAACTCATTTATCCAACGACTCTGTCAGCGATTCAGTGTTGGCGGTGGCGACGATATTGGCTGAGAGACATTCCGCACACCTTGTGGGACTGCACATCAAACCTCCATTGGATTTATACGCCGGAGGCATAGTCCCGTCACCGATTGATTTTACAAATCAATTGCTGGAGCACCAGCGTGTATGCGAAGCAGTGTTGAAAAAAAAATTTGAAAAAGCCTGTAAAAATCTCCACAGCGTTTCCGAGTGGCGATCAATAGAGGCTGGTTCGACATCCGTGGTGGATACTTTGGTCCAGCAAGGTAATTCTTCAGACTTACTATTACTCAGCAAGATAGAAGGCGACACGGTTAACGCATACTTTCGCAATTTGTCCGAGCATGTGTTGGTAGCTTGTGGTCGTCCTGTGCTAGTGATACCCAATGGGGAACCTGTTGCGAATATCGGGGAACGGGTATTTGTCGCTTGGGATGGTCGTCGAGAATCAACCAGGGCAGTGTTTGGAGCATTGCCACTGCTCAGGCGAGCCTCTATTGTGCGTCTGCACAGAATAAACCAGGCTCATCAGGACAGACATCATTTCGTAGAAATTACTGAGGAGCTTGCGAATACGCTGGCCCGACATGGCGTCAGCGTGGAAGTGTGCTATTCAGATGCGAACAGCATTGAAATTGCTCATGAACTGTTGGAGTTTGCCAAAGATATGGATGCCGATGTGATGGTCACGGGGTGCTTTGGCCATAGTCCACTTCGTGAATATCTACTGGGTGGAACCTCCAGACGCCTTCTGGAAAACTCCACACTGCCGCTATTAATGAGTAATTAACACTCCTGCTGTTTACAATTTGATACAAAAAGATTTACAAAGCGACACTTCGATGAGAATTAAGTGACACATACTTGATTCAATGACCCTCAAGCGCTGGGTGCTCCAGCCTAACAAGAGGTGTCAAACCATGCAACACTATGCCGAACAAGCTTCTTCTGCAGCTTCAAGAGTATGCACTTGGCTTCAAACTGATAAGACAGATCATATTTCGCTGGGCCAGACAGTTAGCTGTACATCAGAACGTGCATTAACAGATCATGAGCACCTGTACCTGGAAAAGGACGCCCAGTCCCATGTTTTCCTGGTTTTATCAGGTGTTGTGTGCACCTATAAGGTACTTGCTGACGGTAGGCGTCAAATCTGTAAATTTGCGTATCCAGGTGATATTCTGGGGCTGGATTACACGGGCAGGCACGTCAATAGCGCAGAATCTCTTGGATCAAGTCGGTTGCGTTGTATTCCGATCAATGCAATAGATAAGCTCGTTATGAGTGAACCTGGCTTTGGGCGAAGCCTACTTCGCATCACGGCGCTAGAATTAGCGAATACGCGTGAGCAATTGTTGTCGTTAGGAAGGAAATCAGCTATGGAAAAATTAGCGACATTTCTACTGGGAATTTTCTTTCGAACCCGCGATTCTGATCAACAAGACAATAGTATGCAAATTCCAATGAAACGATGTGAAATAGCTGATTTTCTCGGTCTTACAGTTGAGACTGTGAGTCGTAATTTCACCAAGTTAAAGCAACGTGGTGTAATATCAATGTTAGCCACCACGACGATTCACATTGACGATATTGAATTATTAGGTTGCATTGCAGAAGGAGACGAGTCAGTCCAAATACATTAACGATGAGAAAAAAAACCAACTAATCTCTTCTGTTATGAATAATTTATTAGTTATTCCAATTGGTATTGTATTTGTGTTTATAGTGGTTTTAATTCACCATGAAGTGTTGATGTTCGTCACTCAGTGGCTATTACTGCGATTCAGCAGGCCCAGGCGATGGCACGTAGCGGCTACTGTGCTTATTCTTATTGGTGCACACGTAACTGAAATTATTGTGTACGGGGTTGGATTATACTGGGTTGGCGAAACTTGGCATTTTGGAAGCCTGTTGGGAGATGGAATACCTACTATCCAAACCTATCTTTATTTTTCTTTTGCAAGTTACACATCACTAGGTATCGGGGATATTTTTCCGATCGGTCACATTAGATTGCTAACTGGAATTGAAGCACTCTTGGGACTATTAATGATCGGTTGGACCGCCTCATTCTTGTTTTTGGAGATGCGGTCAATTTGGTCCGTCGAGAGTAATAATTGATACTGGTGATGTCACAATTCATTAATCTCGCCGAGCTTGCTTGTCGCGTGGCATTTGACGACTTTCTGTACTAGCAAGAAACCAGGTTAGTGAACACGCAAAGGAGAATACAGCCCACAAGAATAAAAACCCCACCGTATACGCAGCTTCACGGCTCCCACCCAGGTAGACGATAAAGCCATTGAATTGAAGCGGATCTATGAGGGAAAACAACAGCCCAACAGCGACAATGGCACCCACGAATGCAGGCCACAACACCTGCATTAGAAAGCGCGCTAGGCGAGGTGGGCTTGATGGTGTTTCTGGATAATCCTGATCCTTATCATCGACCATAGTAAGCCTCGATGGCAATATCAAGTGTATCGCCAAATAGAATTGTTTCGCTGACTAGCCTCCAGTCGAAGTCTACGACTGATTGCAGATGAATGCGCCAACGACCGGTCTCTGGCCATTGCCCCTCAGTATCTATGTAGCGCCCGCCACCGATGTGTAAAAACAGATGGTTTTGATCGAAATCAGCTTCGGTAACATGAACCAGTCGCAAGGACAATTTTTCTGGCCATGCCATAGCATCAGCACTACTCGCTGGTAGCTTTTGTGTGAGAGTAAGGACTGTCCCCTCGACACTTTGAATATGAATCAATGCGGCAAGACCACGTGCTGCTGCCTTCTTGTCACGATCGATACGCTGATTGATTGCTTTACCTTCTCTGTAGTAATCATCTACAACCAGTGAATTGTTAGTGTTCAGTGCCAAGGAAACCATCATGATGCCCAACAAAACAGAGGTCAGTGGAAAGCTGATTAAAAACCAGGGCCAACCGTGTTTGTACCAAGGCACAAGAGCCATAGCCTTATCATAGTCATCCACTTGCTTATTACTCATAACGGTTAACGCGGTTGTGGAAAAAAGAAAGATGATTTCTCACGTTGAGTGACTGAAGCGTCGTCTGTTGCAGTCACTACAAAATATATCTGATTGCTGCCTGCATCACCCGCATTCGGTGCAGCTTGAACTCTCACCGCAAATAAGCGATTGCCTACTGCGTCTACGTCAATAGTCTTGTCGGTATCGATAATAGCGTCGCGCAGTCCTTCAATTTCAAGTGAATATTCGCGTTCTATTTCAGCGCTGTTAAGAATCATGATTCGATACACATTTTCTATATTGCCGTTTTTTACCTCTCTTGATAAGGCACCACGGTCTCTCAATACATCAACTTTCAATGGAACTCTGGTGGCTATCGACGAAAGCAATATAATTACTGCTGTTGATAATATTGCCGTGTATATCCATACACGAATACGCAGGACACGTTTCCAGAGCTGTTTTCGTGTCCAACCATTTTCTATCCCATTGAGGGTGTCATATCGGATAAGTCCCTTGGGATATCCTACTTTCTCCATGACCTTATCGCAGGCGTCAATGCACGCAGCGCATCCAATACACTCATATTGCATGCCATCACGAATGTCTATTCCTGTGGGGCAGACCTGTACGCACAGACTGCAATTTACACAATCGCCAAGCCCAAGAGATTTTGGATCTGACATTTTTGATCGTGCGCCCTGAGGATCACCACGTTTGTCATCGTATGTAATAACGAGTGTGTCTGCGTCAAACATGACACCTTGAAAGCGGGCATAAGGGCACATGTATTTGCAGACTTGCTCACGCAAAAAACCTGCATTCCCATAGGTTGAAAACCCGTAGAACAGGATCCAGAAGGACTGCCAAGGACCTAGTGAAAAGGTCACCAGTTGCACAACCAAATCTCGAATCGGTGTGAAGTACCCAACAAAGCTGATTCCAGTCCAGAATGCTACTGCTAGCCAAGTCGCATGCTTGAGAGTTTTTTTACGATACTTCTCTTTCTTGGAACCGCGGTTATCCAGTCTTATACGTTGATTTCGATCACCTTCGATTTTGCTCTCGATCCACATGAAAATTTCAGTGTAGACTGTTTGAGGACAGGTATATCCACACCACAGGCGCCCAGCCACTGAGGTAAACAGAAACAGTGACATTGCGCTAATGATCAAAAGCACAGTTAGATAAATAAAATCTTGTGGGTATAGGATCAAACCGAAAATATGGAACTTGCGCTCTGCAAGATCGAAAAGTATGGCTTGTCGTTCATTCCAGCTTAACCATGGCAGACCATAAAACAATACCTGGGTAAACCAGACCATCGCCCAACGCCACCGTGCAAACACACCAGTCACTGAGCGTGCATAAATCTTTTGGCTTACCTCAAAAAGAAGATGCTTCTGCTCTGATTCTGCTGTCTTCACCAATTTAATTCTTCTCACTTACATCATTATTGGACAGGCTCCAGATGTAAGCTGCCACTACATGCGCTTTACCTTCTCCCAAAAGTTGGCCAAATGCAGGCATCTGGTTATCGAATCCGTTTTTGATCGCGTTTTGCACTGACGTTAAAGAGCCACCGTATAACCACGTGTCGTCAGTCAAATTTGGGGCGCCGATCAGTGGGTTGCCTGCACCAGTAGGACCATGACATGCTGAACACACCGCGAATTTATTCTGTCCAAGTGTCGCTTTCTCAGCGTCATGAATACTGTCAGACAGTGACAAAACATAGTGTGCAACGGATTCAGTAGCTTCATCTTTATTGCCAATGGCGGCATGCATGGCTGGCATAATGGCATTGCGTCCATTTAAAACAGTTGTTTTAATGTAATCTGGTGTTCCGGCACCCAACCAATCGCTATCAGCCAGATTCGGGAATGAGCGAGACCCTCTGGCATCAGAACCATGACACTGTGTGCAGTACGTCAGATACAGCCGTTCGCCCATCGCAACCGCATCAGGGTTGCTTGCAACGTCTTTAATGTCCTGCTCTAGATAGGCTACATATAGAGGTTCATACTCACTTTTTGCATCTGCAACCTCTTGATCGTATTGGCCTGTAGAAGACCAATCAAATACTCCTTTGTAAGTTCCTAATCCAGGGTATAAAACAAGATATAGAGCACCAAAGACACACGTGATGTAGAACAAATACAACCACCAACGGGGCAAGGGATTGTTCAGTTCCCGTAAGTCTTCGTCCCATACGTGGCCGGTAGATTCAACTTGACCATCACTATTAGTTGGCGCTTTTCGTGATGCCAGTGACCAAGCGAGTAAAAAGCAGGCAACAATCGATATGATAACAACTAACGAAATGACCCAGCTCAGACCACTAATTGTGAAATCAGACATCTTTCGATTCCTGTTCTACTAAAACATTTTTATGAATTGTTTGTTCTTGCATATCATCATCTGCAAAAGGCAAGTTTGCAGCTTCATCGAATCTGGATTTCTGTCTACCGCTGTAGGCCCAGTAAACAATCCCTAGGAAAATGATGAAGCTGAGAGTTGTAATAATGGTTCTGAGATCATTAACGTCCATTACCTCACTCCATTGCCAACAGTGCCCAGCACCTGCAGATAGCTAATTAATGCATCAAGCTCTGTTTTGCCTCTGACATCAGCAGGGGCGTTTGCGATCTGTTCGGTGGTGTATGGATGACCGAGCATGCGTAGAGCTTCAAGCTTTGGCACTATGCCTTCAGGGTCCACCTCAGTTTTGACAAGCCAGGCATAGGCAGGCATGTTTGATTCTGGAACTACATCACGGGGATTATTTAAATGCACACGATGCCACTCATCGCTATAACGACCACCCACCCTGTGTAGATCTGGTCCAGTGCGTTTGCTGCCCCACTGAAAGGGTCGATCGTAGACGAATTCACCAGCAACAGAGTAGGCGCCGTATCGTTCGGTCTCTGCACGAAAAGGTCTTATCATTTGTGAGTGGCAGTTGTAACAACCTTCACGTACATAGACGTCTCGTCCTGCCAGCTCCAAAGGCTTGTAAGGTTCAAGGCCCTCCACAGGTTCAGTCATGGACTTCTGATAAAACAATGGTACGATTTCAACCAGCCCTCCCACTGAAATGACCAGTACAATCAAGATCATCATTAGACCGATATTTTTCTCAACTAGTGCGTGTGTAAATTTCATTGTGTGCTCCGCAAACTAATTAAGATGGGTTTGTAACCGTATTAACGGGTTCAGTGTCAACAGATGAGTAACTCGGTATCATCGCCTCAACCTTACTACCCAGTCTGATCGTCATGATCATGTTGTAGAGCATTATGATTGCACCACTGAGATACAGCAGCCCGCCGATGAGGCGCATTACATAGTACGGATAGGTCGCCTTGACACTTTCAACGAAGGCGTAAGTCAAAGTGCCATCGGGATTGGTTGCACGCCACATCAGACCTTGCATAACACCGGCTATCCACATCGACGCGATGTATATGACAATACCCAGTGTGGCAACCCAAAAATGAATTTCAATCAGTTTCACACTATACATATTGGGGCGGCCAAACAGACGAGGCAGCAAGTAGTAAATAGATCCCATTGAGATTAGTCCAACCCAACCCAGAGCGCCTGAATGCACATGGCCAATTGTCCAGTCAGTGTAATGAGACAATGCATTTACGGTCTTTATTGCCATCATCGGCCCCTCAAATGTGGACATACCATAGAAGGATAAAGAGACGATAAGAAACTTTAGAATAGGATCAGTGCGCAGCTTGTGCCATGCGCCTGATAGAGTCATGATGCCGTTAATCATGCCGCCCCAAGAAGGTGCAAGTAGAATGAGAGAAAACACCATACCAACAGATTGAGCCCAATCAGGCAATGCCGTGTAGTGAAGGTGATGAGGTCCCGCCCACATGTAAGTGAATATTAAGGCCCAGAAGTGCACAATAGATAGCCGATAAGAATAGATAGGCCGACCAGCCTGCTTCGGAATGAAGTAGTACATCATTCCAAGAAAACCTGCTGTCAGGAAAAAACCTACAGCGTTGTGCCCGTACCACCACTGAATCATGGCGTCCTGAACACCTGCATAAGCAGAGTAGCTTTTACTCATAGTTACAGGTAGTGCCGCGCTATTCACAATATGCAATACAGCTATAGTCAGGATATAGGCGCCATAAAACCAGTTGGCAACATAAATGTGAGGTGTCTTTCGTTTAACTATAGTGCCAAAGAATACGATGGCATAGGCCACCCATATCAACGCAATCAGAATATCGATAGGCCACTCTAGCTCGGCGTATTCTTTTGATTGAGTAATGCCCATTGGCAAGGTAATGGCTGCGGCTACGATGACGGCTTGCCAACCCCAGAAAGTAAATGCGATGAGCGGACCACCAAACAGGCGCGCCTGACAAGTGCGCTGCACGACGTAGTAAGAGGTTGCGAACAGAGCACTACCACCGAACGCAAAAATTACAGCGTTCGTGTGCAATGGTCTTAGTCGACCGTAGCTAAGCCAGGAAATTCCGAAGTTGAGCTCTGGCCAGGCGAGTTGGGCAGCTATGACTGCCCCGACTGTCATACCGACCACACCCCACACCACCGTCATGACTGCGAATTGGCGAACGACCTGGTAGTTATATGTGTCAGCTGTCCTAATTTGCGAGGACGGCGTAATAGCCATAGCATCACTGCTAGTTGTACTCATTGTTAAAAAAGCTCCTGATTTATTGTTCTAGCCTTGACTCTTCACGACGCTAGAATAGGCATGTCAATGGGTAACGAAGCACTGAGTCCGCACATTCAGGGTAAATTAGCAATACTAACGATGAACTCAATTGATCCAAATCAATTACGGTCTTTCGTTTTCATTCTCTTTTTTAACAACCGGCGACACGACTCGATCGTCGTCTAACAATATGCTGAAGGCTGGACCTTCGTCATCATCAAACTGACCACTAGAATTCATCTTGAGAAAAATCAAGATGGCAACGCCAACACCGATTACTGACAGCGGTATTAAGAGATACAGCGACTCCATACAGTGTGCCTCCTATGATTTGACTGAATTTCGGGCTCTGTTCGATCTGACCATAAACGAAGCGCGTTGAGAGCCACTAGCAAAGAGCTGAAGGACATACCAAGAGCTGCGCCCCAAGTGGGTAGCCATCCTACAGCTGCAACAGGTATAGCCACAAGGTTGTAGGTGATCGCCCAGCTGATGTTTTGGCGCATGACACGCCTTGTTATTCGAGCTTTGTTGAGTAGCGGTAGAACCGCTTGAAGACCCGGTTTGAGTGAGATAACGTCAGCAGCTGTTTGTGCCAGTGAGCTTGCGGAACTCAACGCCAGGGAGACGTCTGCATGCGCAAGAACGGGAGCATCGTTGACACCATCACCAATCATTAACACCGTTGCCCCTTGTGCCTGTAACAATGCTATGTACGCTTGTTTATCCTCTGGGCTCGCATCCGACTTGTAGCGTTGAATGCACAGCGATTCAGCTACAGCACTAGCCACTACTGCGCGATCACCTGATAAAAGATGTAGGGTATAACCGCCACGGACAAGAGACTCCATCAAAGATGCAGATTCTGGGCGCAATGCATCCTCGACAGAGAAACGAGCCAGTAGTGACGTCACACCAGAGCAGCTAATCTCGGACAATATAAAAAGACTGGACGGATGACTTAACGTTGCTGACAAGGTGTCTCCCTCGCTCAATTTGCACCACTGAGCAGAGCCCAGTCGCAATTCTCGTCCATCTTTCAGCGTGACAACAACACCGCCACCAACCATGTGATCGATACAGGATCGATCACCCATTATCAGCTCTGGATAGTGTGACCTCACTGAATCAAACGATGCAGCATCCTGGCGGTAGAGAATTGCCTGCGCGTAAGGGTGAGCTGAACCGGCTTCCATCCATTGGGCAAGACCAAGTGCTGTCGACTCATCTATGCCACTGTAGGTTGATACCGCACTAATGTGGGGTTCTCCCAGCGTTACTGTCCCAGTTTTATCGAAGACAATATCCGTTACCTGTGCCAGCTGTTCCAACGCGTTAGCACGGGATATTAAAATATTACGTTTTAGAAGACGCCCCGTGGCTGCCGCTAAAGCAGCCGGGGTTGCCATTGAAAGTGCGCAGGGGCAGGAAACGA
>JBLIIE010000033.1:0-36711 GCA_047634635.1 Granulosicoccus sp. | reverse complement strand
TGCAGATTGAGTTAATCTCGGTTCGATTGAAAAACCGGCTCCGTGCATAGAGCGATAATCCTTTGCAAAATCCTCCGGCGTCATCCAGAACACTTCTTCAATCACCGATGACAGTTCTGGCAGTATGGTGTCTTCAAGGGCATCGACAATTCGGTCACGCAAACGCGCCGCTTCACAACTCCAGTCTACATTGCCCTGTAAGTTGGGCACTGGACATAAAACATAAAATGATTCACAACCTTCAGGTGCAAAGCTTTTGTCAGTTGCTGTTGGGCGATGAACATAAAGACTAAAGTCTTCACTCATTTGTTTCGTATCAAAAATCTCAGACAGTAACTCTTCAAATCGATGCCCCATCCAAATACTGTGATGGGCAACGTCAGGATAGAGTTTTCTAGTGCCAAAATATAGAACGTAAAGCCCCATACTGTATTGCTTTTTAATGCTGGGCAATCTGAATTTTGTTTTAGGTAATAACTGTTGGTAGCAGGTCTCAGGATCGCCACCAAAAACTACTAAATCAGCATTAATAGTCCGATCGTTACTGAGTCGAATTCCAGTGGCAATCTTATTAACAACGACTATTTCATCTACATCCGCGTTGAGCACGATATTGATACCCTGACGTTCCATAAGAGCGCCCAACTCTGTCACCAACTTGCCAGTGCCGCCCATACAAAAATACACACCCCAACGACGTTCGAGATAGTGAATCAAGGTATAAATTGCCGTGGTCTTGAATGGATTACCACCCACTAGTAGTGGATGAATAGAAAAAGCCTGGCGAATTAGTGGATGCTTTAAATGAGTGTTAACCATCTGAGAGACGGTTTTATAACACTTGAGAAATAGCAGCGCTGGCACCTGCTTAATCATGTCCCACATTCGAGTAAAGGGTCGATGAACAAGCTGTTTGAAGCCAACGTTATAGACTTTTTCAGACTTATCTAGTAGTTTTAAATAACCGTCGGCATCCTCTGGACTAAAGCGCCGAATCTCAGTCAGCGTATCTTCAATGCTCGCACAATAATCAAATTGACTACCGTCGGCGAAATGAAATCGGTAGAAGGGATCCAGTGGCACGAATTTCAGATGGTCTTCAAGTTTTTCATCAAAAAGTTCGAATAACTCATCGAAGAGAAAGGGTGCTGTGATAACTGTGGGACCTGCATCGTGGCGATAACCACCACGCTCGAATACTTGAGCTCGACCACCTAAGCTCCCTAATCGTTCGAGTAATGACACTTCATACCCTAAGGCTCTGAGCCTTAATGCCGTGGCTATGCCAGCGAAGCCTGCTCCGATAACTACTGCTGTTTTATCGGCTCCAAATGTTTTTGAATTCAAGCTATTCGCCTTTGGAATTTACTGGTTGTCGTGCATTGTACGAGTGCCGCTAGCGTATCTGATCACTAGGTTCGGTTTTCAGCTGCCCGCCGCACCTGGGAGGTATCTTGATGAACTACTGTTTTTAATGTCTTTGCGACCCAGCAAGACTAGCAAACAGCCAGTGTTAGCAAACCACCTAGCGCTTGTCGTGGGATTTTTATAGTACTGCCGTCGAGATGCCACCTTCAAAATCAGAATGTATTACTGGAAAAAGCGAATAGCGCTCCAAAGCATTTACCAGGGCCCCAAAAAGGTGACTAGTCGCAAGCGCAAGACTACTACTAACCTAAAACATTTTGCATTGCGAAAACCGGATTATAGTGAGCACTATTCGTATTTTTTCAGCCACTGCTGGATTCACTGTTAGCACCCAAATAGAGCGGAACATATGACTACTACCTTATTTTTACCGCTGTGACAGATGGGGCCAGCGGAGCTGGCCCATCAATTACTCAAATAACTTAACTTGTTTTTGCTTCTAGAGCTTTCTGGTCTTCCGTATCCGCTACTGCAGCTGCCCAGATAACGAGGCCAAAGGCAATCTTGTTCCAAAAATCGGCTACGTTATAGATTATGTTCATAGTGCCAGCGTCTGCGCCAGGTGTGAAGTAACCGATGAAATATCCTAGGGGGTATATTGCCCAACCAACAGTTACCAACAAGACCATTGTTTTATAGGCTTTCTGTACATGAACATTTGCCAGCCCAGCATTGATTTTACTAGCTTCGCCTCGGAATATTTCCCAGATGATGTAGCCCCAGGCAGCCATTGACGGGAAGAATGCAAATTTGGCGTCCATGATTCCTACTTCACCCATGTAACCGAACGCAAGCATCACGACTGTTCCACCCAGCAATCTGTAGAACACCCCAACTGGCACTTTGGTCACTGCAGACAGGATCAGGTAGAACTCGATCATTAACAAAGGCACAGTTAGCAGCCAGTCGATATAACGAAATGCTGTCGGAGATTCGCCGGTTGCAACCCAAACGTCACGCATGTAAAAGTAATGAACTGCAGCAATCAGCGTAACCAGCCCCGACACGGTTAGGGATGTTTTCCATTTACCGGCAACCCGATCGCGTTCAATAAAGAAAAATACTGTGGCGGCAACGAGTGCCATTGATATCAACCAAAAGGACATCCCGACGTAGTCGTCGGGTGGTAATAAGTTAGTCATATTTAAACCCTAGAGATAATACTTTTTTGTTGTTAGTGCCAGCATGTTCCCTAAAACTAATAATGCGACACCACCGAAGCGACTGCAAAGAGTCCTTGCTTAGAAAATACATTACCTTGCGACAGCAGCTAGGACTCTGTTACGCAGACCATATTCAGTCAGATCAATCGAAGCTTCTATGCAAGCGTAGTATGCAAATCGCACTCGCGGCTGCACGAATCGACCTCGCACCCACACTCCCTAATGTTATGTGATATTTTCAGCGAATGGCTCCTCGTACCGGGCACCCCATACGTCAGTTCTTCGCCTACTGATCATCAGTCGTAGGCCACCAGAAAAAACATATTTTTTATTTTGCCTTTAATTATACGGAGTACATCATGTTATGGATTACCGTAGCCGCCTTTATTTGACTGCCCCCTCAACAGATAAATTCTGAGCCTCGAGCCTGAACATCGCACCGAAACCACCTTAGCCACAAACAGTTTCAATCAACACCTACTGTTGGGCGCTGGCAAGCGAGAAACCGTAATTGATCACGTGCAGACAAGTGCTAGATGCAACTAAATCGCTCTCATCATGCATAACCACAATTGACTCTCACACGTGTTGCTCACCAGCAGCATACATACCAGCTGTACTAGCCCACAATGAATTTGCCATAGTAGTATTATTATAGGTGTTTATAAACTGACCGTATGGCCTGCCCCATAATTTTACCAGCCAACAAGCAGACAACACTTAATCACTAAATTCCTTTTCTTAGCTTTGACTTAAAACTCCCCTATTAGGCTACTGCAACTTGGCTCACGCCGTTTATGTAACCGGATGGCTCCAACGACGATGTCGTAAAGCTTCGGAACTTTTTAGCTGAGGAAACTATCATGAAAAAACGAACATCTGTTACTGCCATTACTGTTTTGACCTTATAGGGCTCGTTTGCACAAGCTGCCAACATGGCAAAGGAAGAAGTGATTGCCAAGACGCTTGACCTATACCCAGGCGCGGTCGGGAATACATATCAGGAAACCAAGAAAGGAGCCCTCATATGAGAGGTGAGAACCACTGAAGAAAATGGTCAGAAATGGGAAACGTTTACCAGTAGACAATAGCGAGTTTGCCATAGATGAGAAAAAAGACTAACTCGATTCACTTTTCTTATTTATTCGTAGTCAGTTGCATTGGAGGATCCATGAGCATACAAACTAATCTGAAAAAACCTTCAGGAATTATGGTCTTGACAACGACAGTGTCTGGCATGATGTTGCACGGTGCAGATGCATGGCTTGATCCATTGGTGTCGCTGATGACAAATATGAATGACAGTACGACAAAGCCTTTGATGTCTGTTAATGAGTACTCTGCCAATGGACAATAGTTTTAGTGGTACTGCACGTTGTTGGTGTTATGTGGGAGAGCGTTGTACATCACGAAAATCTTGTGGTATCGATGATTACCAGACGCGAACGGAAAATTGTATGTGAGTGATGGCAACTCGCTTTTGCCCTAGGGTACACTTCCGGTAAGAATACGTTATCTCAACAATGACTCACTAGGCACTCACTAGGCACTCACTAGGAACGTTTCACATTCACGCTCTACCTGAATCTGTTTTAGCATTACCCGTTATGGCCATGGTAGATGACATTGTCACTGCCCTGTCTGATCGCAATGTTCTATTACGTGCGGAGCCTGGCGCCGGTAAGAGCACAGGCCTACCACTGGCCCTGCTACTGAGTGGTGAATTGCACGGTAAGATTATTTTATTAGAACCTCGGCGACTGGCGGCACGCTCAGTCGCACAGCGTCTTGCTTCTCATCTTGGTGAAAAGGTGGGGCAACGTGTTGGCCTGAGGATGCGGGCAGACACCCGTGTATCAAACGAAACTCAACTTACTGTGGTTACCGAAGGTGTGCTCACTCGCCTGCTCCAGACCGATCCAAGCCTGAACGGAGTGTCCATTGTGATATTCGATGAGTTCCATGAGCGAAGCCTGCATGCCGATTTAGGCTTGGCTCTGTGTTTGGAGGTACAACAGGCCTTACGTGATGACCTGCGATTATTACTGATGTCCGCAACGCTCGACACAGATGCAATACATACACAATTGCACGGCGTCCAGCAATTCCACTGTTTGGTTCGACAGCATCCAGTGGATATCCTCTGGGTAGGCGAGCGCTCTGCCCCGTTAGAGCAGCGTATCGTACGTACCGTGCTCACAGCTATTGAGGATCATGACGGTGATATTTTGGTGTTCTTGCCAGGTGTTGCCGAAATCAATCGCACCGCCAGAATATTGCAGTTCAGGCTCAACGCCTCCACGGAGGTTCACCTATTGCACAGTGGTGTCGGCTTAGCCGATCAACTTAAGGCCACCGCACCAGCGACTGCTAACAATCGACGAGTGATTCTGGCAACCAGTCTGGCCGAAACCTCCATCACCATCGATGGTGTGCACGTGGTGGTCGATTCAGGTCTGGAACGACGCAGCCGCACAGACAACAGCACTGGCGCACAGCGACTTGAAACCGTAATGGCCAGCCAGGCCAGTGCTACCCAACGTGCAGGTCGTGCGGGACGTACTTCAGCGGGTGTATGTTATCGCCTTTGGAGTGAGCAAGGGCATTCGCGACGCCCAGCCCACTGGCAGCCAGAGATTCATCGCGCCGATCTTGCACCGCTGCTGCTTGAACTTGGCCTTTGGGGCGCATCGAGTGGCAATGACTTACCCTGGCTTGATGCACCACCTTCAGCAGGCCTCTCAAGAGCAGAAGCGTTACTAAACCGACTGGGCTTATGGAAACAAGGCCAACTCACATCAATGGGTAGAGCCGTTGCCGCGTTGCCTGTACATCCTCGCACTGGCCATATGCTGGTGTGGGCAGCTGAAAAAGGTGCTGTAACATTGGCGTGTCGATTGGCAGCACTGCTAGATCAACAGACACGTAGCTCGAATGGCATCGATCTGGAACCCTCGTTGAATGCAAGGTTGCCATCATCGCTAAAACAGCAAACCGATCAGTTGGCACGCTTACTCAGCGTTAAATCTCCAAAGATTGCGATGCCTCCAGCAGCAGTACTCTTGGCACAGGCCTATCCTGATTGGGTTGCCCAACGCCGCCCGGGCGAACCAGGACGATTTCTTTTAGCTTGTGGGGCTGGGGTAGTAATAGATGGTGAGGATGCATTGGCTCATTGTAAATGGCTCAGCGTTGCACAACTCGGAGGTGGTGGTGCTCAACTTCGAATCTTTAAAGCCCTAGAACTTAACATTGAGGAACTAGAAAAATATACGCCCGAACTATTCGTCTACGTTAATCACTTGGACTGGGATGACAAGCAGCAACGTGTACTCGCGGAACGTCGCCGGATGTTAGGCAATCTCATAGTCGAAGCTACGCCACTGCACGACATTAGTAACAGCGATAAAGCAAAAGCACTGGTGGCTGGCATTCGCAAGCTGGGGTTAAGTTGCCTGCCATGGAACGATGATTGTCGCGAATGGCAGGCGCGAGTAGAAAGAATGGGTGAGCTGTCCGTACAGGGACAAAACAAAAACTGGCCAACAGTTAATGACGATGCACTGATAAATCGAATAGACGATTGGTTATTGCACTATTTAGACGGTGTCAGCTCTATGAAGGAACTTCAGCAAATGGATTTATATACAATACTTAACGCCATGCTTGATTATCAACAGCAGGTTCTATTGGATGAATGGCTGCCCAAACGATATAAAGTGCCCAGTGGCTCTCAGATCCGACTGAACTACGCGCAACCAGGCAATCCCGTGCTATCCGTACGGTTACAGGAAATGCTCGGATGTGCTGAAAATCCGTCGGTGGCACGCGGACAAATTCTACTCAAGGTCGAGCTGCTGTCACCAGCCAGACGACCCGTGCAAGTCACTACAGATCTGGCCAACTTCTGGACCAATAGCTATCCAGCTGTAAAGAAAGATATGGCGGGGCGATACCCTAGGCACGTTTGGCCTGATAACCCACTAGAGGCTCGGCCGACTGCTTACGCAAAGCGGCGTAGGAGATGACACGGCACGTCGCAAAAAAACAGCTGGCATTAAACCACCAAAAAAAGTAATCAAGAGTCAGGATTTCACCCTTCACAAAATTTGTGAAGATATAGTCTTCAGGTCCAATCGCATCCTGGTCGTCAGACGTGAACAGGTTAGCGTATGTTTTTATCAAACCTTCGACGTTCTCGATGTCGTACATAGCCTGCCGAATAGCTGGACAGTCCATAGACGCCTGCCTTCTCAATAGCAGCTCTCAACGGATACATAGCATCTTATGCATTAGCGATGCCCACAGCAGGTGTCACATCTGCAATAGTTTTAATCTCAGGAGATGTTGCTTGGAGTGCTGCAAAAACTCGTTTACCTTTTTCATCCATCTCACCAGTAAAACAATTCGTCTAAATGAAATGATCCTTCTCGCCACTTTCACCCGCCAGCTCTGTAAAGCGTCCACCTGTTTAGCCCCAATGAAAACCGATAGACACGGCCCAAGCCATACGATCCAATGATTTAACAACTTGCGCCGACGGCGCTACATTGGCAACAAGAAACAGCGAATCAGCGAATCAGCGCCTGCATTTTTAAGGCTCGTAAGCTGTGGAGTCACATCAATATCTGTGGACTCAAACTTTTCAATTCCTGCGTGCTCCATGCCCTGCCTATCTAGCGCTTTCGTTAAGCCTCGCTCGTTAGACTCGCCCCAAGGGTTATTGATCAGTATCATGCCAGGCTTGTTAGCGCCGTAGCGAGTAATAAGGCATTCAGTGAGAGCTTCATCAACATATTCATCAACCGCCGAAACCCTGAACACATAGTTCTCTTTAGCGCCATTGACCATAATGCCAGTGCCTGCAGCCCACTGACCTACAGGGCGTACTTTAGTCTGATTTACGAAGGGGACGATGGCATAAAATACTGGCGTATCTAATCCACCTATTAATGCAGCAACGCCTTCACGCTGCGCAAGTTCGCAAGCAGCTGCGAATGAAAGAACGCCTAACGCTACCGATCTTAGCAACGTTTTTAGCGTTGGATAATATGATCTACGACGTACAATCAATTCCTCCTTTTTATCTACTTTTTATCTACTTTTTATCTACTTTTTATCTACTTTTTATCTACTTTTTATCTACTTTTTATCTTTCAAGCATGTGTCGAGTAATTGGTATAACACAGCATTTATCCGATATTTTTCATTAGGTTATGAATTAGCAAGTAATTATATAAGCGCATTAAGGCGCATATATATAAGGCTATATCAATTGATCCGCCACCTAAAACGGTGTAAACATTAGTTGCACTCAACACACGGACAAATCGCTACCATAGGACATCGCAAGCAACTCTATAAAAAGCCTATGTCTGACCAAGAATCCGTCCTGGCATCACTTTCAAAAGAAGCAGAGATCGTACGTTTGTATCTAGAAGCATCCATGACGCCGGACCCCACCCTGGCTGCCACCTATGTAGACGTAAACGTTGTTATTACGTTTACCGGTGGCAGTGTATTCAATCACCCCAGCGGACCAACATCCATTAACAAGGAACGCTATCGATGGGTAAAGAAACGATTGGGACGCTTTGATGAGTGCCAAACGGACGACGGAATCGTTGTCTATAGCGTGGGCACTTTATATGGTGAATGGCCTGATGGTGAGGCGTTTGAAGGCAACCGGTACATTGATCGCTTCCTCATTCAGAATGGAAAAATAGTCACCATGGATGTCTGGAACGATAGCGCAGAAAGGCTACTCATAAAAAACGGTGCTAAAAAGGATTGAGCGTTTTCCGTCTACTACGTTATTGCGTACTCCTGTCATGGCTTTTCACTGTATGAAGCTGACTACCACACCCGCTAATTAAATCTGAGTATTACTTGCCGATGCTTACCGATATCAGCCACCACGGACGCTACTCGCACTCAAACATAGTTGATCGACCAATATTCGATTGGCCCAATGGAGCTCGACTAGCAGTCTATCTCGCAGTCAATCTGGAGTGCTTCTCCTTTGGTAATGGCTTGGGAGCTCAACTATGTGCGGGGGGCACGCCAGATGTACTGAATCACGGGTGGCGTGACTATGGAAATCGGGTGGGTGTTTGGCGCATGCTCGATATGCTCGATCGCCTTAATCTACCCTGCACCGCGCTTACCAATAGCCTTATGTATCGAGATGCACCTGGTGTTGTAGAGCGGTTTCGTGAACGAGGTGATGACATCATTGGTCATGGCCGGACAAACGCTGAGCGACAGGACATTCTCAGTGAGGAGGACGAGCAGTCGTTGATAGCTGACGCTACTGCTACCTTGCAACAGCAAGAGAGCAAACACCCTAAGGGATGGTTAGGACCATGGATTGCAGAAAGCTACGTCACACCTGACTTACTGCAGGAAGCTGGATATGAATATGTCCTAGACTGGAGTCATGACGATCAACCAACCTGGTTGAAAACCCGTAGTGGACGACTACTATCAGTGCCCTATCCACAGGAGCTCAATGATATTCCACAGATGGTTGGAAGAAAAATTGAAGCACCGGCGTTTCGTGACATGATTACCGACACTTTCGATGTAATGCTGCGAGAATCATCACGTCATCCTCTTGTAATGGGTATTGCACTGCACCCTTATATCATGGGCTATCCACATCGCTTGAAAGCACTGGAACAAGCGCTCAAACACATCATCGAAAATTCAGATCAACGGGTTTGGGTAGGTACAACCAGTTCCATCAATGATCACTACCGGCAGCTAGAAGCCTGACGATGCAACTAACGCGGATGAGTCGCAGATCATACGAGCTGCTTACAGTCAACGTTGCGAACTCTCAAGACTGCTTGCGTTGTACAACCACATTGAATGAAATTGAAATTCGTGGCTGATCTGCGAAATTCGGATGAACAGCATGATGCAAGAAGGATGGCCAAAGTACTAATAGACCAGAGGTCGGTGACACTCGAAATTCAGGATCAAATTGCGGATCACCGGCAATGGCCGTTATGTTGGCTTGGGTGCGCGGGTCGAAAAAGGAGATATCACCTGGATTCAGATCATTGCGTTGTTGAGAAGTTACGAGCTGCGCTGGTGTACTCACATAGTACGTACCACTCAGATAACTATGAGGATGGTTGTGCATCATATGGTAGTCGCCTGTTCGGTTTACGTTAGCCCATCCTTGTAAGTCCCATTGCACACTGACACTAACACCTGATTTACGCAGATAATCACCCATCGTTTTCCTGACGCATTGATTCAACCACTGGATTGCCGGATGCGGTTGTTCAAACAGATTTTGCGATTGATAATCAGTCGTTAGCTGCGAATGAGCCTGCTCTAGATTGAGGATATAATCAACCAACACTGCATTGGCTGCATCCGCTGATGGCAATTCCCGCATAAGGAGTAGCGTAGGCCATAGGGCGTGAAAACCCGCGTTGTCCGATGTCATGATTCAGCTAGTAGGAATAGGAGCCTGATCATAACAAAAACCCTGCCCGTTCTTAACTCTTCAGACTAAGGTGTTCTTCCGACGACTTCAATCGGTTATTGAAGTAACAGTCGATTTGCACATTCCAAGGTGCCAGCTAATTGCTGGCACTTATAGATAGTTCTAAGTATCGATTACTCTCTTAGTAAGCTCGAAAATCCGAATCACTGTCGTTGAAACCAAAAATCCAGTCATCTGAGTCGGAGGGGGCAGTCCAATCGTCATCCCAGGCTTGTGGTCCCCTGTTGAATTTGAAGAGCTCACTTCCGTTCTTCTTTTTTCGACCTTTTCTACGTATCTTTCCTATTTTTGGTGAACTTGGATCGTCCAGATTGAAGTCGAAATACAAACCTTCGGTGATATCATTATCGAAATCGTTGTAGTCATCATCAACACGATTATTGCTTGAACGTCCCATCGTTATATTCCTCAAACAGATATATCAATATGTTAATCGGGAAGACTTAACTTCCCTCCGTTAGAGAAGGCAGAGCGCATCAGTGCCAGCACTTCTAATCCTGATTATTGACACTTCTATCTTAATGTCAATACTCCAAGTAAAAATATTTTACGGAAATAATTACATTCCTTAAGTGATTTCTCATTTTAATGCAGATTGGCCTACGCAGCGGCTAGATTTGGACTCCACCAATGTACCCACTAACCTGCAAGTTCAGATGATTGCTCATCACTTACATAAAGAGCATCTATTCACTGAGGATACACTTACAGGTCACGTACACTATAGGAATTGGTTTCACAGCGATAAACACTTAAGTTTCTAGATATTGGCAACTTAAGTTATCACACTAACCAACGCAGGCATTAATGAAGGATAACCATGAAATCAGACGTAAAAAAGCTCTTAAATAAAAACGAAAAACTAAACCAATTGGACTCAGTGAAAGTGATTAGCCATGTGCAACGCGAAAGCGGCGATTGGGTTAAAAACACACTGATCCTGGACGGTTACGATGTCCCGTTTAAATACAGTAGGAAGGAAAAATACCAGAGCTTGGAGGGCGCACCGGTTAACCTTACCTACTACCCACAAACAGAAAATGTTGCAGGTATGGAATTTGAAAGTATGAAAGTTGTCCGGATTCGCAAAAGCTAAAAAACCGTGTGCATTGATTTAGGCCACAGTTACAATGAAATCAGCCGTCTGTCGCTTTTGGCACAATGACTGGGTTAATGCGGTACCCCATACCCCTTACAGTTTCAATAAACGAAGAGTCGTCCTGCACCACTTTTTCTCTTATTCGTCCAACATAGACATCAACCACATTGGTGAGTGGGTTTACATTCACACCCCAAATATTTTTGAGCACGGTCATGGTGTCTTCTGGCATTTGGACAACGCCCCAACTGTCTACCCGATAATTATTTCGAACCAGCACGCCAACTCATGCCCCAGTTATAGCCTTTGTCCATCTGTTCGTGCCCTCCAAATAAACGGACCTCTCGGTTGACGGTAATCTGGTTGTTATTATTTTCTAGAAGAGCTACAGCGCACATGATGTCGCGCTTGTTCGAACTCAGCTCGTTCAAGCGTACCTCTACCTCAGGTTGTCCAGGGACCATCATTCGTATAACTCCCCTTGTATCCTGCCAGTTAGCCACGCCCTCGTAAATGTATGCAAAAATCAATACACGTTGTAACGAGGACCAGGCATCTCCGTTAATTTCGAGCCATTCTCCTTCAGTAGATGTTCCTGTCCTGTCGTCTCCCATCAGCTTGGTAAACGGGAGTTCATCAAGATCACCAAAGGAATTTCCGAGCGCTTGAATAACAGCAACTTCGCCGGTTTTAGATTCTACGAATGCTCCCAGATCAAGGTCGATACTTCGCGTTCCCATTCCAAACATACCACCCTTTTTCGCCTTTTGGTCCCAGTTCAGATTGACACGGATGCGACCAAACTTGCCATCATCCTTCTTGAGTGAAATGCTGCTCTCGTTCTTGGTCAGTGAGACCTTTGCAAGGTCAATGGCTGGACTGGATGATGTTGGTGCTGGAGGTGTCTGTGTTGCTGTAGGTGTTGAGGCTGTAACAAACGGCGGTGGTGTTGGCGCTACAGGAGGTGGCGCAGGTGTAGACGCAGTTACTACCGCCAAAGGTACGGTGGGCGCAGGTACTGGCTTAGGAGACGGTGCTGGACTTTCAGGCGCAGCAACGTCGACACCGAAGTGCTCTGCCAGGGCTTGCAGCCCTCCGTTAAACCCTTGGCTAACGTTACGAATTTTCCATTGGTTATTGCGCTTGTATATCTCGCAAAGGATCAGCGCAGCTTCTGAGCGACCTGTCGTCTCCACATTCATTTCGATGTCAGTCGACAACAAGATTTTCAAACTATTGACTGAACTGAAAGCACAACCATCGAGTGTAGCATTCACTACAATTTTCTCGACATCGGCACCCACCTTATCAAGATCAACAGAAAAGCTCTGAATTTCACCGATGACTTTCAGGGATATCGCACCAGCGCCAATCGAGGTCTGATTATAAAAACACATATCATCATCACCACGTACCTTGCCATCGGCATAGAGCTGCAGGGCCGTCACATCTATCTGCGCCCCCTGCGGCAAATGTACATCCAGTGTAAATTTAGGCGTTGAAATAGGTGCATTCGCGCCCATAGCAAGGGTGGTCATTATGAATCTCCAAGAAATCGGCTTGAGATCTGTACTACACAGGTATCTCTTAAAAAGCAGGGTGCGCAGGCGTTAATCTACCCGCGCACCTTGAGAGCGAACTCAGCCTAAGTTAACACCGTGCGACGATGCTAGAGGACCCAGTCCACCTTCAAAACCTGCACCGATAGCCTTAAATTTCCAGTCGCTGTTATGACGGTAGACTTCACCAAAGATCATCGCGGTTTCGACAGAATAATCTTCGGACAGGTCGTAGCGAGCCAGCTCCTTTTCGCCGTCCTGGTTGACGATACGCATAAACGCATTTGCCACCTGACCAAAGTTTTGCGTACGTGTTGCGGCGTCATGAATAGTCACAGCAAAGACCAGCTTCTTAACATCTGCCGGAACTGTACTGAGATCAATTTTCACCTGCTCATCGTCACCTTCACCTTCGCCGTCACGGTTGTCGCCCATGTGTTCAACGGAACCGTCAGGGCTGTTGGCATTATTGTAAAAAATAAAATGCTTATCGCTAAGAACCTTCCCATCTTCACCACACACAAACACTGAAGCATCAAGGTCGAACTCAGTTCCATCAGTTGCACGAGGATCCCAGCCGAGGCCCACAGTGATTTTACTCAGACCAGGGGCTTCCTTGGTCAGGGATACGTTTCCACCTTTCTGAAGTGATACAGCCATCTGAATTTCCTCTTATGAAATCGTTTATAAGCGCCAACATGATATGTGTAGGCGGTGTTGGTTTTCAATAACGGGACGATCATCTAATGTTCAACCAGTACTGGCAGAACGTGCGTCGCTTGCGCTTCTAACAAAATTACTACTAATCATTAAGTAAATGCGTACTGAGCTACGATAAATGCCACATATCCGAAGGCCATTAAGGCACCGGCCAAACGTCCAATCCTTCCAGCAAAAAGCAAGAAAGCTGCAAAAAGCAATGTCACTGCAATTACAATGGGCAAATCAAAAGCAGCAAAGCGGCTGTCCATGACCAGTGGTTTTGCAATTGCTGAGAATGCCATGACCGACAGAATGTTGAATATATTCGATCCAATTATGCCACCAATGATCATATCTGAATGGCCTTTACGAGCAGCGGATACACAGGCGGTTAGCTCAGGCAGGGAGGTCCCGAAGGCGATCATAGTGGCACCAATCACAGCCTCAGGCACACCTAGCGCCACACCACCAGCAACCGCACCTTGAACCAGAATTTCAGAACCAATTAGCAGTGTAAGAATTCCAGCCACGAGCATAAAAAGGGGCTTGGTCGAACCTCCTTCGGACTCTTCAATCTCGTCCACATCAAGCTTGGAGGATTTGTACTGGTATACGAGATAGAGGCCAATTGCCACAACCATCGCAATACCGCCCCAGCGTGGCAACAGACCATTCAAAATGGCAGCAGCCATAGCGACGGTTGCTCCAAGCATTACTAGAGTATCCACGCGGACTTCAGATGGTTTGAAAACTACCGGCGCTATCATTGCTGAAACACCAATCACCATCATGACGTTCGCAATATTGGAACCGATTACGTTACCGACCGAGATCCCGGGAAAACCCGAAAGGTTGGCGTTGATAGAGGTAAAGAGCTCTGGAGCTGAAGTTCCAAAAGCTACGACAGTTGCAGCAATGAAGTGCTTGGACAGGCCAGACTTGTCGGCAACAATCACCGCATTATCGACCGTCCAGTCACCGCCAACGACAAGTAAATAAACACCAAAAGAGATGGCGCCGAGTGCAATAACAATCAGCTGATAAGATTCAAGTTCGTGCATCAATTTTCTTTGCTAGGTTAATGTGGGCAAGCCAGACGACCTGCCCGGGCAATCATAAAAGCTCTCGAAAGCCTACAGATCGAATTCCGAAGGGTCGAGGCCGAGCTCACGAGCAACTTCGGCAACCATTGCCTTTTCCTGCGCATCAAAATCACCATCAGCCGCACCAATGGCACAGATAACACGCACAAGCAGACGCGATTGATCTTCACTGCCTTTGATCTTACTGATTACTTTCAATGCGGAGGCTTTGCCGATGCCGTGATCGAACTCGAAATCAGCAGCAGCCTTTTGAAAAACCTCAATGACCTGACGCATCTCGAAGTGCTTAAGCTCATCTGCCCGCTCGATGAAGCCAGCCATCTTCTGCTTTTCAGAGGCATCGATCTCGCCATCTGCTGCAGCAACCAGGGCACACCCGTTCACCACAGCTTCCATAAAAGCGCGATTCTTAAATTTGGAAGCTTCTGCCGTTAGCTTCGAGCGCGCTTGTTCGGCGTTTTGTTTTAACCAACTGAGCATATCTTTCTCCTTAAATTACAGCTAATGCGGCGCTAGCAAGATCTGCCGCGGTCTGCCCATTTGACGGGGTTCCGTGAGCAGTAAGTTGCCAACCTGAACCTGTTTTCTCCATCGATGCCATGACCACACCTGTATTGCGACCTTTTTCAGTCAGTGTGTAACGACAGATTTCGGCGTTCTTGCTTTGATCAACAAGGCGTGCGAAGGCGTTCTCTACTTCGTCAAAAGTCTGGCCGCGGAAACTGTTTACGGTAAAAACAAGATATTTCGCCGCAGAGTTCAGCGCCTTGAGATCAACATAAATTGTTTCGTCGTCGCCCTCACCCTCTCCAGTTAAATTATCACCACTGTGGTTTATGGATCCGTCTTTGGATTTCAGTTGCTGAAACCAGACGACATCCAGCTGTTTTTTATCTGCATCGAAGACAATCACAGACGCATCAAGATCGATGTCGTCTGCGGCACCACCACCCAACAGGCTGGCGAAAAAACCCTTTTTCTTCGGTTGCGCAGGATCCCATCCGCACCCCATGAAGACCTTCGAGAGGCCAGAATCCTTTTCCAAGGACACCGTCTGTCCTTTGGCAAGCGAGATACTCATAATTCTTTCTCCAATGTGTGAACGTTGACAGTAGCAAACTACTTATTACGCGCGCTAAATGAAGCTGATTAGAGGGGAAAAGAGCAATATCGCCTTAATCTTCTCTCGAGCACAGCCTAGGACACGCACTTGAATTTTCCTAATTTTACCGATAACCACAAGAACGCCCTAAAACAGTGCGCTTTCAGCTCAGAGACTCTCCCAGAGCGCGTCTGCTCAGACCCACAGAGTGGCTTAAAGATCCCGAATTCCGGAATAATCCGCATCCTGTGCTGCTAGTAGACATCTTCACTATCAGGTGAATTTTCTAACCCAAGCAACAACATAGTCATTTTGTAGCGGATCTCAACCCCATCGACTTTAGACAGCTTAGCTGTCAGCACGATGAGGGTGTTGAAAAAGTAAAACCACCCCTCGATGGTAACAACTCGGAAACCTTTTAAGATCCTGAGCAACCGTGTCGGGATAGCTCAGCGGCAATTGTTACTGGGTCAAATAATTCTGGCGGACACCCCGTAATTCAGGTCTCGTACAGTGTTCCGCAGACCAAAGATTTCATATCTTGCAAGAACTCTTTGTGCCCACGCTCTGTGAGTAGAGGGCTCACACATAACACCACCAAAGCGGAAAACAGCGCTGGCACCCTCGGCAAGAATTGCATGTGCCTGATCCACTTCCGCGTTAGACACACAAAAGGCTTCAAGAATGTGAGGCACTTGTGTCGGATGGATTGCAGTTTTTGAGATAAACCCCGCAGCCACGTCTTGAGCCGCCTCCCGCTTCAGAGTATCGATGTCCTCTATGATGTCGAAAACTGGCGCCGCAACCGGGTATCCTGCTGAGATCAACATGGAGGATGCCATTGATAAAATCCACGCCAAAGGGCCTTCCCAAGAAGTGATTCCAGGCTGTCGCCTAAGAGCCATAGCTGCTAAAAGATCATTTCCACCCAGCCTGATTGCCGCTATCCGCTCCTTATCGTAGGAGTCCAGCACCTCTCTCAAGGCTGTTATGCGTCCTGGATCAAAAAATTCTGCACTCTCAAGCGTCGGCATGACGCGAAGGTTAGTCGCTTCTGCCAAATCCATCCAGGCAGCCGCTGTCTCCGGCACCATCTTGGGTGCAACAAATCCTTCAATCTTCTCGATTCCGTAAAATCCGGCCAGTTGCATCCCCATTTCCAAAGAACGCGGGCGCACGAAAACGCTGGTTTTGGAGTTGATCTGATAATTACGCAAAAGATTCCTGAGCGTCGAAATGCCCTGTGCCACATCACCCTCGGCCAGTGCATCTTCGAGGCATAGCACCACTGAAGTCGATGGGAATTCAATCTCACCGCTTAGATACTCAGGCAATCGGTGATGCACGATTGGCATGTAAAGCGTGGCGCCAAGCGCATAGGAAGAGAAACCGAATTGCATCAGGAAAGTTTCTCTATCAATGTGATAGCGCGATAAGGCCCCGTCAAAGATGCATCCTCCACCACATCAACATCATCTTGTCGACAGAGGTGAATTAGCGCCGCAAGATCAGGATCGCCAAATGAACGAATAAACGTCTTTTCTGGTTTACGGCGCAAAATTGCCCTTGTTGCCTCTGCGATTCCTGGTTTAATCCGGTTGAAGTTGTCCACTTCATAACGCTGTGCAATGGCATTCACGGACGCAAGGGCAGTAGCTCGTAACACCTGCATATCTTGCGCAGGGGTCACCGGGGCAACCAGTCCTCTGTAATTCGGCATTCGTTGCGTAATATCATCGACAAATTCAAGCGACACATCGATATCAGCCAAATGCTTCACTGAAACCGATCCGTGAAAATCTTGTGGGCCAATGACATCTTTATTCAGAATAGACCGGCTTATAAGACCCGAAACGTTAGCCCCGAGAATACCGGACGGAATTAGCCAGTCCTCGTGCGAGCCTGACATAGTTGCAAACCCGCTGGGGTCGGCTAGAACGACCAGCTCTGCAGATGCAAGACCCGTGATCTCTTGCCAGGATTTTTGCAATTCGGTTGAGATAGCGCCCTTGCCAGTCCATCCATCTACAAAAATGACACCACCTACAGGGTGGCTCTTGAGGATGAATTCCACTGCATTGCGATCAAGCCCTCGATCACGGATGATTGATACACCAAAATGGCTGGAATCGACACCGATAGCTGACAATTCACGCTGCAACAAGACCCCGTAAGGCACACCCGCCCGAACAAGCGAACACAATGTGACTTGCGGTTCAAGTGACCCCTCAAGCACACGATCGGCGATGCGCTGGGCAAGACTGGATATCTCAGCTGCAATACGATTTTGGCCTTTCCTGCGGGCCTCCTCAAAGATTTTCAGATAACGTTCGTCCGGCCTGCGCTCCTCTGAAATCATTTCCGAATAATGCGCTGCTCCACTTTGGATCATCCGCTCTTTGGTTGCGATCTCAGTCGGGACAATCTGCACTGGCTTAAGTAAAAATGTAATGTCTTCCGGGTTGTATGTTCCGACTATTGTCAGCGGTGCTTGGGACATCAAAAGCGCTCAGAACACAGTATTTCACGATCAATCTGGGAGTTTTTCGGAATCACCATCATGTCACAGGTTGCCATAAAGGGTAAATCTGTCAGGCTATCGCCCATTCCGAAAACGGGAACACGCGTGTCACACAGTAGCTTTTGAGCTAGGTATTCCACTGCAATTCGCTTCGAAATCGCAGCTGGCGTATAGGAGAGGTTGTTGTCATTTCGATGACGCACTAGCTGTGTTCCAGCAATGCTGTCAAGACCGCCCTCGAGCTCATCTAGGATATCCGCACATTCGTTCGATTTGACGCAAAAATAGAATCCGGTGCCAAACTCTTCGACAATCCAGCATCTGAAACGACCGGGCACCGTCTCGTTTTGCACGAATGCAAGAAGATCGCTCAGATACCCAGCGGCGGCTTCTGCCTCGTGCTTCATTTTACGGAGCCAGTCCGTATCAGGTGTACCGTCGGGCATGAGGATGACCGCACCGTTGCTGCAAATTTGGTAATCGTCGAAAGAGAGGTTGCAGCGCTTAAGTGCATTCGTGGACCGCGCAGTAACTGGAATGAACCGCGTCGAACCCAACAGCCAATTCATCATCACAGCCTGCGATCCCGACATATAGGAATGATTCCCATTCAGGGCTTCTGAGGCCAGCGTCGCCTGGCCAGACCCACCCTCCATCTTATGTGCAGTCTGGAAGATTGTATCGTCCAGGTCACTAAAAATAATCGGACGTGTCATAACGCACCTGCAGCGGGCTTTAGAACAGTCACTGAGCCAGCCCCATCAATAACATCTACCTGACCGAGCCAAGCTACCAGGTCTGCGGACAACCCTTCCACTCCGGTTTCGGTAAAAAACAGAATACGGTCCCATTCGGAAGGTACGACGTTGTGCATATACATCCAGAAGCCATGACCATAGTGATCCGGGAAAGACACCTTGTGACGGATGGTCTTACCCTGAAGAATCGGTGAGCGTGTTGTCGTAATGAAGCGGGTGTATACCCCTCGCTCGCAAAGAGCCTCAGCTGCTAGCATCGGCTGCCAGACATGTTCGCCAGCGCCCACAACAAGGACTTTATCTTCAGGGCCTGGAGTCCGAAGACCCAGCCCTTCAAGATCTGCAAGGATACCCTCACCTGTTTGCCGCTCTACAGACGAGTCAATGCCAACGCGCGGCGCGGCAAACACTTGTTCAACATCAGGCATCCAGGGGGGGAGATACGCTTCAATTGCACCAGGAAGAACGGCGGGTGCCCGGTTCAGTTTCGGCGTCCAGGTCCAAGAGCCTTTTTGCAAGGAAACGCTGCATACATCTGCTCCCTCAAAAATACCACTCACTGCCTCTTCGGCGCAGCCATCGGACCAATCGGTCAGCGTGACTAGCACGACACGCCCAAACTGAAGTGATTTTGCACAAAGCCCTGATGCCAATTCTGAAAACGTCTTTCCAGTTGTTGTCTCGTCATCTACAAGCACCAGTGTGGCATCAGGTCCGTGCCGCATGACACCCGACTGAGGTACAAGAATGACGTGATCCACCGCATGCGAATGGCTCTCCTCGATCGTGAACCAGTCCTGCGAACCCGTTGCAGAAAAGCGCGTTGTCGTCAGATACCCCATATCGTGTTCAGGATTCGCCAATCTGAGGCTGTCAAAGACACCTGCACCGACACCCACAGCTGTTTCGGCAAATCCCATGACAAAGACAGGGCCTTTTAGCAGATGTGCGGAGACACCCTCCGCCATCTTACTAAGAGCCGCTCTGTGCTCAACCGGGTCTACCGGGATATGCCGTCCAAGAATGGTGGAGACAAACAGGAACGCACGTTTGGGATTGATGCGCTCTGCAATTCTGAAAATATCCTGTCCCTGAGCAGAGGATGTCATCAGAGTCAAAGCGCCAGCCTCCAGATCATATTTGCGGGTCGTACATAACGTGCCTGCACACCCGTTTTCCATCAAATTCAGTCCTTTTTACTGCCACCATTGTTCAGAAAATCATCAATATCACTCTGCTTTTTCTTTTTTACATCACTGTCACGATCCAGCGCTACCTGCGCCTCCCGTGATGCATTGGCTTCACGCTCCTCACGCTCTAAGCGCTTGTTCTCCAGGACCTGACGGGCACCTGCCACTGATTTAGAAACGCGCCGGAAAACCATGAAGAAGATTGTTCCAAGAGCGAGGATTACAACGGTATTAAACACTGGAATATGTCGGTATCCCTCTTCAACAGGCCACACTTTCACCCCATTCGGGAATGTAGAGAACAACGTCAAACGCCAACCGTAGTGACGCAGCGCAACGAGCTGCTTATCTGCCGCAAATGACTGAATTTGCGCCTGCAGGTCGGCAGAATCAAATTTGAGGTACAGGAAGTTGTCCTCATTTCGATAGACCTTAGGATTTCCACTCTGCGTCTCCATCTGTAGCTGGTAGACATCTCGCGTACGGGATTGTCCAGTATCAGATTCCTTTACATCCAGGCGCTTGATTTCAACACCAACAGCTCGCACTACATCAACTTGTGGAAGAGCGTAATGGAGTGCGGCCAACAAAATAAGTGCAGGAATCGCGATCAGGATATTTCGAACGGTAAGTAGATTTTTCATTCTTGGATTCAATAGCTAAAGGCAACTCAACCCACCGAAGAAGGGAGGTGAGGTATGGAAGTGGTTATAAAACTTTCATATCTGGCACAGTTGAGACGCAAAAATAGTAATTTTTCACAACTCAACCGTCGGTAACGATAACAGATATGGGGTCTTTTTTTAGTAAGTTACGAGTACCTGTATTTTTAGACATCTACTAAATTGTTACTCGATGCTTGTGCTGCAATGGGTTGGATATTGACGCGGCTCAATCCAGGCGCTTATGAATCCTCTTGATCATCCACCACACTCCCAGTAGAACAAGGGGGGTGGCAACGCCTGCCATTAGCGTTTTAGAAATACCGTAGAATTTTTCCAGTGGCCCCCCCACATACAACACAAGATTGACTGCGTAATAGCTAATGGCCACCACTGACAGCCCTTCAACCGTGCGTTGCAGACGCAATTGCAGATCTGCACGCTTGTCCATCGATGTTAGTAGATCTTGGTTTTGTGCAGAGCGTTCCACGTCCACTCTCGTTCGTAACAAATCGCTAGCCCTTTGGGCACGTTCTGACATCCGAGACAGCCTCTCTTGTGTAGATTCCACTGTCCGCATGGCAGGATCAAACCGTCGCATCATGAACTCATTAAATGTTTGCAGCTCCTGAAACCGTTGCTCTCTCAGCACGTCGATACGCTGGTTAACGATGGATTCATAGGCCTTAGTTGCGCCAAATCGAAAGGCCGACTGCGCAACGATATTTTCCAGCTCGGCCGACACTTCAAGTAGCGACTGGAGCATAGCTTCAGGCTTGTTGATTGGGCCCACCATATCTGACAACAGCGACGTAAGCGTATTGTCTATAGTACCCATGCGCGAACCAAGCTCTCTTGCCCGGTGCAGGCCCAACATGGACATGGCCTTGTAGGTTTCTATCTCACACAAATTTTGCACTACACGCCCGACCAGTCGCTCGCGAGTATCAGGTCGCGCGAAAACTGCAAAACGCATATGACCTGAAGAATCAATACGGAAATCGCCAGCAATCACCAGCTCCTTATCCAGTACTCGACTTATAGCGAGGCTTTCGGGTACAAACCAGTCACGCGTCTTGTCAACAATACCATCGTCACCATTACCCACTTCAATCTGGATGAGGGCAGACGTGACTCGCGTGCCAGGCGATGCCGCCAACCAGTCTTGGGGGAACGCTGCAAATGTTTGCGGATCGAAAGGCTGACCAGATACACCCTCGTCAAAGATTGTGTAGGTCACAAATTCTGTATGACTTTCCCATTTCAGAGAATGCTTGCCGATCTGCCCCGAATAGTGTGTTGCGCCTGGCTGCGGATGTTGAGCACCAAAGCGATCAAGAAGATCAATCAGATGAGCCCAATCTGCCTCCCTATTACGCCCTGCTGCATTCTGTGCAGGCTTTATCGCCAGATACGCCGCTCGGCTAGGTGCTGCGATGACCGGGAATGGGCGAGCATGAAGCTCGTTTGCCATTGGGTATCGCAAGGGGTGATCGGCGATTGGGATCATGGAGGCGCTTTGAGAAGTTTGGTTATGAAGGGACTTCACTTATACGTGCAATTTGGGAACTGAATACACGAATATTTCGCTCCTAGAGGAATATGATTAATTAAATAGTCTCACCGGCAAATTAGATAACTGGGGAGACGAGCTGGAAATCGGTCATTACGGTTCACAGACAATTAATCGTATCCTGCGAAGCTGAAGCGGTCAACAATGCAAATTTGAAAAGCAGCCTCCGGCATCAAGATTAAGGCTATCTCATACTCATTAGCCTAATTCCAACACCCATGCAATACTGACCCCTCGAGAGCTGTGGTGTTTCGCCAGTATGCAATCTAACGAACATAAAACAGATAGACGTCCCTGGGTGCTATTGTCGCCTTCGTTACTTGCGATTACGCTGCTTGTGGTCATTCCGATGGCATTCATGTTGGTATACTCTTTTTACGAGAATATCGATCTGGCTGTAGACAGAGTTGCATTTCAATTTGGTAACTGGAACGAGGTAGCCACAGACAGCTATTACCACACAGCCATATGGAAGACGCTTCGCCTCTCCATCATAGTCACCGTTCTTGCGGCCGTGTTGGGCTACATACCAGCCTACTTTATCGCAATGACAAAATTTCGCGACAAGTGGCTTTTACTGTTGTTGCTGATCCTGCCATTCTGGATCAGCTTTATCATTCGCACTCTCAGCTGGATCCACATTTTCGGCAATCAAGGTGCATTAAACGGGCTATTCCAGTTTCTAGGCCTAATCGATGCGCCCCTGTCGCTGATGTACAACGAATTTACAGTAATCATCGGGTTCATCCACGTCTTCCTGCCCTACATGATCCTCAACATCTATGTCAGCCTTGAAGGCATTGATGAAAATCTTGAACCCGCCGCACGCACATTGGGTGCGACCCCCTGGCAGGCTTTTCGAGAAGTCACCCTGCCTCTTTCAGCACCCGGACTAGCCGCTGGATGTTTATTGGTCTTCGTGCTTACCGGAGGCAGCTACGTGACACCATTGATCCTCGGTGGCCCCAACGACTTCCTGTTTGGCAACCTGATCTACGACGCAATTATCAGCGAACTAAACTGGCCAATGGGTGCCACTCTGTCATTTACCCTGCTACTACTGCTGGGCCTGGTTGTCGTGCTCTACAGCCGCCTGATGGGGCTCAACCAACTTTCGAAAGCGTTCAAATAGAATGAAAATACAAGTATGGACGCTAATAAAAACCTACACCATCATGGTTTACGTTTTCATGTTCGCCCCTATTCTTGTCGTATTGTTACTCGCTTTCAATTCTTCACAATTCGGTGGCTTTCCTATCGAAGGGTTCAGCTTTCGCTGGTTTATCAAGCTCTATGAGAACGAGGCGATCATGCGCGCGTTCCGTACCTCGTTGCTTCTGGGTAGCCTGACGGCGATCATATCTACCACACTAGGCATACTCGCGGCTATTGCGCTAGTGCGCTATGAATTTCGTGGAAAAAACTTGATCACCACTTTTCTGATCACGCCCATTCTCGTGCCCGAAACCGTTCTGGCTGTAGGTCTATTGATCTTCTTGCGCTGGCTGCACATGCCACGCTCATTCGGCCTGCTATTACTGGGACATTGCATTATCGCCTTGCCTTTTGTAGTACTGGTGGTGCAGGCGCGTCTGGTCGGCATTCGCCGCGACTACGAAGAGGCTGCGCAGTCGTTGGGGGCAAGCCCACTTCAAACTTTCTTTGAAGTGACTTTTCCACTTATGCTGCCAGCGGTATTTGCGGGTGCCCTTTTCGCCTTCACGATCTCATTCGATAACATCACCGCTACCGCCTTCTGGCGCCCCTCAGGAATGGAAACCGTGCCGACACAGATATTCGGCATGTTGCGCAATTCTGTCAGTCCCGAAATCAACGCTTTGGGATTCGTGATGATTTGTATTACCGTGGGCTTGCCGTTGTTAGCAGGTGGTTTGGCCCGCTATTACTCCCGCAAGAAAATCTAAGTATCAACTTATCAGGAGAGACGATATGAAAAAAATGGATTCTACGAAACGCTACGACATGCTGCTTGAGCGCATGGGCAACGGCGACATCGACCGCCGCTCGTTCCTTGGGCTGCTCGGTGCGGCTGGTATAACCGCTGGTGTATCCGGCGGAGTTATGACCGCCATGGCTACACAGGCTCGAGCTGCCGGAGTCAATCTTAACTTTGAAGGCTGGGGCGGGGTTGTCTCTGAAGCCTTGCGCGACAATGCATTCAACCCTTATGAGACGGCAACTGGCAACAAGGTCATAGACGCAACTTTTGGTGGAGAGGAAGAGGTCTTAACCAAGATCAAGGCCGCCGGCAACACGGACGGGCACAACATACTGCATTCGTCCGGTGTTAGCTGGTACAAGCGCTGGGTTGATGCAGGCTACGACAGTCAATTAAACGAAGCCAATATCCCTAACATTAAAAATGTTATGTCAGCCATCATCGATCCATTCCGTGCCATAACACCTGATAGTCTTTCTGCTATTCCCTACGACTACGGCACCACAGGCATCGCCTACAACACCAAATATGTCTCTAAAGAGAAAGCCCTTGAGCTGGGTGCAAACCTGCTGTTAGACAAAGAACTGAAAGGCAAGATCGGTGGCTGGGGTGGCGATTGGGCCAATCGTGCCTGGTATGGTGCGCTGCAGTCCGATCAAAACCCAAACGATATTCAGGACTGGGATGCCGTCTGGAATAAAGCCCGCGAACACCGCGAATTGGTCTTGAAATACTGGGCCTCCGGTGCGGAGCTAATGGACCTTCTGGCCAAGGAAGAAATCTACGTCACCGAGGCATGGTCAGGACGGGTTGCAGCACTTCAGGCGCAAGGGCATCCCATTGCGTATATGGATCCTCCAAACGGTCTAGCGTGGATGGAAAGTATGTTTGTGATCAAAGGCTCACCCATGGCTGAAGCAGAAGAGTTGCTGAACTTCATGCTGGATCCGGCAACCGCCATCGCAGTGGCTGAGGGTCAGAAGTATCCGAGCTCACTCGACCCCAACAAGGTCAAGATGACACCGATCATCGAAGCACTTCCTGCCTACGACCCAACCGGCAAGCTTGATAAGCTGGTGTTCCGCGACCCTGGCGTCTGGAACGCTGTTGAAAAAGAGCAGACCAAGAAATGGAACCGCGTTTCTAAAGGCGGTTAAGTCTTATTGTTTTGCTTGCAGGTCGCGCCTTGACGCGCGGCCCGCATGTCTTTGCCTCTAGGGGCTGATCCACAATAAGATGAGCATTTCAGTTGCTGAAGTCATTGTGTGACAGCCCCTTACTATCGGATCATTGCCCATGGCGCGTGTTGAACTTAACAACATCCAGAAATCCTTTGGGTCGGTAACGGCTGTCAAGAATGCAACTGTGGTTTTCGACGAAGGTAGTTTCACGACACTTCTAGGCCCGTCGGGCTGTGGTAAGACGACCATCCTGCGGATGATTTCAGGATTGGGCACCCCAACCAGCGGGGACATCATGATCGGGGGCAAACGGGTAAACGATATCCCCATCCACAAACGCAATCTGGGCCTGGTGTTCCAAAACTACGCCCTGTTCCCGCATCGAACCATCAGTCAAAATATTGCCTTTGGGCTGAAATATCGAGGCGTGTCGAAATCGGACACGAAAGAGAAAGTACGAAACGCTCTGGACATTGTCCGTCTACCAGGGGTTGAGGATCGCTACCCCCAGCAACTCTCAGGTGGACAGCAGCAACGCATCGCCTTGGCGCGTGCCATCGTAATCGAACCCGATGTTCTCTTGCTGGACGAACCACTCTCTGCGCTGGACGCCAACCTGCGTGAGGATATGCGCGTCGAATTGAAGGCCATCCAAGACCGGATTGGCGTCACGACGATCTTTGTAACCCACGATCAGTCAGAAGCTTTGGCAATGTCAGACAAAATCGTAGTGATGAGCGCTGGCACGATTGAACAGATCGGCGCACCCGACGAGGTCTACAACGCACCAGCTTCCGAATTTGTCGCCACCTTTCTCGGTGCCTCAAACCTACTGCCGGCGACTGTGATTGCACACGACGATACAGGCGTCATCCTTGAAACTTCTGAATTCGGAACAACCCATGTACCGACTGCCCGCGCAATCACACTGGGCGACGCCAGGACCGGTCAGTTAATGATAAGGGCGGAGAAGCTAATCCTGAGTAGCGGCACAGCACAGGCAGACACGACACAGGCCGTGGTTGAAGCTGTCGATTACCAAGGTCAATTAGCACGCTATTTTGTACGCATCGGCGATACCCGGCTACAGGCAATCAATATGATTTCCGGACGTCCTTTCAATACTGGAGACACCGTGAATGTCCAGCTTGCCCCACAAGAATGTAGCGCTCTTCCTGTCACGGAACATTAGATGACCAACCTGTTCTATCAATCACGCCTGCCGCGCCCAGAGCTGGATCGCGCAGAGGGTATCTATATGTGGGATACCACTGGCAAGCGCTACATCGATGGGTCCTCTGGTGCAATGGTCAGCAACATTGGACATTCGAACCCTGCGGTTGTAGCCGCAATGCGTGCGCAAATGGACAAATCAACCTTCGGCTACAGACTGCATTTCCAGACTGACGCAAGTGAGGCGTTGGCTGCAAAAATCGCTGGCCTGTCTCCCCATTGTCTAAATCGAGTTTTCTTTGTGTCCGGAGGATCTGAGGCGGTGGAAAGCGCACTCAAGATGGCGCGTCAATACGCCCTGACCCAAGGTCAGGCGCAACGCACCAAAACCATATCACGCTACCCCAGTTATCATGGCTCAACACTAGGCGCACTTGCCATTACCGGTTACGCTCCGATGACAGCGCCCTTTGATCCGATCATGCTGGCAATGCCGAAAATTCCTGCACCCCGCGCCTACCTGGACGGACTAGACCCGAATGACCCTGCAACGGGTCTGCACTACGCCAACATGCTTGAAGCTAAAATTCTTGAAGAAGGACCGGAGACGGTACTGGCCTTTATCGTGGAACCCATCGGCGGTGCCTCGACTGGTGCACTAGTTCCACCTGCCGGGTACATGCACCGTATTCGCAAAATATGCGACCAGTACGGCTTGCTACTGATACATGATGAGGTAATGACAGGTGGCGGTCGCACTGGGCGATTTTTTGGCGCTGAACACTGGGACGTAACTCCAGACATTATTGCTCTGTCAAAGGGGTTTGGTGCTGGCTACGTTCCATTGGGTGCAATGATTGCGCGAGATGACATGGTAGAGGCCGTGTTGGACTCGGGCGGGTTTATCCATGGCTACACCTACGCTGGCAACCCACTGGCTTGCGCTACCGGACTTGCAGTGTTAAATGAAATCGAACACTGTGATTTGATGAACAACGCCACTCAGATGGGCGACGCACTGACCACTCGATTACAATCGCTAATGCAGCGCTACCCACTCATTGGCGATGTGCGAGGTAAAGGATTACTACTTGCGTTCGAACTGATGGCCGATAGTGTCACAAAGGAGCCCCTGCCCGTGGCTTTCAACGCCCATAGCCGACTGGTAGATATTGCCTATGAAAACGGTCTGATCATCTACTCGCGCAGGACGCGCGGTGGCACGTCAGGTGATCACTTCCTTGTCTGCCCACCTATGATCGTGACAGAGTCACAGCTCGATGAGATCACACAGATTCTCGAACGCTCCATGGATCAGCTTATGTCTGAAATTCCTGCTGCAATCGCAACGAAGTTATAAAGGGAGGTTGCCGTGTCAAATATCATCATCACCTGCGCCATCACCGGCTCAATACACACACCGTCGATGTCACCGTACCTGCCCATCACTGCCGATGAAATCACCGAGCACGCACTGGGTGCCGCCGAAGCCGGTGCATCCATTTTGCACCTGCATGCGCGCAATCCTGATAACGGACGTCCCTCTGCCCTGCCCGAGCATTTCATGCCTTTCCTGACTCGTATAAAGCGAGGTTGCGACGCGGTTCTGAATATAACAACAGGTGGCAGTGCCGTCATGACTCTGGACGATCGGTTGGCGTCACCTATGGCAGCGGAGCCGGAGATGTGCTCATTAAATATGGGCTCGATGAACTTTGCGCTCTACCGCGCTGTTCAACGTATCACCGATTGGAAATACGACTGGGAAAAACCCTTTCTGGAAGGCACTGACGACATGGTGTTCAAGAATACGCCACGCGACATCGAGCACGTTCTGAAGCAAATGGGTGAGGTACGCGGGGCACGCTTTGAATTTGAATGCTACGACCTTAGCCATCTCTACATGCTGCGCCATTTTGTCGATCGCGGACTAGTGGAAACACCGTTGTATATCCAGTTCGTATTCGGTGTTCTGGGTGGAATGGGCACTGACCCTGAAAATCTGATGCACATGAAAATGATGGCCGACAAACTCTTTGGCGATACCTACATGTTCTCGGTTTTAGCTGCGGGGCGCCAACAAGTACCCATGGCAACGATGGCTGCAACTCTAGGAGGGCATGTTCGCGTAGGGCTGGAAGATAGCCTGATGATTACACGTGGCCAGTTAGCTAAGACCAATGCGGAACAGGTCACCAAAATACGTCACATAGTTGAAGAGCTGGGACGCACGGTTGCAACACCGAGCGATGTCCGCGAAATGCTGAGGCTGAAAGGTAGTGCCAAGACAGCCATTTGAGCCTTCATGAATAGTTCAGTTTAAGTATGCAGCAGATCATCATCCGGTCGGTCGAGAAGCACGACTTAAGCTTGCTTGATTCAGCACTACGTGCGTTGTCAGATGAACTAGGCGACCAGCATCCAGCTTGTATCGATTTCCTAGAGCAAGCAGGGTTCGGTTCAACGCCTGCGTTCTATGCACTGATCGCTGTCAATGCTACCAACACACTATGCGGCGCCGTTGTGTTCTCGCCGGTAATGTCGACCACTCTTGGCACTACAGGTGTTTATGTATCCGATCTTTGGGTTGCGCAGATGGCAAGGAGTTGTGGCTTGGGAAAACGCCTGCTTAGCCATGCCGCCGACGATTCCTATGCACGGTGGGGAGCTAAGTATCTCAAACTGGCCGTCTACGACGGATCACCCCGTGCCCGTCAGTTTTACGATCGACTGGGGTTGATCGAAAGACAGGGAGAAAAAACGATGTTCCTAGACAAACTTGGTGTAGACGCTCTTAGGCGCCTTTAAACACGAAATGAAAGACAGTATAAGAGACGAAGAATGAGAGGTAAAAAGTGAAAGCCATTTTAGACGAACGGCAGTGGAACCACGACCCGAAGCATTTTCTAGCCAACGGCCGCGTGCTACCCAACCCTGAGCAGCCCGAAAGGATCAAGGTGCTTCACTCGGGAGCCATCGCAGCAGGTTGCAATTTCGAAACTCCAACGGACGCCGGCTTAGGACCGATTGCCGCAGTCCACACACCAGAATATCTGACTTTTTTACAAACCATCTATACGCGCTGGCAACACATAGACGGCGCCGGTGATGAAGTAATACCCAACATCCATCCGGCCAACCGCACCGACAGCTACCCGAAATCTGCCGCAGGTCAGGCTGGGTTCCATCAGGCCGACAGCGCCTGCCCCATCGCCTCTGGAACCTGGGAGTCAGCCTATTGGTCGGCTCAGTCTGCCGTGACGGGTGCAGATGCGCTACTCAACGGCACTTCTGCCACTTACGTTTTGTCACGCCCACCCGGCCATCATGCCTTTGGGGATCTTGCTGGCGGATTCTGCTTTCTCAATAATTCTGCTATCGCTGCAAATCACTTAGCAGCCAAAGGCAGACGAACAGCCATTTTAGACATCGATGTGCACCACGGCAATGGAACCCAAGGTATTTTCTATGACCGCGATGATGTACTAACCATTTCCATACACGCCGACCCAGCGCGTTTTTATCCCTTTTTCTGGGGTTATGCCCACGAACGAGGAAAGGGGCCAGGGTTGGGTTACAACCTTAACTTGCCGCTTGAACGCGGTAGCGACGACGAGGTATTCCTGGCAACACTTAAAACAGCTCTCACACGTGTGCATGCCTTCGGAACAGACACCCTGGTTGTTGCACTAGGATTAGATGCTTATATCGATGATCCCTTCAAGGGGTTGGCTGTAACAACTCCGGGTTTTGTGCGCATTGGAGCCGCGATCGCTAGCTTGAACCTGCCAACGCTCTTTGTGCAGGAAGGCGGTTATCTTTGTGATGAGCTGGGCGACAATCTGACCAGTGTGCTGAGTGGATTTAAGGATGCTCATCAAACACCCCGGACATGACTAATCGAATCGTGGTGGATACATAGGAATCACCATTGGGCCATATGAACCTCACCTGATATTCATAGCACTTACCCAGCTCAAGATTATCATCAAGCCAGCTGGTGGCTCTTAGTTCCCCACTATGAGACCTCCCAGTACAAACCGTTCTTTTACGCTAAATCGACCCAGCAAAGCTGCGACGAATACTTCAGTTCTCGAATTTTCCAGCATCACTCTCTGATGGAATATTTTCACACATCACTCGATGAGTTGTTGATTCTCTAACAGGTTAGATTTAACTAACAGATCCTTGTCGCCACTGATAATACTGGCACATGCTATTCCTTGGTCCCCAGCTAATACTGGAATCGTCATCCCACTGTTAATTCAGTAGTCTTGCCCTCCAGATTCAAGCACTAGCGTCTCATCTTCACTCAGCTTTCCTTGCCGTACTTCTTCCCACCAATTCATTGAGGCTAACTGCCGCCTCGCTGATAGCTCTGATCATAGCGTCCTGCTGGTCGAAACGAGCCTCTATATAGTCGCTGATAAATTCTGGACTATATCCTTCAGAAGCTGAAATTATAGGTTGTTCTGACGAGTTGCCATCTAGTGTGAACTGCGGTACAAACGTATAAAGCAGCCCATCGTATCCAAGCATTTCAACCAGATCATTCAATGCATTGAACGCAGTGTCATCGTCGGCAGCGCGACACTTGGCGTACGCGAATTCTCCAAGTATGAGTTTCCTTTTTTTGTCAATTACTCAGATTTTTCGCATCTGTGAAAAACAATTGCTGTTTTTGAACTATTCAGTGAACGTGAATTCGAAGAATATTTTCGTGTTTGCATGACTACGCAATGTACGATAAACAGAAATAGGTTATGACTTCAGGCACTTATCTTCAACCGTCACTCGCTACTGCCTATATAAATAGTCATCTGGATAATTTGCAATCCCTCAAAGATTTGCACACTGAAACTCAGCTAGCGAGCTTACTTTGGCAGGGTTACATAAAGCGGTGTTCGCTTACGTAGCGTTCTTAAGTGCCTCTTGGAGCATGATTACGTCGGGTTTCAATCCAGCTGCGGTGCCTGTTGAGATCAATTGCTTAACCTCCTTCACGGTAGCACCGTCTATCTGGCCAGTTCCAATTTTAGCTAACGCTCTTGCCCGACGGGCAATAAAACTACTCCTTGCCAACGGCTGGCGTCTGAACGCGGCTTCAAGCCTGTCGGCATGTTTTAAAAGCGCATCCCAATGACCATCCTCAACTCAATATTTGTAGCGACATCACAAAACCACGGATGATTGTGAATGACACAGCCTTGTTCCAGTATTTCTTGTGCATCTTCCAGGCACAAGCGTTTCATTTCAGGATCAGGTTCAAGTGAGGCTGCGACTAAAAGGGTATACGACCCTACAAAGTTACGCCCTGTCTCTTTTAATCGATCAATTGCATCCACACTCGAAGCAGATGCGTCCTCTATTAGAAATAATGCCTTTTGCGTCTGCGCCAATATAGTCAGCCCCGCAATTGAGAAAACAGCAGCACCTATCTGATCTGCCAATTAGATTGTCTCTTGAGCCGCTTTTTCAGCCTGTTCAAAATCGCCGAGCTTAAGACTGGCGAACGATATTACATGGCCTGCGAAGCTGGGTCTCCTGCATCCTTAGCATGTTTTAACGACTCCTCGTGGGCGGTAAGGCAGCCTTCAGTATTGCCTTGAGTAAAAAAAACGCTTCCACGAAGGTGAAAAATACGGGCGCGTTCGAATACGGGCAATGCTTCGGATATGCCCTCGGCCAGATGAAGTTTGGCGATCGCATCATCGTATGGATTGCAATCCGCAGCCCTTCAGCAAGGCCAATCAGGGCACGGCAGCTGTCAGATTCTGTAATCGATAAATCTTCAGCCCGCCTGAATGTTTCCATCGAGTCCTGCGTGCAGCCAAGGTTTAGTAAAACCTCACCCTTGAGCAACAACAGTCTTAGCAAAACATCATAGTCATTAGAGAGGCTTATGCCACTCTCACACAGCTCAAGAGCAAAGTCTTCGTCCTGCTCGTCTGCCTTGGCTTTCGCCGCCTCTATGTACGTAAGCGCAGCATTGTGACTTTGCGCTTGTTCCAAGTGTTGAGCACGAAGAGATAGATCACTTTCACCAAGAACGCTTGCTACTCGACTATGTAAATCACGTTTTCGAGAGTCAAGAATCGAGGCGTAAACACCATCTCTCACTAAAGCATGTGAAAAAATATACAGAACCCCTTCTGACTGAATTAGACGTCGCACTACCAGTTCAGAAAGGTCGTAGTCGGATGTTTCGAGAAGTCTTCGAACGTGCTCCACATTAAAACGTTGCCCTATGGTTGCTGCCACCTCAAGCGTTTCGCGGTCAATGCGGTTCAAGCTCTCCAAACTGGCTTGCACCAGGCTTTGGACCGTATCCGGCACTGCATTAAAACCAATTGTCGTAGCGTTTCGCAGCAACTGCTCTAGAAAAAGAGGGTTTCCTGCAGATCGCTCAATACATAATTTTGTAAGCTCTTTGGATGGATCCAGGAAAGTGGCAGCGAGCTCAATAGTTTCTTTAGGACGCAGAGCACGCAGATCTGTGGCATTGAGGCCTGAATGGCAAATGCCGCATTCATTGCCCTCTGCGCTTCATTACCATAGGCAACCAGCACACCGAAAACTGCCATAACACTGTCACCGATATACTTGTCGACTATTCCACCGTGCACCCTTACGATCTCATCGGCAATTTCAAAGTAGGCTTGCAGCAGTAAATGAGTCTCTTCTGAACCGATATCAGCAGATAAAGTCGTAGACCCAGAAATATCTGAAAATAGGATAGTAACCTGTCTGTTCTGCCCTTTTGTGGCAGTGGAAATATCTCGAGAGTCAGAAGTCTTATTCTGTTTCTCTGCCACGTCCTGTTTCAGAACGTTGATGGCCTGCAGTAATTTTTTCGAGGTCCCATCAGCAGGCCTAATTCGCGAAGGTCCTCGTTGGTTAGTTCGCTCACCGTTGCAAGATCAATTTCCTGCTTTTCAAACAGCAAAATCAAGTTGCCGAGTTGAAGAGAATTCAACCATGCGGCTGTGTCTGGAAATGCTTCCTATCCTGGATTTTCCATGCGCGAAATTTCCACCCCTCCGCCTGACGCTATCACAAAACCTCAATTTTCTACATGCGCCCACAATCAGCCGGTTCAAGTTTCGCGGGAGCTTTATTGGCTCCTATAGGCGTAGCGTGCCATCCGGGATGATATACCGCGACAGCACGACTCGCTACAACTCATGCACCTGCACCCGATCCCCACAAACCTCGCGAGCCAGCTCAACCACATGGCGGTGGTGAGTCAGATAAATCGCCTGACCACGCTGCCCGATACGTTCCATGACACGACAAGCTGCCCGAGTGCGATCCTCATCAAAGGTCTCGAAAATATCATCACAGATAAACGGTAGACAAGTACCCTGTTCAGCCAATTGATCATAGGCTGCAGCACGTAGCGCCAAATAAAGCTGGAAACGAGTCCCTTTGGACATCTCATCCGCACGCTTAGCGGTGCCATCTTTGTCCAATGCCAACAAGGTTTCCTCTTTACCGTTGCTTTGTGTCTGTAAGGCGCTGTATTTACCATCAGTCAGCTGCGCAAATGCCGTCTCCGTGGCTTCCATCATTCCACTTCTATGTTTATCGCGATAGCGATTGATAGCCTGCTCAGCGAGCCTGTGACCCAGACTGAGCTTAAGGTAGTCCATCGCAGCTTCACTCATTTGTAACTCCAGTGTGGTTCGCTGCTCCACTAGTTGCGCAACCTCCCCATCACCAGTAAGCGCTGTTAGCTGCTCTGCGCATCGCGTGCGTTTTTCAGTGGCCCCTTTGCTACGCTCACTAGCCAGTTCAAGTTCGCTTTCTTTTTCTACGTGTTTTTCCTGAACCGATTGAATATCCAGTTCGGCAAGCATTACCCGCGCTTTCTCTTCTGAGGAGACGCCCAAGGTCTGTCTGAGCGAACTTAAGTCTTCGTCGTATTTCTTACGCAGTGCTTTAGCTTCCTGCGTTTTCTGAACAGCTTCAAATAGCTCGGTTAGATCCGCCGTAGGCACATTTGCGTTAAACATGGCCGCAAGAACCTGGCTCTGAACCTTCACAGAATCCTGGCGTTTTTCAGCTTCAATGCCATCGGTGAACGCCTTCTCCAGTTTTTTCTCTAGCTGCGTTTTTTCATCAACTTGTTTCTTTGCAAGAGAGGCTAACTCTTGCAGCTTGCTCAGATTACTGTCTGGGGTTGCGCCTTGTTCAAGCTTGTTGTCACTAATAATTTGCTCTAGCTTTTCAATAAAAAGCGCTTTGTCTCGTTGCATTTGCTTACATTGTTTCTGCAACGCCTCACGTTCGACATTGTATTCACGCAGCTCGCTCAGCGCATGCAATGACAACGCTAACTTGCCAGTGTCTAACGCTACCGGGAAACTGGATTTCACCAATGCATCCCAGTCAGCGCAAGCCTTTGTCTGTAGGGCACGGAGGGCTTCCAGCTGACTTACGGAAATGTCTTTCTTCCGGAGTAGATCTGCCAAGGTATTCTGTGACGATTGAAGTGAATGATCGTGACGTTTGTACACTTCCAGCACTGTGTTTGCAGCCGGCAGTAGTTCTTCAAGCATTGCTTGCTCGCGCTTTATATAGCCTGACAATGCGTCTTTGAGCTTTTGGCCTTTGTCCAGCACAGGCTGCTTGTATGTCAGCAGTCTTTGGGCACTGTGAAGCTGTGATTTCGTCTCGTGATAACTACGCACCCAATTGAGAACAGCCTTGGGCGGTAAGCTCGCCTCGATACCGGCATGCTGCATCACACCTGCCAGAGTTTGCTCAATGCTCGTCACCTCGTCTTCAGCTGAACTGATTGACTCTGCAAGACTATTAAGCTGCCCTTGCACACGGGGAATCTGACGATGCACTTCACGCAATCGGGCAAGATCACTGGCATGAGTCAAACGGCCTTCCATCGCTTTGTCGACATCAAATAAGGTGGGCTCAAACACCTCTGCTGTTTCCAACGTCAATGATTCTTTGTGGCGTTTCCAGGCACCGTCACGCAACTCTTTAAGGGCTTGTGTATCCTGATCACTGGCCAACCCGTCAAAGGATTCGAGCTGGGTACTTTCGAGTGTCAGGCTATTGTGGTCTTGCTGTTCAGCCTGTTGGCGCTCTCTGGCTGTTGCAAGCGTGGTGTTGAGCGTCTGCCAGCGCTCTACATGTGCTTCAGCCTCTTCGATCATGAGGGAGCATTCGGGAAGTTGAGTAAAGCGCTGTCCTTTGATAGACAATACATCCAGAGCTTCTTCTACTTTCTGATCGGCTTCTCGCAACGCCTGAGTAGCCGCCTTGTATTCACCGGATAATGCCTGAGCATTATAGTGTTCAAGGATCTCGCCAAGACCTGCGCCCTCGGGTTTAACCTTCTCAAGGTCCTCCAGCTTCGACTCTTCGCTCCTGATACTGATGTCCAACTGGTTGATGCTAGCATGCTCGATAGTGACTCGCTTGGTGGCCTCATCCTGCTGCGCGAGTGCATCGTTCAATGATTTGATGACGGCTGCATCAACCACCAGCGTACTAGGGTCTGCCTCATGATGTAATCGTTCACGTACCAAATTGGTCATGCGTGTCGTGACTAACGCCAGCGCTTCCTGCTGATTATCCAATTCCAGTTCAGCGTGGCGGTAACGGCTTTGCAGTTCACCGAGGCCGTTAATAGTTGCTTCCAATCCTGCATAAGCAGGTTCGGCTGGCAGTAGCTTTAACTCCTCTGCGAGTGTGACCTGACGAGTTTGCAGTCGTTCTCGCTCGATGTTGGCTTGATGCTCCTCTTTTTGTAGCTCGATAACCTGCTTACTGGTGATGTCCAGATGCTCCGGATAATCATTCAAACTCCCGGCAGCCTGTTCTGATGTGTCAAGCCGCTCCAGCATTGGCAAAGCAGACAACACGCGTTCAAGCTGGCGTACTTCAATTAATAACCCACGCTGCTCTTCCAGCGTTTTCACTTCTGCATTCTCGGCTTTCTTCAACGCCTTGGTAAGCTGACCTAGCTTGCCTGCAGGTATATCCAGCAGCT